>CAKPCG010000004.1 GCA_934141475.1 uncultured Clostridia bacterium
ATATAATTATTTATTATTTTACTTTAAAATTATATACTCTTTAGCTATCCGTGTATATTATTTGGGCATTGCAATATCTATTCCAATGGATATCCCACCCAGATGGTAAAGAATCAGTTGAGGCAAATGGAACTTTAATTTTTTGATTTGATGTCCAACCCTCAAATACACAAGAACCCAATTTTGTTACCTTACTTAAATCTATTTCTGGTAAACTTGTACAGTCTTCAAATGCCCAGTCTCCAATTTCAGTTACATTTTCCAAATTAATTTTTGTTAATCCTGTACATCCATCAAATGTTTGATTTTCAATTTCAGTTACATTTTCCAAATTAATTTCCGTTAAACTTGTACAGCCACTAAATGCAAGGTATCCAATTTCAGTTACATTTTCCGAATTAATTTTTGTTAATCCTGTACATCCAGAAAATGTATTATCTCCAATTTCAGTTACATTTTCTAAATTAATTTTTGTTAATCCTGTACACCCCGCAAATGCATCACCCCCTACTTTGGTTACATTTTTCAAATCTATTTCTGTTAATTTTGTACATCCAATAAATGCACCACCCCCTATCTTCTTCACTTTACTAGGTATTTTTATGCTATCTATACCATTATATCCTTTTTCTCTTGATTCTTCCATTATGTTAAAAAGTCCAATTGGAATTTCTTCAAGATTTTCTGATAAAACTACCTTTTTTAAGTTATGATCTGCTCCAATAACACCATAACAATAATTTTGACCAATATAGCTCCCATCGAATTGACCATAATCGCCTTTCCCATATACATGACTATACATTTTTGTTATAGTATTAGGATATATAATATTTTCTATACTAGGTAACGTTGTACATGCATCACTCTCTCTCTTATCTCTTACTGCTAGGCATACTTCTGTTATTGTATATTCTTCCGTAACATTTGTATCGGGATTTACCATTTGAACTTTATATGGAATTATAAGCGTATTTGTTATTCCTGGATAATTGATCTCATAGTTGGTATCTGCGGCTTCATTTCGACTATTGTTTCCACTTCCATGACCATTATCATTACAATATTCTTCTTTTATTCTAGTTATTCTAGCTGTTCTAGAAGAATTATCTATTATTTCGTAGTCAAATAAATCTCTTGAAGCTATTTGATTTTCTGTTATTCCAGCCTCACTATATTTTCCATCTATAGATGTTCCGTCTTTGCCACCTGTTGTTCCACCAGTATTTCCGCCAGTATTTCCACCAGTATTGTCTCCTCCAGATATATCCCCATTTCCATTTATTTTATATGTTTTTTCACCAGCTATTATTGTCCATCCATTTGTAGCATCACCTGTTAAAGTATAGTTTCCTGCTCCTACATTATTATCTAATGCTGCTCTTAAATTTGCTTCTGTTATTGTTCCTAGTCCATTAGATAAAGCCTCTGCTACAGCAAGTTTTACTTGCTCATCTATTTGAGCTGTTCCATTAGCGTTTTTGGCATCTGTCGCCCTATTTAGTATTCCATTTTGACCTGTTAACATTGCAATTGTTATTCCTGCTAAAATTAGTAACACAATTATTGTTACAACAAGTGCTATTAATGTAATACCTTTATTTTCTTTAAAATCCATTTTTCTTCCTTTCCTTTATTAAAAAATACATAATTTTTAATAAAACCAAATCTGTAATCATTTTATTCCAACATAGCCTGTTTCATTTATAATTTCTTGCCCTTCATCTGATATAACCCAATCTATTACTTTTTTTATATTTTCATTTGAGTCATCTTTTCTATATACTGCATAAAAATTATCTGTAATAGGATATGTATTACTTTTTATGTTTTCTATATTCGGATATATTCCATCTACAGAAAGCATTTTCAGATTTCCGTCAGATACTATGTCATTTACATAGTATCTGAACGAATATCCTATACTTTTACCAATAAACCTATTTTTTGTTTTTGAAATTTTTTCTCCATTCATAAATGCTATCATTTGAGTTTGACTGCCACTACCGCTCTGCTCTTTGAAGTGCTATTATTTTTGAATTTTGTCCACCAAGTTCTTTCCAGTTTTTATATTTTCCCTCATATATTCCTTTTATTTGCTCTATGGTTAAATTGCTTATTTCATTTTTTGAATTTACTATAAAAACGAATGCTTCTTTTCCTATTGGTACTAATTCTAACTCAATATTTTTTGATTTTGCATATTCCAATTGTTCTTTGGAAGGCTGGGCACAAAATATTATATCTGCTGTTCCATCTACTATTGCCTTATATGCTTTTGTTGTTCCACTTTTTTGTATAGCACTTGTTTTAGCAAATTCTTTTCCATCAAATTCTATACTTTCTTCTGGGTATATTGAATTTACAAATGCTGAATATATTGGATACAAAGCTGTAGCTCCGTCAATTACAGGTATTTTTCCTTCTATTTTTAAGTTTGACTGCTTCTTTACTATTTTGGAATTCTCGTCAAACGGTAAATATTCTTTTAATTTTATTGATTTTTCTTGCATTTCTTCTCCATAGTTATTTATAAACCTTTTAGTTATTAGGTTATAAAATCCTATATCAAATGATATGAATAAAATTATAAGTGCAATTATTGCAAGTGCTTGTTTATGAATTTTTTTCATTTTTTGCCCCTTCTGTTGATATAAATGCCGTTATTGACGCTTTTTTCGATAAATCTATTGTATATTTTACAAGTATTCCTGATGTTATTACCCCCAATAACATTATAGCTATTAATATAATTTTAAATTGTTTTTCGCTCATGTATTTTTCTCCTTACATTCTGGCTATAGATTGCTCAAGATTATAAGCTACATATGCGTATATTAGGCATATTATTGATAGTGTAATCATAAAAATTATTAAGCGTTTAATATGAACTTTTATGTCTTTTTTTTGGTAACATGCCCTTATCATTGCATTTATTTGGTATATTATTGCTATTATGTTTGATATTGGTAATAGTAATATTAAAATTATAAATAATCCTTCCATTTTCGCTCCTATTTAAAATTATATATAATCTTATAAATCATATATCTTTACTAATAATTTTGTTTCGTTTTTTCTACATTTATTTTTCGAATAAGTATCACCATTGTTTTATGAATTTTTTCTACATTCTATTTAGAATTTATTTTTCTTCCTTTATTAGATTTTTATAAAACAAAATCATTTTTGGGGATTAGATTATAAAATCATATTTACATTCCTGAACCACTTCCTGAACCTGAACCAGAATCCCAACCAGATCCAGATCCGCTTCCTGAGCCTGAATCAGAATCTGATGAATCAATATATATTACTTGTGCATCACAATTATTTTTCCATGCGCTTGACCATCCACTTGGTATTGGATCATTTTTACTAAATGGAACTATTATTTTCTGAGACGAAGTCCAACCCTCGAAAACATTTTCACCCAAAGTTTCAACATTTGTCAAATCTATTTCTTCTAGATTAAAAGCTTCAACATAATATAAATCGCATGAAAAAGCATAATTTCCAATTTTTTTAAGATTTTTTGGCATATGTATTTTTTCGATTCCTTTGTAGTTGCTAGTTAAAACTCTAAAAAAACAATCTGGTATTTCCTCAATATTATCTGATAATACTACTTTTTTTAATTTATTATTTGCACCGGCACCATTATAACTATAAAGTCTATGTATTAAATTCGAATTACTATATATTTTAATTACAGTATTTGGATATATTATATTCTCAATGTTTGGCAAACTAGATACCTTTTCATTACCATTCGAATACTCAGTTATTTTATATCTCACACTTAAATCGACTTCTGTAATCTTATACATTTCTTCATTTCCAGTTTCTGGATTAGTTAATGCAACTTGATATGGAATTACTAACGTGTCTGTTATTCCATTATATTTTATCTCATAGTTAGTACCACCATTGGAAGCAAAATTACAATACTGATCCTTTATTCTTGTTATTTTAGCTGTTTTTATTGGTAAGTTTATATTTGTATTAGAAGCTGTTTTAGATTCATTACTCAAAATTTCATACTCAAACAAATCATTCGGAGCAATATCATCTTCAGTTATACCAGGTTCACTATAAAGTCCACCCAATGAATTTTCTTTATTATCTCCTGTATTTCCACCATTGTTATCTCCTGATATATCCCCATTTCCATTTATTTTATATGTCTTTTCACCAGCTATTATTGTCCATCCATTTGTAGCATCACCTGTTAAAGTATAGTTTCCTGCTCCTACATTATTATCTAATGCTGCTCTTAAATTTGCTTCTGTTATTGTTCCTAGTCCATTAGATAAAGCTTCTGCTACAGCAAGTTTTACTTGCTCATCTATTTGAGCTGTTCCATTAGCGTTTTTGGCATCTGTCGCCCTATTTAATATTCCATTTTGACCTGTTAACATTGCAATTGTTATTCCAGCTAAAATTAATAGCACTATTATTGTTACCACTAATGCTATTAAAGTAATTCCTCTTGAATTATTCTTTTCTTTCATTTAAATTATTCTTCCTTTCTTTTATTTTCGTACGTTTCCATACACCTTTTTGATCCATCACACATAAGTTTATACGCCTGCTTCAAAGAAACACTTTTTTTATACAAAAAATATTTTCTTATCAAATACTGCCATATCATTAACTTACACTTGTTCTTATATATTCTGTAAAATATCGCTCCCTGATCATATAAAAACTTATCATTAAACCCAGAAAACCACGAACTTTCCTCATTTAAAGCATATGCTATTTTTTTATCCACACCATAAATTTTTATACCTGCATTTAATAAATCTGATATAAAAACTGTTTCTTCACCTTTTTTAAATATCCCTCCTGGTCCAAAATTTACGTCAAATTTTATATTCATGTTATTTATTTTATTTATCGTTTCATGTTTCATTGCGATTTCGTATGTACGAATTTTTTGTAAATTTATTTTATTTATTTTTTTGTTACCAATTTTTTTGTTTTTTTCTCTGTTTTTATTTTTATTTTCTACATAAAAAATTATAATTTCTGCATCTGCATTTTTCTCAAATTCTTTTTGTATAATAGTTTCATAGCCTTCAATAAATACTATATCATCATCTGCAAATATACATATATCGCCAGTTGCATTTTCTAATAGTCTATTTCTATTTTTGCTTGCACCAATTTCGTTATATGAATATATTTTTTGATTGCCATTTTTTATGGTTATTCCATTATTTTTAGTTTGGTTTACCGCTGTTACATTATTTATCTTGTTTTTTCTTATTAGTTGTTTAAATTTTTTTTCTGTATCTATATTCATTATAGCTAATAATACTTCTATATTCATTTTATGCCACTTTCTTTTTATTTTATAATTGATATTTTATTATAACTTCTATACCACCCTCTTCTTCACCGCATTCATTGCATAATTCATAAAACAGTACAAAGTCTTAAAATAAGTAAGTCCCTCACATTTTCTATACAAATTCCACACTCTTTTTATCCCTATAATTTTATTAAATGATAATCCTTTTTCATGTACCCTATATACTGTTAAATTTTCATTTAATCCATTTGCAGTATAACCTTGTTTTAATATACTCCACCATGTTGCTGTATCTTCACTTTCTATTTTAGGCATTTTTATATTTTTTACTTTTGCTTGGTCTATCATTACAGTTGATGTTAATATTATTGTGTTTTTTAGTGCTTGATTATAATTTAATTTTGATGGGATTCTTTTTACACGTTTTATTTTTCCATTTTTTAAATATGAAAATGATGTAAATGTAAACTCATATTCGTTTTGTTTCATAAACTTTAGTTGCTCATATAGTTTGTTTTCTTTCCACATGTCATCTGCATCTAAAAAAGCTATATATCGATTTTTTGATTTTTTTATTCCAACATTTCTTGCTTCTGCAACACCAACATGACTTTTTAGGTCTATTAGTTGTATTTTTTCATTTACGTTTTCTAGTATTTTTTTTTTTGTTCCGTCTGTTGAATAATCATTTACGATAATTAAGTTCCAATTTTTATATGTTTGTTTTTTTACCGTGTTTATTGCATTTTCTATATATTCTTCACAATTGTATGCTGGCATTATAATGTCTATATAATCCATTTTCACTCCTACTTTTCTAGTAATTTTACTGCTTCTCTGTAATTATCTTTATAGTATTGGAATTCGTATTTGCTAATTAATTCTGTTTGTCTGTTTCTTATTTTGTCCAATATTATTTTAGAATTTTTAGGGTATTCAGATATTATTAATTCTGCTATTTGTTTTCTTAATTCCTCATCTTCTGTCTTTTTTGCAAGCTCTAATTTTATTTCGCTTATTTTTCTTAAATCTGTTATATTGTATGGTCTTTCCATAGATATGTTTTTCCATGTGTTTAGTAAAAACTTTTCGTCTTCATTTGTTAAATCACTTTCTACCATTATTTTGTATATTATTCTTTGTTCATTAAATGGCTCATTTTTTATATATTTTTTTAAGTATTCTACTTTTTTATCATTATCTATTTGGTTTTCATCCATATATATTATTTTTTTGTATTGGTAAGCTGACACCCATGGTGCAATCTTACTTTTTATTAATCCTGTATCGTCTTTTATTGTTTGTGCTGTTAATCCAAGTATATTTCCTATACATACAATTGTCATAAATATTATTATTATTGTTTCTACAATATTTGTATATACTTCTTTTTCAAATTTATCATCTTTATTTATAATTGCTATAAACATAAATACTACCATTTCCATTATTAAGTATGACATATCAAAATCCATTAGGCTATGAACTAATATTATTGATATACCAATTAGAATTGCTAATATTTCTTTTCTTCTTTTTATTCCATTTTTTATTGTTAAAGAAATTATAAATATAAAGCTTATTATTCCAATTAAGCCAAATGACATCATTATTTCTAATATGTATGAATGGCATTCTTTTGCATAATATAAATAGTCTTGAACTTGTGAATACGAATATCTCCAAGTATTTCCGTCCTTTTCCTGTTATAAAGTTACTTTTTAGAATTTTTAAACAGTCTTTCCAATAATCTCCTCTTTGCCATACACTTGAGTTTTTAAAATTAAATGTTGTAAATATTCTAAGCATTGGTTCTAGTATTATTTTGTATTCTAGTATATAGATTTTTTTGTTTATCCTAAGCTCATTTATTGTTATTTTTTGTTTTAATTTATTGTTTATTCTTAATTCTATATGGTCTATATTACTACTTGTTTCTATATTTACTGTTTTGGTTCCGTTCAAACTTTCCAAGTTCTATTTTTGCAAGTGGTATTTCCGAAAAGTATCTTGTAACTTCTACAATTGTTATATCAAATGAATTGTAATCTTTGTCAGATTCTGTTTGAATGTCAAATTCAAATTCGTATTTTGTATTTTTTTCAAATCCTCTAAGAACACAAGTCTTTTCTTCTTCTGTTACTACAAGTGGTTTTCCTATGTCTTTTGCAATAAATACATATACTAAAAATAAAACTACTAAGCATACTCCTAATATAATCCATTTTTTTGCAATTTTTTTGTTTTTTATTCCATATATAATAAACATTAATATTACAAATGCAATTAATGCAAGTACCATTTTAGATTGTGTTAAAAATATAGTAAGCGCACTACTTACTATATATATTGCATATAGTATCTTTTTTATTTTATCTGTTTTTACAAATCTTTCTATTGCTAAACTTGTTGTTAAACTTAAATATACCGCAAACGTATTTGCATAACCAAATGTTGATATCATTCTAGTATCTTCGATTTTCACTGCATTTATTTTATCTAATAGTGGAGTTAATATATTGTTTGTTAATTTATCATATCCTATTATTATTGGGATTATTGAAGATATAATTAACGTATTTTCTATTCCTTCTATTCGCTTTTTTTCTGTTACTATATTTCTTACTAAAATATAAAAGCCATATATAGACCAATATTTTAAAATAAAATCTATTACTCCATCTAATGTTACATATGTATGAACTATAAACGGGATTATTGTTGATAACATGAAAAATAACACTGCTATGTCTATTTTTCCTTTTATTAGTACATTCTTTTGTTTTTGAACTTTTTTTGTAACCACATAAATTAAAGAAAATATACTTACTAGTGTTTGTATTAGCCATATTGGTTGCTTGATGTTCGAGCCTATAAATATGTTTAAAAGTAATATTGTTAGCAATATTATTTTATATCCTATTTTGTTTATTTTTTTCATTTTTTTCTTCTTTTGTAACTCTCGCCTCCTTCTATACTTTAAATCCTCTTAGTGCATTTTATCATACGTCTTTTTAGTATTCAATAATTATCAAAAAATGTAATATAAATGTAATATTTCTAAGTATTTCCATCATTTTATTTGTTATTTTTTGTTGTAAAATGTATATTTTTTTTGTATTTATTTATAATATAATTATAGTATTTTATTGGAGGAAGAAAATGCGTGCAGTTGTTAAAATGCAAAGTAAAAAGCCAGGGGAATTAAATTTATTTTTAAGTGAATATTATAATACAAATTTAGAAATTCAAAATCATTTAAAGTGGGAAAAAATTTATGAAAATCCTGTAGAAATTACGGATTTAATTGGTGCTTTTATTGATAATTCGGAAAATTTTGACATAAAAATGTGGATTAGTTTGGATAAAGATATATTTATAAAAATATCAGAATATAATGCTAATGATATTATAAAATATCTTTTTGAACGTTATCCATACTAATCCATAACTTGATTTTTTTACTTTTATTTATTATTATTTGTTTTATTTTTTATTTTCTTCTTGTGATTGTTTTTTATCTACTTCTTCTTCATTTTTTTCTTCTGTTTTTATTTCGTCAGTCTTATAGTTTTCTTTTGGGCAATCTTCTTTTTTTCCATCCCATACAGGATCACAATTTTCAGATACAACTTCTACTTCAAAAACTTCTTGTTTATCTTCTAAAGGTTGTTCTTCTCCGCATTTTGGACAAAATTTTGCTTCTTTTGCCATTGGTTCTTTACATTTTATACAAGGTTTCATGTTAGATAGTTCTAGTATTTCTTTGTGATATTTTTCTATTTCTGTAGAAAGTATATCTATTTTGGCGCATTCTTCTTCTATATCTTTTTTTACACATATATCATCACTTGATGTGTGCTTTTGATATACTTTTTTTCCTATTTCTTGGTATAAGTCGTTTATTTTTGATTTATTTTCATTTATTTTTATTTTTAATTTTGTTTCTTTTGCTATTTTACTTGTTTTTTCTGCAGCTCCTTTGTATGTTTCAGATGCTTTTTTTGTTAATTTGTCTAAAAATTCCATATATCCCACCCTTTCTTCTTTTATTTTATATTATGTATTAAACGAATTTTTTTATACAATTAATCTTCTTGTTTTTTCTTTCTTGTCATTAACATTTCAACTGCTTTTTTTGGTTCTAAGTTATTGTATAAAATATCATATACTGTATTTAAAATAGGAAGTTCTATTTGTAATTTATCACTTAATTTTTTTGCAACTTCTATATTATCTATAGATTCTATAACCATTCCAACTTCCTTTTTTGCTTCTTCTATCGTTTTTCCTTGACCTATTAAAACTCCTGCTCTTCTATTTCTTGAATGTTCACTTAAACATGTAACTATTAGGTCTCCAAGCCCACTTAGTCCATAAAATGTTTCTTTCTCTCCTCCTAATGCAACTCCAAGTTTTCTTATTTCAACCAAGCCTCTTGTTATTAATGCTGCAAATGTATTGTCTCCAAATCCAATTCCTGCTGCTACTCCACTACAAAATGCTATTATATTTTTTAAAGCTCCTCCAAGTTCTACTCCTTTTATGTCATTTGAAGTATATATTCTCATATATTCATTCATAAATACATCTTGAATTAGATTTTTTAATTCTTCATCTTTAGATGCTATTACAAGAACTGTGGGTACTGCAATTGAAACCTCTTCTGCATGGCTTGGGCCTGACAATGCCCCAATTCTAGCTCCTAGAATTTCTTCTTCTATAACTTCGTCTAAAGTATATGCTGTTTCTTTTTCTATTCCTTTTGAACAAATAACTATTGGCTGTTTTTTTACATCTACATATTCTTTATATTGTCTTACAGTATTTCTTGTAAATTTTGATGGTGTAACTTGAAGTATTAATTCTGTATCTTTTAATGCTTCTTCATATGAAGTTGTACACCAAATATTTTCTGGTATTGTAACATTTGGTAAAAATTTGCATTTTTTCTCGTTGTTTATTAGGTTTGCTTCTTCTTCCGAAAAAGACCATATTTTAATATTATTTTTATTTTTAGCTAAGTGAATTGCAAGTGCTACTCCCCAACTACCGCTTCCTATTATTGTTATGTTTTTCATTTTTATCAACATTCCTTTCTTTCAAGGCACAAAATTTGATTTTATTTATTACCTGCATTTTTGAAACTTAATTTATTTTCTGTTCCATTTGCTATTCTTTGTATGTTAGCTCTATGGTTAAATATAACTATTGCTGCTAAAATTATACTAAATATAAAATATTTCATTCCACTTGCTTCAACTATAAAATTAGTGTCTATAAATAAAGTTAAAACAGGAAATAAAATTGCTGCACCAACAGAACCCATTGAAACCATTTTACTAAATGCCATTATTGCAATTGCAAATATTAAGCAAATAAGACCTATTTTCCAATTTATAATCATTATTACTCCAAGTGATGTTGCAACACCCTTTCCTCCTTTAAATTCAAAGAAAATTGGGAAAGTATGACCTAATACAACTAAAATTCCAGCAATTTGAGTAAGTAATGCTCTATCTATATTTTTTACAAATTTTCCAACAATTACTGCTATTAAAACCGCTATAATTCCTTTTAAGATGTCACATACAAGCGTAATTGCCGCTGCTTTTTTGCCTACTGAACGAAGCATATTTGTTGTTCCTGCATTTCCGCTTCCTTTTTCTCTAACATCAAATCCTGCCATTTTCTTGCTTATAAGCACTGAAAAATTTATACTTCCTATTACATAAGCTATTATTGCTATTATTATATATGTTGCCATTTTAGTTCCTCCTTTTTTTATATTCGTCATTATATTATATATATTTTTAAATAGCAATATTAATATAAAATTTTTTTAAAAAAGACTTTTTTAGGTACTGTAAAAGCTCTAATAGGTATTGACATTATTATATTTTTGAGATAACATATAGTTTGTGAAATTATATAAATAAACCACTTTCACAAATCCAAAATATAAAAAGAAATGAGGAAAAATACAATATGATATGTTCAATGTGTAAAAAAAATAAAGCCTCTATCTTCTCTAGCAAAATTACTCCAGATGGAAAAAGAGAGTTAGAAGGTTTATGTATAAATTGTGCTAAAAAATTAGGAATTAATACAGACGAAATATTAAAAGCTCAAAATCAAACAATGCTTGAAAATCATGAGCAAGTAAATAAACAATTAGAAGGTTTATTTAAAAATCTTTCAAATAATTTAGGTTCAATTGATGGTATAGAATTTGGTGCAATCCCAGTTAGTGAAAACTTTAATGAAAACGAAGATTCTCAAGACGAAAATGAACCAAAAGTTTTTGCTAGTGCGTTTCCTTTAGGTTCTATATTTGGAAATATTTTTGGAGGACCTACTCGGAAATCGGAAATGAAGCTCAAAATTCAGCAAATATTAAAAAGAAAGTAAAACCTGAAAAGAAAAAAAATAAGAAAAAGAAATTTTTAGATGTTTACGGAACTAATCTTACATTTAAAGCAATGAATAATGAACTAGATATGGTAATTGGAAGAGATAAAGAATTACAAAGAGTTATTCAAATTTTAAACAGACGTTCTAAAAATAATCCTTGTTTAATAGGTGAACCAGGTGTTGGTAAAACTGCAATTGCAAATGCTTTAGCTTTAAAAATTGCTTCTAAAAACGTACCTGCTAAACTTTTAAATAAAGAAGTTTATTTATTAGATATGACTGCCGTTGTTGCTGGAACTCAATTTAGAGGTCAATTTGAATCAAGAATGAAAGGTATTATTCAAGATTGTATTCAATATGGAAACATTATTCTTGTTATTGATGAAATTCACTCTATTATAGGGGCTGGTGCTGGTGGTGAAGGTGATTCTGCTATGAATGCCGCAAATATTTTAAAACCTGCACTTGCTAATGGTCAAATTCAACTTATTGGTACAACAACTATTAAAGAATATCGTAAATATATAGAAAAAGATACTGCTTTAGAACGTAGATTTCAACAAGTTTTAATTGAAGAACCTTCAGTTTCTGATTCTATTACTATCTTAGATGGCATAAAAAAATACTATGAAGATTATCACAAAGTAAAAATATCTACAGATGTTATTAAGCAAACTGTTATTATGTCTGAAAAATATATTCATGATAGATTTTTACCGGATAAAGCTATAGATATTTTAGATGAAGCATGTTCAAGAATTAACCTAGAAAATAAAGATTTATATAATCTTGAAGTTTTAAGGCAAAAATTAAAAGAAGTTCAAGAGCAAAAAGATGATGCAGTTACAACAGATTCTACTGAAGATTATCAAAAAGCTGCTAATTTAAAAACAGAAGAATGTAAATTAATGGAAGAAATTGATAAAATCAATTCTACAATGAAAATACAAAATCTTACAATTCAAGATATTGCAAATGTTATAGAAAGCTGGACTAAAATTCCTGTAAGTAAAATTACAGAAGAAGAAACTAAAAAACTTCTAAACTTAGAAACAAATCTTCATAAAAAAATTGTTGGTCAAGATGAGGCTGTTAGTGCTGTTGCAAGAGCAATTAGAAGAAACAGAGCAGGATTAAAATCAACTAAACGTCCACCATCATTTATATTTGTTGGTCCTACAGGTGTTGGTAAAACTGCACTTGCTAAGGCTCTAAGCTATGAAATGTTTGGTTCAGAAGATTCTATAATTAGAATAGATATGTCTGAATATATGGAAAGTAATTCTACAGCAAAATTAATTGGTGCACCTCCAGGATATGTTGGATATGACGATGCTGGTCAATTAACAGACAAAGTAAAACGTCACCCTTATTCAATAATTTTATTAGATGAAATTGAAAAAGCACATCCAGAAGTATTTAATATATTATTACAAGTTCTTGATGATGGAAGACTTACAGATTCACAAGGAAATACAGTGAGTTTTGAAAATACAATAATTATAATGACATCAAATGCAGGTTCTAATTTAAATAATAATTCTATAGGATTTGGTTCATCTGAAGTTGATAAATATAAAATCGAAGAAAGACTAAAAGAAGTATTTAGACCCGAATTTTTAAATAGAGTTGATGAAATAGTTACATTCCACAGTCTAACAAATGAGCAACTAATAGGAATTGTAGAACTAATGTTAAAAGATACATCTACTGCCCTTGCAGATAAAAATATTACAATGGAACTTTCAAAAGATGCAAAAGATTTCTTACTAGAAAAAGGTACAAATTTAAAGTTCGGAGCAAGACCGCTTCGCCGTGCTATTCAAAGATATGTTGAGGATGAAATTTCTGAAAAAATACTTAAAGGCGAAATTAAAGATGGCGACCATATTATTATAAATAGAGATGGAGATATTCTAAACATCCATTAGGAGGAATTTATGCTAAAACTTGAAATAAAACATTTACCAAATTATATAACTATATTAAGACTAATACTTGTGCCAATTATATTTGCTTTAATTTTACTAGAATATTATTTAGCAGCTTTTATATTTTTTGTTATTGCAAATATTTCTGATGTTTTAGATGGTAGAATAGCAAGAAAATATAACTTTATTACTGAATGGGGTAAGCTTATGGATCCATTGGCTGATAAGCTTACCCAAATAAGTACTATTTCAGCTTTAGTTATTAAAGGAATAATTCCTTTTTGGATTTTAGTTATACTTACAGCTAAAGAACTTATTATGATTTCTGCTAGTTTTATTCTTTATAAGAAAAGAATTGTAATAGTTCATAGTATGTGGTATGGAAAGGTTGCTACTATTTTGTTTTTTATAGCAATTGTCATTTCTTTGCTTTCTAAGCAAATTCCTGAAATTTATGCTATAACTATTTATTTTTACTATATTGCTATTGGCATGACTTTATTTGCAGGGATTATGTATGGTAAAAATTTAGTTTGTGAGGATTTTAATGATTAAAATTTAATAGAGATAAAAAAATGTTTAAGCAAGTTGTTACTTAAACATTTTTTTATATTATTCATAATCTTCCAGTATTTGATTTACCTCTTGAATTCCATAAGCATCTATTCCCTTTTCCAATTCTTTTATATCTTTTTCGTCTAAATATTTTGTACTTATATCTGTTGCTCTGTATAAAATTTCTTCTTTATTTTCATTTATATAATAAATATTTATTAAATCATTTTCTTTTTTTAAGATATAGTGCTTATTTTCATCACTTAAGCTTTGGCCTACTTCCTTTATCTCATTTTCAATCGTTTTGCTGTAATCTCCCCATTCATTTATGCAATCATCAGTAACATATCTTGTTGATATTTCTGTTTCATTTTTAACTATATTTTGATTATCATTTTTTAAGTTTTTGTGTTTATAAGCATTAAATATTTCAATTCCAGCTACAAAAAGAATAACTATTCCCACTGACAATAGAATTTTTCTCCACATAATAGTTCCACCTCTTATACATATTATTGACATATTTTAGCTTTTTTTATTCATTTTTAAACTGTTTTATGTGAAATTTTTATGCTTTACACTTTTATGGCATATTTTTATCTTCAATATTCATCTTTTTTTAATTTATAAAAGACATTTGGAAATAATAAGAAAAGTAATGCCGTTATTTTAATTTTATGAGAAATATATTTATTAATTAAACACTTTAAATAGTATTTATTATATTCTTTTTTTATTTCCATACATATGTTTTTTGAATTAGAAACATATTTTTTTAATTTTATGTAATTTACTCTTATTTGTTCTATATAAAACTTAATAGTTATTCCATAAATCTCCTTTTCATTTTCTTCATAGAAAAAATTCATTCTTTCTTTTATAGCTTCTAATCCATCCAAATTTTTTATTTTATATTTTTTTTCCATTATACTATTATTAGTTTGTCTATAATAATATAAACTTTCATTTACAATACTTATTTTTTTTGTTAAATAATATAACTTATATGTAACAAATTCATCTTCATGTATTTTGTTTAACGGAAATTTTATATTTTTGAATAATCCGATTTCATAAATTTTATTCCCAACTACAACATTTTCTATCCAATGCATATCATTCATCATATCTATTATCATATCTTTATATGTTTTTATTGTTTCTTGTTCATATCCCATTTTTTTTATAAACTTTCCATTAGAATCTACCTTTTGAATATCACATTGTGCTATTTGGCTTTTCTGTTTTTTTATTGCATTATATAATTTTTCTATATAATATCTTGAAACATAGTCATCAGCATCCACAAATGTTATATACTTACCATTTGCATTATTAATTCCTGTATTTCGTGCTGCAGACAAACCACTATTTTTTTGATTAATCACTATTATTCTAGTATCCTTTTTAGCAAATTCTTCGCATATTTTTTTGCTACCGTCTGTAGAACCATCATTTATTAAAATTATTTCTATATTTTTATATGTTTGACTAATCAGACTTTCTAAACATTGTTTTAAATATTTTTCTACATTATAGATTGGAACAACTATTGTTATCAATTCATTCATTATATATTTTTCCTTTCACCCAATAACTTGCTTTATTAATTCCGTCTTTCAATGCTCCATACAATATAGGAACACAAGTTAATAATATTACACGTATTTTTTGTATTGCATTTGCTTCATGTAGTGCTATTTTCAAATAATTTTTACTTATATATTTTATTTTTTCATTTATCTCTTGATCATTTGTTTTTGACTTAAAAAATATATATTTTCCTTGTCTAGCTAGTGTATAATATCTATATTCTATTTTATCTAGAGCTTTTACATTATATTTTGATTTTATCTGCATGAATTTTTCAAAAGCCAATAGTTTTGTAAAGTCCTTTGGTGAATAATCAAATTGTATAGCACTGTCACCTCTTTTTCTATAGTGATACATTCTTTTATTAGGCATATATATAATTTTGTTTACATTTTCAAATACATTTGATAAAAATACTGTGTCTTCTTGTAACTTTATATTACAATCAAATCTTATATTGGCAATTTTATTACGCTTTATTAATTTAGTAACTATATATCCAGCAAATAACTTATCATTAAACAAATACTCGTACATCTTGCTTCTGTCTGTAATAATTTCTACTTCTTCTAAATCATTATGATTTTTCTGATAATGTGACATATTTAAATAAAATTCACATATACTTACATCACAATCATATTTTTTTAAATTTGCATATAGTTCTTCTATCATATTAGGCTCTAACCAATCATCTGCATCTATAAATATAACATATTCTCCTTCTGCTATATCTACCCCAATATTTCTTGCGCTTGAAACTCCTTTATGTTGGCTCGTTCTTAGTTTAAATCTATTGTCTTTTTTTACATATTCTTCACATTTTGCTTGTGATGCGTCTTTCGATCCATCATCTATCAAAATTACTTCTATATTTTTATATGTTTGATTAATTATGCTTGTTAAGCATTTATCTAGATATTTACAAACATTATAAACTGGTACAATTATTGATATTTTTTCATTCATTTTTCTCGTATAATCAATTATATGGAAGTATTATTCTATAATTGATTAATCCCTTTCCTTTTCCTCATATTTTTATAAAGTTTACTATATCTCTTTATTTTTGCACTTAAAATATATCATATTTTATATTTTTTTTCAATTACCCAATTCTATTTTACTAAAATATAGTATGATTATGATATTTAATATGCTTCATACTGTTTCCATTTGTTTTAATCTCTATCTCTCCTCTTTCATCAGTTCTATAACACACACAATTTATGCTTTCTAATCTTTCCAATGTTATGCCTGATGGATGTCCAAAATTATTATTTTTCCCCACTCCAATCACAGCAAATTTCGGTCTAACAGCATTTAAAAAATCAATTGTAGAAGACGTTTTAGAACCATGATGAGCAACTTTTAAGCCATTTGCTTCTAATACCTCTAAGTTACTTTTATAAAACTTCAAAATCTCATTTTCTGCTGTCTCTTCAATATCTCCTGTAAAAAGCATAGAAAAATTTTTATATTTTAATTTACACACTAAAGAATTATTATTAATAGCATTTTCAGAAATCATATTACTACTACTTGGCCACAAAACATTAAAGCATACTTTATCTTCTATATTTATTCTATTTCCTGCTTCTACAACTTTCACATTAATTTTTCTTTCTTTTGCAATCCCAATAAAATTCTCAAAATTTTCAGAACTTTCATATTGTTTACCAATAATTGCATTTTTCACCTTCATATTTTTCATAATATAAAGTAAACCTTGTGCGTGGTCAGAATCAAAATGACTAAATATTACATAATCAATAGATGTTACTTTTCTATTTAATAAATATGGCATTAAAACACTTTTACCTATGTTGTAACTAGAATTTTCGCTTCCCCCTCCATCTATTAAAATTTTTTTTCCTTTTGGAGTTGTAATTAAAGTACAGTCTCCCTGCCCTACGTCTATAAAATTAACTACTAATTCTTTAGGAATATATTTGTAAAATAGACTTATTATTGTAATAACTAAAATTATATTTATAATTTTTGATTTTTTTATTCTTATTTTATGTTTAAAAACATTTACTAAATTTATAATCCTTTTTTGAAACATACTTGGATTTTTCTTGAGTCTAATTTTTAATATTGAATTTAATATAAAAATGAAAAAATAATAAAAAATAATTGTTATTATATTTGGAGGTATAATATAAATATTATTTAATGGTATTTTGCTTCCAATTTTAGATAAAATAATCAATAATTTTAGTAGATTATTTAAGATAATACTTAAAAATTTTACGTCAATAAAAAGAAATATTATTCCTACTATAATTATAGGACCTATTAAAAAACTTGCAATTATACCTATAAAAAGACTAAAAAAAGCTATATTTTTAAAATTTGTTGCAATTATTGGCATTAACAAAACAGATACAGAAAGTGCTAAAAAAATTGATTTTATTATACTTTTTATGATTTTTGTATCAGAAATTTTTATACAAAACTTAGTGATTTTTTTATTTCTTCTAATTGCTCTTCTGTTTATCCTATCCTTCCAATTTTCATAATAATTTTCAAATGTTTTTTCAAATTCAATTATTCCAATTGTTGCAAGAAAAGAAAGCTTAAGACCAATGTTTGTAATATTGTATGGATTTAAAATTAATATTATCATTAAAGAAATAGCTAATGACTCATATAAATCATTTTTTCTATAAAAAATATTTGCACATATCGCTATAATCCCTGTTATTCCAGCTCTCATAACAGATGGTGTAAAATTTACCATACATATATAAATTATAATTATTACAGATGTTATTATTTTAGAATAATATTTTCCAATTGTTTTTCCAAGTATGGTTGTCATAAATAAAATTATATATGATACATGCATCCCTGATACTGCTAATATATGAGACAAATTACTTTCTTGAAAGTTTTCCTTCGTTTCTATACTTAAATTTTCTTTATCTCCTAGTAAAATTCCTATAAATAAATTTTTTTCTTCATTTTCTAATTTTGAATTATTGATCTTGTTTTTTATAAAATCTGCAAATTTATTTGTAAATTTTATAATTTGGTTTCCATTATCTTTACTAATTACTTCTATTTGCTTAGCATTTAAAGTCCCATATATTTTATTCGTTTTTAAATACTTAGAATAATCAAATCCCTTATAATTAGACTGTTTTTGTGGTAATTTAAAAATTCCATTAAACTTTATTTTATCTCCATATTCGATTTTTTTATTTTTATAATATACATTTAAATAAGTGTTTTTATATTGGCTATTTAATATTTTCACTTTTGCTTTATCATTAAAAACTTGTGTAACAATTCCCTCAAATTCGCATTTTTTTAAATCTAAATTTTTATAAAGTTTGTCATATTTGTTGTTACACATTAATACTATTGAATTTGATATAATTGAAAAAATTACTATTGATTTAATTACTTTTGGAGTTAATATAATTTTTACATACCTTAAATATCTTTTTATAGAAAATAATTTAAATTCTGATTTTTTGTGTTCGCCTTTACTAATCAAATATATTAACAAAATAAAAATATAAAAATGGACTATACTGATTTTACAATATAGCCCCATAATTATACCTAAAATATATCCAATTAATGCTGTCAAAACCTTTCTTGTTTCTAGCATATTTCTCCTTTTAGTTTATTATTCTTCTACCTGTTACATATCTTGCTGAATAATAGCTATCTGACAAAGAAGTTGTAATTACTCCTGTACTAGAATTTCCAGCATGTATGAATGTATTTCCACCAATATATATTCCTACATGACCTATAGAAGAATTAGATCTATTATTAAATATTACTAAATCTCCTGCTTGTAAATTTGATTTTGATACTGCTGTACCATTTGATGCTTGTGCTCCTGATGATCTACTTATACTTATTCCAAAGTGTTTGTATACATATGATGTAAATCCTGAACAATCAAAACCTGTTGATGGTGATGAACCTCCAGATACATATCTATATCCTAAATATTGCTTTGCATATGAAACAATACTACTTCCTGTTGTACCTGAACTAGATGTTGATGATGTCGTTTTTTCTTCGCTTGAAGTACTAGTAGTATTTTCAGATGTTTTACTTGTATTTGCTCTTGAAGTTTCTTCGCTTCTTGATGTTACATCTACTTTTTTATCTGATAAATATTTACTTGCAACATATCCTGTTTTGCCATTTACTTTTATTTTTGACCATGTTCCAGATACTTCTGTTACTGTTACTTTGGCATTTATTTTTAATTGACTTATTATTTTTGAACTATTGTCTGCTTTTTCTCTCATGTTTAGAGTTTCTGCAGATACATATTTTGTAACTTCTGTAACTTTTTTTGTATCTGTCTTAGTTGTTTCTGTTTTTGTGTTTTCTGTTTTGGCTGTTTCAGCTGTTGTTGCTTCTTGCTTAGTTTCTTCAGGTTTAGCTGTTTCTTCTACTTTTCTTTCAGTATAGTTTTGTTCTTGGTTTGTTTGATTATTTTGGTTTTCTGTAACTTCTTCTTTTTGAGTTTTTATTTTGCTTTTTAATACCCATCCTGAATTATTTGTAGTTTCTATATAGCACCATTTATTCATTGTATATTTTAAAGTTATTTCTGTGTTTTCTTCTAAATTACAAATAACACTTGAATTTATTGATGGTACTATTTTTAGTTCTATTTTAGATACTATTTTTCCTTTGAAACCATCTTGTAACTCTTCATTATTTTTACTTTCTTGAGTAGGATTTTGAGATTGTACATTACTTTCTGCTATAGTAGCTGTATTTGTATTTTCGGTATTATTTGCTGTTTCATTTTCGTTATTTGTAGCTACTACATTTTCTGATTGATTATTTTCTGTTGTAGTATTTTGAGATACTGTATTTTGTACTTCATTATTACTAGCGACTGTATTTTCTGTATTTGTTTCATTTACAGAAGATACTTCATTTGTTGTTTGATTTTGTACGGTATTTTCTGCTGTATTTTTTGAACCTTCTACATCTAACATGTCTTTTCTAATATAACCTGTTTGTTTTTGATATTTTACCTTATACCAATCTCCTTCTTCTGATAGTATTTCTACTTTTTCATTTAGTGATATTAGTGTTACTATACTAGAATCTGTTGAAGCTTCTTTTCTCATTCTTATTGTTTCTTGATTTACAGTTCCTGATTTAGCATATGCTACAGAAGTCATTAAACATACACATATAGCTGTTATCAGCACATATTTTATTTTTTTCTTCATAATTTTCTCCTATTTTGTATTTTTTGACAAAAGTTAGTATATACTTTTTCACAAAAATTGTCAACTTATTTTTATTGGTTATTTTTATAATTTATATGCTAATTTTAGGTATTTTGTGCATTTTTTTATAAAAAACTATTGTTTTATTCTATTGTTCATCACCTAGCGTGTTTATTTTAAACATTTTTAATATTTCAACTATAACAATTGGTGCTAATACTAAACTTATAACCTCTATTATATTACTTGTAGGTAAAATTGGTATACTAAATATTGTTCTAAGTGCAGGTATAAATAATATTACAAGCATTAATAATGCTGAGATTACAATTGCTCCAATTAGTTTCATATTATTAAAGATTCCTGTTTTAAATATTGATTTTTTATTATCTCTTATATTAAATACATGTGTAAGTTCTGATAAAGCAAGTACTATAAATGCCATTGTTTGTCCAACTTCTATTTTTGATTCATCAAGTGTTAAATCCCCTATTGGAGCTTTTGTTGTTGCAAGTCCTATCATGAAAGCTGTAAGTGTTAATAGTCCAATCATTATACCTTGGTATATTATTCTATATACCATTGATTTTGTAAATATTCCCTTTCCTGTTTTTACAGGTTTTCTTTTCATTATGTCTTTATTTGCAGGGTCAAATGCCAATGCTAAAGCTGGAAGGGAATCTGTAACTAAATTTATCCATAAAATATGGATAGGCATTAATATTTCTAAGTGCGAAATATCTGTTATTCCAAACCATTTTGCAAATAATCCTGTTCCTAATGTTGCAAGAAGTAATACTACAATTTCTCCAATATTACTTGATAGTAAAAATTGTATTACCTTTAATATATTATCATATATACGTCTTCCTTCTTCCACTGCAGATACTACAGTTGCAAAATTATCATCTGTTAATATTACATCTGCCGCTTCTTTTGCAACATCTGTACCTACAATTCCCATTGCACATCCAATATCAGCTTGTTTTAAAGCAGGACTATCATTTACACCATCACCTGTCATAGCTACAACTTCTCCTTGTTTTTGCCAAGCTTTTACTATACGTACTTTATGTTCAGGTGCTACTCTTGCATATACTGAATATTTTCTTATATTTTTTTCAAGTTCTTCATCTGATATTTTATCTAATTCTACTCCTGTTATTGCTTCATCTTCATTTTCTAATATTCCTAATTTTTTAGCTATTGCTGTAGCAGTAATTTTGTGATCACCTGTTATCATTACTGTTTTTATTCCTGCTGTTTTACATTTATCAACTGCTATTTTTGCTTCTTCTCTTGGTGGATCTATCATTCCATACATACCAACAAATGTTAGATCTTCTTCAAGTTCTTTTATAGATGGTTTATAATCTAACTCTTTATATGCAAATCCAAGTACTCTTAAAGCATCTCTTGCCATTGTTTCATTTACTTCATGTATTTTATGTTTATATTCTTGTAAATCATTTTTTTGTTCTCCATGTAATACATATGTTTTACATATAGAAAGTAATTCATCAATTCCACCTTTTGTAAAAACTATATATTTGTCTTTTACTTTGTGAACCGTTGTCATTAATTTTCTTTCTGAATCAAATGGAATTTCATCAACTCTTGGCATATCCTCAAATATATTTTTTGTAAATTCAAGTTTTAAGGCTATATCTACAAGTGCTGTTTCTGTAGGGTCTCCTGCTAAACTTCCATCTTCAGATATTTTTGTATCATTACATAACATTCCATTATATACTAATAACTTTATTTCTTGATTTGCGTTTTCATATTTTGTTAATTCATCTAAATTTGTCATATCATATACTGAATTATTTACAAACATCTTTTGTACTGTCATTTTATTTTGAGTTAATGTTCCTGTTTTATCTGAACAGATAACTGTACTACTTCCAAGTGTTTCAACCGCTGGCAAGTGCTTTACTATTGCATTTTTTTTCACCATTTTTTGAACACCAATTGCAAGTACTATTGTAGATACTGCAGCTAGTCCTTCTGGAATTGCTGCTACTGCTAAACTTACGGCTGTCATAAACATAGATATTGCAGGTTTTCCTTGTATTAATCCTGCAACAAAAATTATTATACATATAACAATTGCTACAATTCCTAATGTTTTACCTAAATTATTTAATTTTTCTTGTAAAGGAGTTTCTTTTTCTTCTTGATTAGATAACATTCCTGCAATTTTTCCTACTTCAGTATTCATTGCTGTTTCAACAACAATTGCTTTTCCACGACCATATGTTATTAAACTTGAAGAAAATAGCATATTAGTTCTATCTCCTATTGGAACTTCTTTTTCTTCTATTTTGCTTGCTTGTTTTTCAACTGGAACAGATTCTCCTGTAAGAGAAGCTTCTTGTACTTTTAAATTTATAGCCTCTATTATTCTTAGATCTGCTGGAACATAGTCTCCTGTTTCTAATATAACAATATCTCCTGGTACTAGGTCTTTTGCAGAAACCACTTCCATATTATTTTCTCTTATAACCTTGGCCTCATGTCCGCTTAATTTTTGCAAAGCTTCTAGTGATTTTTCTGCTTTTGCTTCTTGTGCTACTCCAATTATGCTATTTACTATAACAACAATTAATATTATTATAGAATCTGTTATAGCCTCTCCTTGTGCTATTGAAATTGCACCTGATATTATTGCAGCAAATATCAAAATTATTATCATAAAATCTTTGAATTGCTCTAAAAATTTTATAAATAATGATTTTTTCTTCTGAGCTTTTAGTTCATTTAATCCATATGTAGCTAATTTTTCGTTAACCTTTCCTTTAGTTAGTCCACTATTTATATCAGTTTCAAGCTCTTCTTTTACTTCGTCTACTGTTTTATTAAACCATTCTTCTTTCATTCTATATCCTCCTTTTTGTTTTTAAAAATTAATATTTTACTAAAAACAAAATTTAAAATTATTACAACTATATTTGATACAACTTTCATAAAAACGTCATTTATTTTAAATGTAACTGCCATATTCATCATTAAAATACTTATTATTTCTGTAAATATTCTACAACTAAAAAATGATGCTATTTCTCTTGTAAGTTCTTTAATACTGTTAGTTTTACTATTAAAAACATATAATTTATTTGTAATATATGCAAAAATTACTCCAGCAATAAATGCAATTATTTCACTTATATTTACTTTTAATGTATCATTTCCTATATTTGCTAAAATTACTTTTGCAAATATAAAGTAGGTTAATATGTTTACAATTGTTGTTAATGCTCCAAATATTAAATATCTCATTGCCTCTTTATGATTTCTATATAAATCTGCTAATTTTTTTAAACCTATTTTTTCTAAAATTTTTAAGCCGAATTCTTCTAATTTGTCTATTATCATTTATTTTGCTCCTTTTTTAATTTGCCTATTACCATTTATTATTGGCTTCTTTTTTAATTTGCCTATTACAATTTATTTTGCTCCTTCTTCTAGTTTTTCTAGTTCTTCTTTTGTAAATCTATATTTTGTATGGCAAAAATGACATTCGGCCTCTAATTTTCCATCCTCTTCTATTATTTTGTTAATTTCTTCTTTTCCTAATGATATTATTCCTTCTTCTATTTTTTCTTTATTACAAGAACATTTATAAACTGCTTTTAAATCATCTTCTAATGTTTCTATGTTTTCATCTCCTGTAACTATTTTGGCAATTTCTTCTAATGTTATTCCCTCTTCTAACATTTCTGATATTGGTTTTGCATTTTTTATTGCAATTTCTATTTTTTCTATTTCTTCATCTGTTATATCTGGCATTAAATTTATCATATAGCCTCCAGCTCTTTTTACTCCATCTTTGTTTACTAATACTCCCAATGCAAGTGCAGTAGGCTTTTGTTTAGATTTAGCAAAATACTGTGTAAAATCTTCTGCTATTTCTCCAGATACAAGTGGAATTAATCCATTATAGTTACCTTTTGTTAGTTCATTTTGTGTTATTACATTTAAATAACCTTGGTGCCCTACAGCTCCACCAACGTCTATTTTTCCATTTGGTTTTAAAGGTAATTCGACATGTGGATTTTGTAAATACATTTTTATATTAGCTATTTTTTTATCTTGTAGTATACCTTGTGCAACTATACTTCCAACTGGTCCATTTCCTTTTATTTGTATAGTTATACTATCTGTTGTTTCTTTTATTTCTAAATGTGACATCATTGCTAAAACTGTTGCTACTCTACCTGCAACTGCTGTTGAAGTTGGTGTTAAATCATGTATATTTCTAATTTCTTCTATAAGGTTTGTTGATTCCATACACATAACAGATACTTTTTTGTTATATGCTAAAAATTTTATTATTTTATCTGACATTTTTTGGCTCCTTTTTATTTTTTTAATATTTTACAATATAGCACAAAAAATAGCAAGATGTTTTCTTGCTATTTTTTCTTATTTACTATATTATTCAGCTGATTCCTCTGCTTCAGGAGCATTGTAAGCTTCTAATATAGCGTTTTGTATTTTTTCCCTTGTTTCTGGGTTAATAGGATGAGCTATATCCTTGAATTCTCCTGTTGGAGTTTTTTTGCTAGGCATAGCAATAAATAATCCATTTTGACTTTCGATAACTTTGATATCGTGAATTACGAATTCATTGTCAAATGTTACAGAAGCAACAGCTTTCATTCTGTTTTCTGAATTTACTTTTCTTAAACGTACATCTGTTATTTGCATTTTAAGCACCTCTTTCTTTATGTTAATAAAATTATTTTGTACATATCTTTTGTTTTTATGTACTAATTATATATTCTTCAAAAAAAATCTTTTTCCCTCTTTTTTTTACAATTTTTTTATTTTTTGTTTTTCATATCTTTTTCGTCGTTCATTTCTATTTTTCCATTGTATTCATTTACGAAGTATAATGGTCTGTTTTTGGTTTCATTAAATATTCTACCCAAATATTCTCCAATTATTCCAAATAATAAAATTTGTATACCTGAAAAGAATAATATTAATAGTATTATTGCTTGAAACGCCTGAACCATTGTGTGTGTAATAAAGCATTTTGCAATTACATATGCAACATATATTCCAAGTAACATAAATGTTGGTATTGCAAAATATGTAGCGAGCCTTAGAGGCGAAGTTGTAAATGATGTTATTCCACTTATTGCCAAATCAATTAGTTTTATATAATTCCATTTAGTTTTTCCTGCAACTCTTGGTGGTCTATCAAATAATACTTCTTTTTTATGATATCCAATCCAGCTAAACATGCTTTTTAAGCATCTTTCAGATTCTCTCATTTGCCTTAGAGCATTAACACATCTTTTATCTATTAGCCTATAATTTCCTGTATCTTTTTGTATTTCTACATTTGTCATTTTCTGTAATACCAGATAATACATTTTTGATGTGAATTTTTTTAATATTCCTTCTCCTGTTCTTTTCCTTCTTCTTGCATATACATCATCATATCCTTCTTCCCAGTATTTTACAATTTTGGGTATCAATTCTGGTGGATCTTGAAGGTCTGCATCCATAAATATTGCACAATCTCCAGACATATAATCAAGTCCTGCTGCCATTGCAATTTCTTGCCCAAAGTTTCTTGAGAAGTCTAAATAATTATATCTTTCATCTGTTTGTCTAAAACTTTTTATTAATGCTAAAGAGTTGTCTTTGCTTCCGTCATTTACAAATAATATTTCAAAATCGTAATGTCTCATTTGATCCATAATATTATTTAATTTTTCATACAAAAATGGTAAAGATTCTTCTTCATTATATGTTGGAATTATTATAGATATTTTTTTTCTCATAAATATATTCCTTTCTATTTTTCTATTCTATATTGATTTTCTTGTCTATTATATATTGAGGTCTTCCCTTGCTTTCGTCATAAATTCTTCCTATGTATTCTGACATTACCCATATAGAAAGTAGCTGAACTCCACTAAATAATGTTATTGTTACCATAATTGATGTCCAACCTGCTGTCAAATTGTTTAATCCAAATATATATGAAATTATCGAATAAATCAGTACTATAATTGCTATTAGTATTGATAAAAATCCTAGTGCTCCTACTAATTTTAATGGCTTCGTAGAAAATCCTATTATTCCGTCTGATGCAAGTTTTAGCATCTTTTTTAATGGATATTTGGTTTTTCCTGCATATCTTTCTTTTCTTTCATATTCTAGTGGTATTTGTTTAAATCCCATCCAACTCCATAAGCCTCTTAAAAATTTATTATGTTCAGGCATAAGATTCATTATATCTACAACTTTTTTATCTACTAGTCTAAAATCCCCTGTATCTCTTGGTATTTCTACATCAGAAAGAGTATTTAATGTTTTATAGAACATTTTTGCAGTAAAAAGTTTAAAAATAGATTCTCCTTTTCTTTTTTTGCGTTTTCCATATACAATCTCATTTCCTTGTTCCCAAAGCTTAATCATTTCAGGTATCAGCTCTGGGGGATCTTGCAAATCTGCATCTATTATAACAGCACAGTCTCCTGTTACATATTTTAAACCAGCTGTAACTGCACATTGATGTCCAAAATTTCTTGCAAATGAAACTATTTTTAATTTTTCGTCTTTTTCTGCTATTTTTTCTAATATCTCTAGTGTTTTGTCTTTGCTTCCATCGTTTACACATATTATTTCATAATCAAATCCTTCTATTTCTTGTAATACACTTTTCATTTTTGTATAACATTCATTGGCTACTTCTTCTTCATAATACATTGGTATAACTACAGATATTTTTTTCATTTCTATTTTCCTTTCAGATTTTAAAAAGTTTCTAATTTATTATATCATAAAAGTTTTTGTTGTCAACTTAAAGGGTAAAAAAATGAAGAAAAGCTTTTTTTTAAGCCTTCTTCATTATTTTTAAATATTTATTTTTTGAAGTTTATTTTCATTTTTTCTTTTAATGATAATTTAATTTCTCTTGGTTCATCTATATCTATAGATTTATTTTCTAATACATATGCAGGGTTTATTGTAGTTAATTCTTCTAGTTTTTCCCTTCCAACAATATTTTCTATTTCTTTTAGTGCTATTTGTACTTTAGGATAAATTGAATTTTTTTTATGTACATCACTTCCTAAAAAATGAACCATATTATTTTCTAATAATTTTTTTACAATTATTTGTGCTTTATCTCCATATAGACCAATTATGCTTCCATAATTAGACTGCATAAGTACACCTTTTTGAATTAAATCATATATTAAATTCGGATTTTTTTGTACAAATGAATATCTCTCAGGATGTGCCAAAATTGGAACTAGTTTATATTCTAACATATCATATATTATATCATACATATTTAATGGTTCGCTATTTAATGGAAACTCAAAAAGCACATAGTTTG
Source organism: uncultured Clostridia bacterium (assembly GCA_934141475.1). Lineage (GTDB taxonomy): Bacteria > Bacillota > Clostridia > TANB77 > CAG-508 > CAG-269. The sequence goes on from CAKPCG010000004.1 coordinate 28,408, forward strand.
TGTTATTTATGCTTGTCGCCTTTCTTTCCTCTAATAATTTTATTATATTTTCTGTTATATATATTTCGTTTCCTAAGTATAATTTTAGGTCAATATTTTTTGTACCTAATTTATCTGATAATGCATCTATCCATACTTTTCTTTCTGCCACATTTACTTCATAATATTCTTCCATATAATGTGATGTTGAAATAATTGCATCAAAACCAGCATTTTTTGCTTCTTTTAATAATTCAAAAGTTTCTTCAACGCTTTTTGAGCCATCATCAACATTTGGAAGTATATGAGAATGAAAATCTATCATTTGTTTGCTCCTTTTTTTCTACATTTTTTTCTTTTCGTTATCTAAGTATTCATTAATTTGTTTTAATATATCATTTGTTTTATCAACTGTTACTTCTTGATTTTCATTAGTATTATTAATAGTATTTTCCGTATTTTTAGGTTCAAATAAAGGTTCATCGTCTTCACGTAAAAAATCCTTATTTTCTTCTTCTGGTAAATCTAAATCATTTACTTGGAATTTATTTTCTGGATGTTTACCAAATGTAAATCCATTTTTTTCATGTACTTTTTTTGTAGTTGAATTTTTCTTGTTTTTTCCAGATAAAATCTTATCTTCACCGTAATAGTAATATTTTTCACCATATCTTTTTGCTGATACTGGAACTTTGTTTATTACAACACCTGCGATTTTTCCTCCAACATTTTGGATATTTTTAACCACTCTTTCTAATGCGTCTTTTTTAGTTATTTTATGTGCTGTTACAATTATTGTAGAATCTGCAATTCTTGATAAAATTACAGAGTCTGTAACAAGTTCGCTTGGAGTACCATCTATAATTATTAAATCACATGAATTTTTTAACGAATTCAAAAGTCCAATCATTTGAGCAGATACAAGCAATTCTGATGGATTTGGTGGAACATTTCCTGCCGTAATTGCATATAAATTTTCAACTTCCGTTTGTTGTATGTAATTTCCAACATCTTCTGATAATCTACCTGCTTCGTCAATCTCTACTTGTGATAAAAAGTTTGAAAGACCAGGTTTTGGAGATAAACCAAATATTGCATATTGTCTTCCTTTTCTCATATCTGCATCTATTAAAACTACTTTTTTTCCTGCTTGTGCAAATGTAACTGCTAAATTAGATGCAATCCAGCTTTTTCCTTCTCCTGGAAATGTTGATGTTACCAATAAAACCTTCATTTTTTTGCTTACGTTCATAAATTGTATATTAGTTCTTAATGTTCTAAATACTTCTGAAATCGGAGATTTAGGATTTTTGTGTGCTATAACTTCTTTTTTCATTTTCTTTTTCCTCCTTTTTCGACTGAAAAATTATCTATAAGAGGAATAGTTACAAGTACAGGTAAACCTACTCCTTTTTCTATATCTTCTGGTGTCTTTATTGTTGTATCTAACATATTTGCAATTAAAACATACATTATAGATATTGCTAAACCTAAAGCTGTAAATATAGCTATATCTTTACTATGATGAATATTTGATGGTGAATTTGCAACTTCTGCTTCATCTACTATATATATGTTATTTATATTGTATATATCAGAAATCATGTTTGAAAATAGTTTTGCTATTTCATTTGCAATCTTAGCTGCATATGTTGGGTTTTCATTTGTTACCGTTATTTGTATTACTTCTGTTTCTTCAACACATTTTACGGCTACATTTTTCTTTAATTGTGCTTCTGATATATCTATATTTAAATTTGATATAACTTGTCTTAATATTTTATTACTTTTTATAAGTTCACTATATGTTGACACTAATTTTGAGTTTAATGTTACATCTGTTGTTGTAATCGAATTTGTTTCTGAACCTGCTGTACTTTCGGAACCAGTAAGTACAAGTCTTGTTGACGAACTGTATTTAGGTGTTACAAATCCATATGTATATATGGTTCCCACTCCTGCTGTTATTAACGTAATTAATATAATTTGGAAAATTTTACTCCAAAACAAACTTAATAATTCTTTTAAATCTAATTCCTCCATTAAATTCTCCCCTAACTAAATTTCTGGTGTATATTGTTCTTTTTCTCTTTTTGCTTTTCTTACACTCTTTATTATACCATATAGTATGGTCAAAATAATTCCTAAAGCTAGCAATATACTTCCTGTTTTTAATATATTTTCTAATATTTCATTTGATATACTTTTTAATACATCTGATATCCCCGTATTAAGCAGCATTATTGTATCTATTTTAATATTGGAATTTATGTAATTATTTGCTAATAGCAAAATTAAACCATCAATCACAAATGATATTCCAAAACTTGCTGTAATTTTATAAATTCTTTTTATTGTAAGTAAAACAAGTAAAATTACTGAAACTCCAATAACTACTAATACTATCTTTTTACATATTCCAACATATTTATTAAAAATATTTATTCCATTATTTAATTTTTCTTCATAACTGGTATGTGATATTGTTGTTTCGTATTCTTTACAAATCGTTTCTATAAATGTGTCTATCGCTTTTTTTTGTGTTTCTGTAATATTGTGATTTAATGATTCATTTATATTATTATTTAATTTGTTTTTTATTTCTTCTGTATCTATCTTTTCATCCATACCACTATAAATATTATCTATTATTTTTTTGGTATCTGTTTTTATCTTTTCTTTTGTTATTATCCCCTCTATAACCGACTCATCCAGTCCGGATTGATATATATAATTTTCAAAATTCGAATTTACATCTTCATATATTTTATCATAATAATTTTGTTCTTGTAATTTTGATAAAATATAACTTTTATCTAATAATGTAGAAGAAAGTATGTTTAAAATAATTAGTGCAAGTATAGCTAATGCCAATACTGTAGCTATAATATATTGTATTATTTTTTTTGCCACTTTTCTTTCCTCCTAACTTTCTAATTCTGCATATACAACATATCTTTGATATGCATATCCAACATTATTAAATGGATAACATGTATATACCATTAATATTTCTTTATCTTTTTGAATAGGAAGTTTATCTACATCACTTTCATTTATTAATTGCATGTCATATATTTTATATTTAAAGTCCCCATATGATGTTGTTACTTCTATTTCATTTCCCTTTTGTAATTCCGAAAATCTTCTAAACATTTTTTTTGAGTTATGTCCCATATATATTATAGAGCCACCTTCTCCTGGAAAATAGCTTCCACTTGAATGCCCTACTCCTTTTTTTAAAATGTCTAAACTATCTCCATAGTATACTGGAAGATCTACATCTATTTTAGGTATTTTTATTGTTGCATATTTTGTTCCATATTCTGGGTAATTTTTTATTTTATTATTTTCATCTATTACTGTTTGAGCAACTTCTTTTCCGTCACTTACTCCTATTGAAACTTTGCTTATTAGTGACATTGTATCTTCTATTTTAGCCCCAAATATACCAAATCCAAGTCCTAATAAAATAGCAGTAATAAATAAAGCAACTATTAATTGTATAATAGTTGCTTTTATTGCATTTCTTACTAAATTATGCATTAGCTAATTTCTTTCTAGCAACTGCAACAGAAGCTAGGGCTATTACTGCTATTGAAGAAACAACTAAAACTACGTTATTATTTCCTGTATAAGCAAGTTTTCCACTGTTATTGCTAACAGATTCGATTAGTTTTCCATTTTTGTATATTTCAACTGATCCTTTTTTGAAAGCTAATGTAACATCAACAATACTTGCAGCTTCGTTAGCTATTGATTTAATTTGAGCTTTTTGTGCTTTTGTTAATTTTGTGTAATCTGTAACTCCAGCATTTTCCATAACTTTTACAGCTTCATTTGCTTTTGCAACTATAGCATTAGCTTCTGATTCTGTAACAGGATAATCAGCTAAATATCTTTCAATTTTCACTCTATCAGCTTTTGTCATTCCATATTTTGAACCAATATTGTATAGAGTTTCTGCTAAATTATCGTTAGTTGTGGCATTAACTCCTGTTACAGTCATTAATACTAACATTACTGCTAAAATTGAAATAGTTAATAGTTTTTTCATATTAAATCCTCCTTTTTTAATCTTTGTCTATTATACCATCTTTATATAGATTAGGCAATAGTTTTTTGTTTATTTTTTATTTAATTTGTATTGTTTTATATTTTATTAAACAGCCAACTCCTGTTATTAAAACAACTATAGCTATTACCGCAATTGTTGTAATTCCAGTTTTTGGCAATTTTGTTGTTGCTGTTGTTGAATTATTTTGTGATTGATTTGCTGCTTTACTATTATTTTTTATTTCATTTTGTGATACATTATTTTTAATACTCACATTTTCACCTGTTTTTGTATCATCTTTTTTTGTGTCTTCTTTTGATGAAGTATCTTCTTTTTTATCTTCTTGTTTGTTATCATTTTTATTTTCTTCGTCTTTAGAATTATTATTGTCTGAGCTTTCCTTTTTTTCATTTATTTTTAATGATACTTCTTTTGAATAAGTATATTCATCTACCCCATTTACGGATAAAACAACATTTTTTAATTTTATAGATGTTGTGGTTGGCTTTGCATCATCTTTTAGTGTTAATGTTATTTTAGCAATTTCTTTGTATTCTTCTCCTTTTGTTTGTGTTTCTCCAATTAATCTTTTTGTAGAATCACTATATTGAGCAGTCCATCCATTTAATCCTTCTATTGAAACTGATTCAAACACATCACTGTCATAATCTAAAACTGCTTCATATCCCATCATTGCATTTTCAGCGATTCCCTCAAATTTTCCTAGAGATATTTTATATGTTACTGTTTTTGTTCCTTGTTCAATTTCAGATTCGTCTCCAATAAAATTGAATTCTATGCTTCCATTTGCTGCATTTGATAAACTACAAATACTTAATACTATGCATAAAATTATAATGCTTGATATTATTTTTTTCATTCTTTCGTTACCTCCATTTTTATACAAAGTTCATTATTATTTTATCATTTTTTACGTATATTAACAATATTATTTACTTTTCTTTTTTGTTACATTTTTGTTACAATTTTATTACATATTTTTAATACAAATTTGTCTTTTAAAATCATTAAACCAGAAAAATAAATTAAACAAGATATAATAAATTGTATAACTATTGATATTATACTATTTTTTATCAAACTTCCAATAATTAAACTTACTATAAATATTATTATAGACATTATAAAATATTTATAAGTCATTTTGAAAATTTCTTTTATTTTTATGTCTTCTTTAACAAGAATTAGTTGCGTACTAGTCACCATAAATTCTGCAATTACTGTAGCTACTGAAGCTCCCTCTGAGCTATACTTTTTTATAACTATAGCATTTAGTATAAAATTTACCACTGCCCCAATAATTATTGAACTTGTATATTTTTTATCTTTTTTAGTTGGTATTAAATATGCAGAACCTATAATATTACTAATTCCAACAATTACAATTGTTGGGCTCATAATATTTATTAATAAACTAACTTTATCATATCCTTCTCCATAAAATATAGGTACAAATTTTTCAGATATACTTATAAGTCCAAACATTACTGGAAATGCAAGCATCATAATTACAGAAAATGAACTATTCATATATTCTTTTAATTTTTGCTTTTCTCCATTAGCATATGAATTAGCAGCTCTTGGAACTATTACCCCAATAAATGATGTTACTATAGTTAATAACATTTGTATTATTTTTTCTGCCTGTTCATAATAACCTACTTCAGACTTTTCACTTATTATCATTCCAATCATTGTTTTATCAAGTACTGTATATACTTGAAGAGCAATCTGTGGAATAAATAAAGAAATATTTGGAATTATATGTCTAAATATTTTTAAATCTTTTATATCTATTTTTTTTGTATATTTTGGCATATATAGCCAAAATGAAATATTTCCTAGTAATGTAGTTAAAACAAATATTATATAATATATATACAAATCATTTTGTTTTTTTACAAATAAAAATATACAAATCATTCCTATTACTTTTACAAAAGTATTTCTTATAACAATCTTTTTAAATTCTTCTATTCCTTGAAAAAACCATCCTATATCGAGTCCTGCAGCAAATATATCCCAAAAAATAATTTTATAATAAATACTATATTCACCATTTATGCAAAAACAAAAATAAAATACAATTAGTGATATTGCTAATGTTATAAATCTTAATATTACAATTTCATAAAATATTTTACTTCTTTCATATTTATTTTCTTGAACATATGCAATTTCTCTTTGCCCATACATATAAATTCCAAGCGAACCAAATAATATAAAGTAACTTGCAATTGATAAAGTATAGCTATATATTCCAATATTTTCTGCTCCTAGCACCCTTGCTAAATAAGGTGTTGTTAATATTGGTACTATAATTTTTAAAACTTCGTATGTCATGTTATACATATAATTTTTTGCTATATTTTTTCTCATATTTTCTCATATAATCAATTATATAGAAATATTAATCTATTTAACTAATTAAATTCCTCCTCCTTTACAAAAGATGCAACAATTATGTTGCATCTCTTTCAAGTGCTATTAGTCTCATTCTTATTAAGTCTTTTATTGTTATTTCTTTTTCATCAACATTACAGTCTGCCGCTAATAATTCTTCTTCACTTAATCCATCTTTCTCTAATAAGTATTTTCTAAGTACCATTATATCTTTGATGTTTACATCTCCATCTTTTGTTATGTCTCCACTTACAATTAATGTATATTCATTTCCAGATTCTGTTATAAGTTTGTCACCTGTTGCTATTTTTTCTTCATCTGTTATTGTAGTATCATTTCTTTTTATTTCATATTTTTCTTTAATATATACTTTTTGATCAAATGAAGCCTTTGTTGTATTATTTTTTATATTTAAAATATATGAGTCTTTGTATTTATATTGTTCTCTTGAATTTTCTATAATTGAAAATTCTACTGTAGTCTCATTTCCTGCTTTATCTGTTGCAACTATTTTATAAAAACCTTCTTTTGAAATTTCTGTATTTGGCTTGTAATCATTTACTAGTTCATCATTTAAATATAAAAATACATCTTTAAGATTTGGATCTGTAATTATAGGTGTTACTTTTTCTTCATATCTTTCATCAGCATTTACACCTGTTATTGTTGGTGGTTCTTTGTCTATATTTTCTACTTTTGCAAGTAAATTTAAAGTTGCACCTTTTATATTTAATTCAAAAGAAAATTCTCCATTTTGATTAAATACATATGTTTTTTGATTTGAATTATTTATAACTTGCAAATCAAAATTTGAATTAACAGAAGCTATTATATCTTCATTTGTTAGCTCTTGATTAGAATATTCTATCCATGCTGGATTTTTTGATATATCAAATTCTACCTCAGTTTGATTTCCAGCTTGATCTTTTGCAACAATTTTATATCTGCCATCTTCTTCTATTTTTTTGCCAACATTATAGTTTTGTTGTAATTCATTATTTTTATATAATTCTACACTTTGTAAGTTTTCATCAGTTATTTTTGGAGTTACAGCTTCTATATACAGTCTTTCATTTTCTACATCTTCTATTACAGGAGCTGTTTTATCAATATTTTTAACTTCCGCCGTTATTTGTTTATTTTGACCTTTTATTGTGTAATCAAATGTAAATGTTCCATTTTGAGTAAATGTAAATATGTTACTATTTGAATTATTGTTTATTATTATATTTCCTGTTGTTTCTAATTTAGCTGTTACATCCTGATTTGTTGGATTTGTTTCTGAATATGATATTGTTACCGGATTTGAATTTATATATTGATTTACATATAAATTTAAAAATCTAGTTGTGCACTCATACATTGCTTGTATTCTTAATGTTTTAGCTTTTATCATTCCATTTTTAATAGTATTTGTTGTATCAAAAGTGCTTATTTCTTGTGCTTTTTTTAATATATCATTACATGTATTTAATGTTTGATTTATAAGTGTCATATTCAAGTCTTTGTTATTATTTATTGTATTTTGTATTTCATTTATTTTATTTTGAGAATCATCAAGTTTTACTTCAGATACAGAACTAATTGCTACAATATTTTCATATTTTTCTCCCATTTCATCTATGTCTTTAAAAATATTTTCTAGTTGCTCATTACTATTTTTTAATTCGTCATTTTTTTCTACTATAATATTCATTAATCCATAGTGTTGTTTTATCATTTCTTCTGCTTTATCTTCTGATATTTTTTCTACTAATGAGGCGTGATATATGTTTTGTTTTAAATCTTGTACATATTTTTGTACTTCTGCAGATTGATTCATAATAGTTTTATATTTGTCATTAAATTTAGCATAATCTTGATTTATATTACTTGATACTGTTTTACTATCATTGCTATAACTTCCTACATATACTTTTTTTACAAATTCACTTTCTATTTTGCCATCTTTTTCTATTTGTATTTTTATTTCATTACTTCCATTTTTTAAATTTACAGTTATATCTTTTTCATATTCTATATTTTGATTATCTATATTTTCTATTTGCCTAATTTCATTATTATTTAGAACTTTTAATGAATAATTTGAATCTGTTCTAAGATTTTTTATTTTTACATTTATTTCTTTTTGTGTTTGATTTGTTATTTCTTCATCATTTTTTGCTTTTATTTCATATTCTTCTTTTGGATTTTCTATGTTTATTTTTCCAAATACATACCAATTATCATCGGTTTTTCCGGTATTTCCTAGTAAATATGTTGGTTTTTCATCATCTTCGTTATAAAATAAACCAACTGCCATTATATACTCTCCGTCGTTTACACCATCTAATCTTATGTCAATATTTTCTTGAACTTCCTCACTTGGCATCCATTTTTGTGCATTTATGTCTGTTTTATATTTTTTTACTAATTTATAATTTTTGTCTAATAGTCCAATATAGGTTGTACATGGTTCATATAATGGAGCTACCCCTTCATTTATAAATGATAATGATATTTTGTCCGTTTCTGTGGTTTTTATGGTGTTTGTGTATGATGCTTGTTTGAATTTAAAATAGTATCCAACTTTGTTTGCTATGTATTTGCAGAAATCTTGATTTTCATTATACATATTAGGATCAAATTGTATATATGATGGTTTTCCATTTTCTATATACTGAATTAAATTATCATAGCTCCAATAATTATTTTCTTTAATCCAATTATAATCTGCAGTATATTCAAATACTGTAGGTGCCTTTCCATAAGCCATTGCACATTCAGAACCATCCGACCATTTAAAAATTCCATCTCTTCTAAGTGATATGCCATTTTCTACGCCCCACTTATAAGCATCATTATATCTTGTTTCTCCACACGGACTAACTAACAATGTTTTAGAAAATGCTTCTCTATATGGTTTTAAATATGAGTTAATAAGTACATCTGAGCTTATATATTCTCCACCTATGGTTCCTAAATGTTGTTCCCCAAAATTTCCATATGAACGAATATCAATAAATGCAATATTTTTATTTCCATCATATCTTTGTGCTAATGCTTGTACAAAGTTATTTAGCTTCTCTAAAAAAATCTCATCTGTCCAAACAGGAATCTTTTGTTCTATTCCTGTTTCTTCATTATTGTATGTATAATATTTGGCTCCTGCATCAAAAACCCATTTAGGTGTTACATATTCACTTTTACTAGAGCTACTTGCACATAATATTCCAAATGAATATTTTTTTCCTTTGTTTTCATATACCTTTATTCTTTGGTCTATTATATCCCAATTATATTCTCCTTCGCTCTTTTCAACATCGCTCCAATCTATTCTTGTGTATCCTATATTTACAACATCATTATATTTATTAGATTCTATATTATTATACAGTACCCAACCTTTTCCTGGATTAAGTAACACTTCCCCCGTATCATTTGTAAAGCTTTCTGTTTCGTCTCCATTTGAAATTGTTTGAACTTCATCAATAGGTTCCTTTTTAGAAAATTTATTATACACAATAGAGATTAATACTCCTAGTAAGAATATTAATATTCCGAGAATAATAGCTGTTCTATATATTCTTTTTGCTTTTTTTACATATACTTCTACTTTCCTATTCATAAATACTCCTTAAAAAAAAAATATTTATGTTATAACAATAACATAAATATTGTAAAAAAGTCAATTACTATTTAGCATCATTTTATTTATTTTTTGACACTTTCTTTTGTATTTCCTTAAATATCTCTTGTATTGTATTTTGGTTAAGATAAATACAATAAATTAAAATTATTATAAAATTAATTATATTTATTGCTGTTTTATTACAATAAAATGCAAGTAAGTCTATTACTAAAAATAGCAACGATAGTATAATTTTATATTCACAAACCAATTTTATGTATTTTCTTATTCTTTTTGTTCTTAAATTGTAATTAATTATCATCGCAACTAATGTAGAAACCGCAGCAGCCCATAGTCCAATAAATTTTATACATAACAAATTTACAATTAAATTGATTGTTGCTGCAACTATTGTTGTTTTTCCTATTATTTTAGTATCTTTATATGCAGTAAATATTCCCCCCATAAAAGATGATAAATTAGAAAAATATGTTGCAACAATAAGTACAGGCACATATATGTATGCAACCGAGAAGTCTTTTTTTATAAAAAACGAAAATATAAATGGTAAAACTGCTATACTTCCTAAAACTATTGCATCTAACATTCTTCTTAAAGAATTATAAATCTGATTGTAAAATTTTTCTGGTTCATCATAGTGTAAAGCCTTTGCAGAGGATTCCTTCCACGCTGTATAAAAAAAGTTATAAATATTATCTATATATGTTGGAAATTTATTTGCCATTGAATAAACTCCATTTTCTGCTGTTCCTAATACTGATGATACAATTATTCTATCTGAAAAATTTATAATACTCCATGATATGCTATTTGGAACCAAAGGAATAGAATATTTTACCATTTCTTTCATTAATTTCTTATCATACAATCTAACAGATGCACCTTCCAAAACATGCAACTTTTTAAATGCTATGAAAGAAATTATAACATTTGAAATTATACTAGATAAAAATAGTCCCTCTATTCCTATTTTAAATGCAACAATAAACAAAATATTTAAAATTATTATTGATACACTAGTTATAAAATTTATTATAGTATATGCTTTTATATTTCCCTTTCCTCTAACTATTGCATTCCTTAGACTAACAATAATAGAAGAAATTATATAAAAACAAAAAATGATTCCATATTGAACTTTAAATATTTTACAAACCACCGCAATAATTGCAACCCAAATGCTTGTACTTATTACAGCAAAAATTAATGTTTGAGATATTATTTTGGAATTTTCCTCTTTACTTTTACTATCAATTAAAAATCTAAACATAGATTCTTCCATTAAAAGGGTTATCATAGGTATTAAAAACATTGAAATTGTATATAATAAGTCATATGTTCCATATTCTTCTGTTGATAATATACTTGTATATATAGGTAATAAAAATACTGAAACAATTTGTGTACTAAATTTTCCTATGCCAATAATAATTGTATTAAATATAAGTTCTTTTTGTCTTCCCATTCTTATTCCTCTCTTTTTATATCTAATGCTTTCATTAAATATTCAGTTGATTTTTTACGTTCTTTTTCTAGCTCATCCCTCGCATTATCAAAATTTATTTCTTTATACTTTGGACATTTTTTATTATAGTTTTCAATATCAATACTTCTATCTTGTAAAACTAATTTCTTTAAGAGTGTTGATATTCTATAGTCTTTCATTCCATTTATCGCATAGAATGGTACTTCTAAAATTGTTGAAAAAATTGTTCCATGGAATGATGAAGATACTACTAATTCAGCATTTTTTAACAAATTTAAAAATTCTACTGGTCCTACATCATATACTTGTTTAAACCCACTAAAAAGTTCACGTCTTCCAGCATATCTAGTGGTTACAACTGGCATTTTTAATAATTTAGATATTTTTTTTACTAAATCTATGTGTTCTCTATTTTGTCCTAAAGAATAATACAATATATATTTTCCATCATATATTTTTTCTTTTGGTATTATATCATTCCATTCCTTTTTATCTAATAATATTGTCGGATCCATATGAATTGGTATTTCTTTATTTAAAATTTCCTCTACATTTGCCTTGCTTCCTTCTTCTCTTACTGAAATAAGATCATATTTTTCCAAATCTCTTTTTACTCTTTCTTTTTCTTCATCTGACCATACCATTTTTTTTGGTCCAAAACTTGCTGCATAAGATATTTTTTTTCCATTATCCGCAAATTCCAAAAAATATGACCAATCAAAATCATTTGCTCTTAAGTTCCATAGTTGATCACTTCCGACTAATCCAATAATCATATTTTAAATTTGAATTTTTTAATTCTTCCAAACTACTATATTCCTTTGTAACTTGTAATTTATTATTTATAAAACTTTCGAATTTTTCGAACTTACCTCTGTTTTTTTTATCAAAATCCTTCAATAAAAATTTTCTAACTATCTTTGATGTAAATTTATTATCTTTATTCAAAGAATATTGTCTTTTTTGAATATCGGTTCTTAAATTTAAGATTTCGTATGAATAATCACTTCCAGCAATTTTTTTTATATACTCTTGCAAAGCATATGACTGTAAATTCGACCCATAATTATGAGCTCCATGAAATGTTATTGTTGCTATTTTTTTCATATTTTTTCTCCCTTATTTTTTTTATTTTTATTTTTATTTTATTTATATTTACTAATAAATTTTTGTTTATATATAATATATCAAAATCAACTTTTCTTATATTTGATTTTGATGTTTCTTTAACCTTTTTTCTATATTTCTTATAATTCTCTTTATAAAACTTATATTCTTCGTCAAAATCTTTCATTATTCCAAGTTTGTTTATTTTCCCTATGTCTTCATAATAAAATTTTATAAAAGCTAATCTATTTATCATTAATTCATCAAATAAGTTCGGATATTTTTTTTTCAAATAATTGAATCTTATATTAATCATTTCTTTTGTATCAACAATTAGCTGTTCATTTAAATTTGACATTATGCTGCCTTCTCTTTGCATATAAAAATATCCTACATAGTTTGTTGTTGCAATTTTTTTTGCTTTATCTAATAATAAATATGTTGTTCCTATATCTTCCATTTTTTTACCTTTTGGAAAGCATACTCCATTAAATAAACTTTTTTTAAATAATTTATTCCATATATAGTTTTCTAGTTTTCCAAACAATAATAGTTCCTTATAACTCTGTTCATTATTCCATACCTCTTCGCTATATTCTCTTTTTTCTTCTACTTTTAAATGATCTGAATTTTCAGATACTATTTTATAGCAGCATACAGAAATATCGGCATTATATTTTTTTATAATTGAATATAAATTTTCTAAAAATTTAACATCTATATAATCATCACTATCTATAAAGCATATATATTTTCCAAAGCTATTCTCAATACCAACATTTCTTGCATCAGATAATCCACCATTTTCTTTGTGAATAACTTTTATTCTTTCATCTTTTTTTGAATACTCATCACAAATCTGACCTGATTTATCCTTACTTCCATCATCAACAAGTATTATCTCTAAATTTTGGTATGTTTGATTTAATACACTTTCAAGGCATATTTTTAAATATTTTTCTACATTATATACTGGTATTATTACACTTATTAATTCATCCATTTTGTTTTTCCCCTTCTGCTTTTTTTAAAGGTATTTCGCACGCTGATAAAAATTCATCATAATTTTTAAACATTGGCTTTGTTTCTTTATATTTTTTCATACTTTTTTCATAGTTTCTTACTAAGTGCATTATATCAAAAAAGCTTTTATCCTCATTAATATTTTCTCTTTCTCCAAACAACCAAAAAAACTCTCTAAATATATTTTTTTCTGGTATTTTGTTATATACTCTATAATACTCAGTAGCTAATTTTTTTGCCTCATCAAATTGTTTATTTTTTCTTTTTTCGTAATACTCATCTATTGTCATTATAATTTTTGCAGGATTTCCAGCAACAACAACATTGTCTGGTACATCTTTATTTACTAATGAATTTGCACCAATTATTACATTATTTCCTACTGTTACTCCCTTTAAAATTGTAGCTTGCATACCAATAAAAACATTATTTCCAATCTTTACTTTTCCTGCCGACCCACAAATTTCTCCATATTTGCCTTTTAAAACACTCCAATCATATCCATGTGTTAAAATTGTAACTCCTCGTGTAATCTGAACATCGTCTCCAATTTCCAAAAGCCATGGCCTTGTAGAGTCTATAAAAACTGATTGTGGATCAAATATTACTACTCCTTCTCCAACTCTAACGTTCTTTTTTCTTAAATATTTTATAAAATCCTTAGATGATGCTTTATGCCCTCTTAAAACTTTTTTTGCAAACTGTTCTATTCTTTTTTTTAACATTACTACTCCTTACTTATTACTTTTAATGCAATTTTGTAAATAAACAAACTATACGAAAACAATGTTGCTTGAATCTTTTTAGATCTGCTTATATGACTATTTCCATTTATGTCTTTTAAATATTTTCTCACTTCTTTTTTAAATTCTTTTTTCATTTCATTCGTCATTTTCAATTCATTTTTTATGTACCTATTGTATGTTGCAATATACGAAAAAGCATATGCTGTATTTCCAACATAGTTTAAATCTGGAAAATTCTTTTCAAAAAATTCTTTTTGACTCTTACTTCCTTCTATATAATCATGTGTCACATTTTTTCCCCTAGAAATACTATTACTTCTTTGAAAATAATGGTATTTTGCTTGATTTATAATAACAACTTTTTTAGCTCTTGCAAAATATTGATACATCACAAAATAATCTTCACTTTTCTTTCCAACAGGAAATTCAATTTTGTCAACCACTTCACGTTTATATAATTTATTCCAAACAGCCATATCAAATGATTTAAATGAATTTAATTCTATTAAAGCTTCTTCTCTATTAAAACTTTTTTCCTCTTTTTCACATTTCACCTTTGTATGACCATCTTCATAATCTATATTGGTTCCGCAAACAACAATATCAGCATTTTTTTCTTCCATTGCTTTTGTCATTTTCTCATACATATCTAAGTCTACGTAATCATCACTATCAATATACGAAATTATCTCTCCAGTTGCAACTTTTAGTCCAGCATTTCTAGCATCTGAAAGTCCCCCATTTTTTTTGTGTATTACAACAATTCTTTCATCTTTGTTTTTATACTCGTCACATATTTTTGCACAACCATCTGGGCTTCCATCATCAACTAATATAATTTCTAAATTAGAATATGTTTGTTTTATTATACTTTCAATACACCTTTTTAAATATTTTTCAACATTATATATAGGTATAATCACACTTATTTTTTTCATTCTTACTTCCCCTTATTATCTTTGAAATATTGTTAAATATGGTAATACATTATTTGAATTTTTCATTCCTATTGTATACAATGAATATGCACTATATAAAACTACTATCAAAAAAGTGTATAATATTCTTGTTTTTACATTCTTTTCCTGTTTTATAATCATAGGGATTAATATAATTATTGATATTCCTGTTGCCCATCTAACCCTATTCAATAGTGGTACCGCATTATTATACCAAGCCAATACTGTTGAAATTAATTGTAAAAAACAATAATATGAGTAGTCCTTTATCTTTTTTTCTTTTATTTTTTTATCAATATTACTTTCATCATATTTCTTTTTTGAATAATAAATTAAAGCAAAAATTAATACACATATATTCATAGCTAATACAATATAACCTGATTCCTTTGTATCAAATCTCGAGTCTATATAGTAATTGTATTTTGTTAATTTTACAATAATTAAAAACAATTTTGATATAAGAGGCTTTACAACTATTGCAATTCCAAGTATTACTCCTGCTTTTAATGGTCTCAATTTTATTCCAAAGAAAAAATAAAACGGTATACACATTAATGCACTAACATGTATTGTACTACATATTAGCATATATATTAAAAATTTCTTAAAATTTTGCTCTTTTATAAATTTAATCGAATACAAAAATACAGCAACAACCATCATTTGTCTCATTGTATTTAAAAATATAAAATAATATGTTGTTCCTACTAATAAAAATACACTAAGTGTAGGCATCTCTGATTGTTCACGTATGGCTTTGTATATATAATGAAAAAATATAACTGAACAAACTATAAATATACCTGCATAGTCGGTTGTAAATAACTGTACAATTTTATTTAATATCAAAAATCCTTTTTCTATATCTTCATTAGGGGTTCCTTTTAAAACACCCTTAAAATATGGCACATATGTATACATATAATCCTGACCAACATCAAATCTTATTGCAGCTACAATTATTAATATCGCCTCTGATATGTACCAAAATGCCATTTTTACAGTATTATTTTTTTTATTTCTATCATAATTCGACAAAGCTGAAAAAAATACTGCAAATACTGTCATTGTTATATATGTTATCATAATTACTCCTTAAATTTTCTTTCGTTATATTCAATATATCTTTTTTGCATTTTTTTTGCAAGTTTTCTTATATCAAATTCCTCATTTATTATTTTTACATTATCCCTATCATAAACTCGATTTTCTAGTATTTCTTTCGCCCATTTTTCTGCAGATTCATTTAAAGAAATAAATTTTGTATTATCTGTAATAATTACTTCTTTTGTTATTGTATCTGAAAAAAAACATTTTATATTACTTGCTTGTGCTTCTATTCCTGTTAGTGGTAATCCTTCAAATAAAGATGGCATTAAAAATATATCCATTGCTTGATATAATCTTTCTATATCTTTTCTAACGCCTAAAAATTTCACATTATTTTCTATTTTTAATTCGTACGCCATCTTTTTTATATCTTCTTCTAGTTCTCCATTTCCAGCCAATAACAAAACTGCATTTTTTTCTTTTTGTAGTATTCTTTTAAAAATTTCCAATATAAATTTGTGATTTTTCTGTAAATTAAACCTTCCGACATGACCAATTACAAATTTGTCTTCTATTTGTAATTCCTTTCTTACTTTATCTCTTAATTGCGAATTATATTTAAATTTTTCTATATCTACTGCATTTGGAATTATTTCAAATTTTCTATTTTTACCAAATAAATACTCTCCCGCCTCAGTAGAACACGCAAAATTAACATTAGAATAATATTTTTCTAACTTGAAAGTTAAAAATTTTATATATCCTTTTAAAGTTTTTAAATGTGATGTTCCATGGCTATGAGCTATTCTAACAGGAACTTTATGTTTTTTAGCTATATTTAAATATATAAATCCCAAACTTGCCATATGTCCATGCACAACTTTATATTCTGGATGTTCTTTAAAAAATTTGTTTAATTCTTTTATATATTTAATTATATTATTATCTTCTCTTACAGAAAATCTATATATTTTTCCTCCAAGTTTTTCTATTTCATCATCAAAAAAGCCTCTTTTTTGATAATGCACTAAAAAATCAAATTGTACTTTGCTTCTATCTATATTTCTATAAATATTCATTATCAAATTTTCTAGTCCACCAGAATTCATATTAGGTACTACCTGTAGTATTCTAATTGGTTCCATATTTTCTCCCATCATTATACAAATCTTTTTATAAAGTTTTTAACCCTTTTAGGTATCATTTTTTTTATTTTCTTTTTTATTCTTCCCTTTATTTTTAAATTTTTCTTTGTAAATTCATCTGCAGTCATTGTATCAATTCCACTATATATAGTATCTCTTATTTCTGTTCTTTTGGTAGGTTTACATAAGTTTCCATTTCTTTTAGTTGCTTGTTCTATTTTCTGTTTTGACACTATAATATCATTTTCAAGATTTTTTATAGCCTTTGCTCCTTTATCGGTATTTGCAAAAACAACTGAAACCCCATTTTCAGAATAAAATTTCGGATTTTCTTGTTCTATTCCCCAAAAATCTCCTATAGTTAAATCTCCAACTCTATTTGTAGTCGCATATTTGCATTCATAACAAGCTTCTCTATATATTGTTCCCTTTAAAAAGTTACTATAATAGCCATCATTTTCTGATTGAATATATTTAGTACTATTGTCCTCAAAAGTTATTTTTACAACAAACTCTCCCCATCTAGCATTATCTTTATTTCTAAAATCATAATTAATTATTTTTTTGTTATATTTATTTTGTAAAGTTTCTATATATTTTTTAAACATTTTTATGCTTGGTACTCCATGACATATAATATCAGCTGTTAAAAGGTTTTCATAATCTTTTCCCAAGTATGCCTTTAATCCGCCTATTTGACAAGGTGTTCCAATATATAAAACCTTCCTTCCATCTGCTAAAGCTTTTTTAGTTTCAGTATATGTTTTCATTGTATTACTAAATATATACTTTGAACCTCTTAATTTACCAAGTTCTTCAAATTTATTAACCATCATCTGATTAGGTTCTAAATCTTGATTGTATGCACAACCTACAACAAAGCCATCATCTTCAATTGTTTTTTTAGCTAATAAATACGCAATTCCCGCAGATGTACTGTATTTTGATACATTACCATCTTTGGCTTGTATGGCATATACTGTTGGCGTTCTTTCTTCAATAACACTATTTATTTGTGGGCATCTTTTTTTACATAATCCACAATTTATACATTTTTCTTCATCTATAAAAGGAAAAATAAATCCTTCTTCATCTTCTTTCATTGTTATACAATTAACAGGACAAAGTTGTTCACATGCTCTGCACCCTGTGCAATCTGTTTTTCTTTTTATTTCTAAATGTTTTTTTTTCATACTTATGTATCCTCACTCTTCTATAGCTTTTTTTAAGAAATTTAATGATTTTTTTCTTTCTAGGTCTAAGATTTTATTCGCCTTTTCAAAATCTATTGGTCTATTGCAGATTTCTAAATCATTATAATCATCTATTACTCTATTTTCAATTCCGGTTAATTCTACTATGCTTGCAAGTCTCGTGCTAAATTTTTCCGGATATGCAACAACTACTTGTTTATTAAAATTTATTGAATATGCTGTACAGTGAAATGAATCAGTTAATACATATTCTGCATTAGCTATTAATGACAAAAAATTTTCAACCTTAGTATTGCATTTTAATTTTCCTTTTTTAAAACAATCATGAAAATTATAACTAACATATATTAGTTCTAAATTTTTCTTTTTAGCTAATTTGTTTGCATATTCATCCAATTTTTTATTATGATTTATATTATACATAAAAATGTATTTTTTTCCTTTATATTTATCCGATATTAAAGTTTTCCATTCTTCCTTATTAAGTAATAATGTTGGATCCAAAACTTGAATTCCATCTTTGATTTCTAAATCTTCTAAAATTTTGACTCCAGAATTTTCTCTCATCGCAATATGTGAATATCTTTCTAATAATTTCTTTGTTTCTTCTTTTTCCCAATCTTCAAGCTTTGATTTTCCAAAACTTGCAGAATATGCAATACGTTTTTTTTCATCTGGTACAAATTTCAAAAAAAATGGATAATCTATTTTCTCATTCCATCCAACATTCCATACTTGATCGCTTCCTGTGCAATACACATCTGCATTTGGAATATCTTTTTCCAATTCCTCTTCTGTTTTGTATGTTTTTTTAGTAGTATTTATATATTTTTTTACAAATGTCTTAAAAACAAAAAATCTCTTTATATATGAAGGAAAAATTGCAATTCTTGCAATAGTTCTTAGTATACTACTTTTCTTCAAACGTTCACTTTTATTTTTTATTCTTTTTAACATTCCAGCCATATGTAATCTTTCTGGATAATAATCAATAAATTCAACATCGTATCTCATCTTTTTTAAAACATATTGTGTTGCATATGCTTGTAATACTGAACCATAATTTACTGTTCTATGTAATGTTATAATATCTACTTTTTTATTTGCCATTTTTTTTACCCCTTAATACTTTTTTATAAAATAAATCCCTTATTTTATTTGGCATTAAACAAATTACTATATGAGTTCCTGCACTTATAAAATAATCTTTTTTGCTAAAAAATCCTTTTTTGTATTGTTCTTTTTTAAATTTTAAAATAGATTTTAAATATTTTACGCCACCTCTTCGTTTATAAAAATCTTCTCCAATTCTCATAAATACTAACGTTTCTTGGAAATTATAGCATTTAGCATTATGTTCCATCATTCTTATCCACATATCATAATCTTCGCATAAATAGTATTCTCTATAATTTCCTGCTTCTAAAACCTTACTTTTTTTAAACATAACAGACGGATGTCCAAATGGGTTTCTTCTTTTAGCAAATTTTTTTATTTGCTCATCTGTTTCTGGTAAATTTCTATATGCCTGTACATTTTTTGTATTATCTATAAATTCCGCAATATTAGAGCCTATTATATCAAGCTCTGGATTTTCTTCAAATTTTTTTATTTGTTTTTCACATCTATCACATACAGATATATCATCTGAATCCATTCTTGCAATGAGTTCATTTTTACATTTTTTCACTCCTATTGCAAGAGCTGGTCCTAATCCCACATTTTTTTCTAACTCTATTATATTAAATATATCTGAATATTTATTGCAATATTCAGATATAACATCATTTAACTCTTCTGTTAATTCTCCGATCTTTTATTATACAAAAATCATTTGTTTTTACCGTTTGATTTATCATGCTTTCGATGCTTTCTCTTAGGTATATAGCTTTTTCTTTTTTGTATACACTCATTAATACGCTATAGTTTTGGATCTTTTTCTCCATTACATTGCTCCCTCTTTTTTCAAAACAGACACAATTGTCTTAAAAAAAATCTTTAAATCTAATTTTAATGATATATTATCTACATAATACAATTCCATTACCATTCTTTGATCATAAGTGGTATTGCTTCTACCATTTGCTGCCCAAAATCCTGTAAGTCCTGGTGTAACACTTAAAAATTTTTCTTTATTATTGTTATATTTTTCAAGTTCTTCTCCAATTACAGGTCTTGGTCCTATAATAGAAAGATCTCCTCTTATAATATTTATTAATTGTGGTAATTCGTCTATACTTGTTTTTCTTAAAATTTTTCCTATTTTGGTAACTCTTGGATCATTTTCCAATTTAAAATTTTCTTTAAATTCTTTCATTTGCTCAGGTGTAAAACTTTTTATTAATTCCTCAGCATTTGGAACCATTGTTCTGAATTTTAATAATTTAATTTTCTTCCCATTTTTTCCAATTCTTGTATGTGCGAAAAAAACAGGTCCTTTTGACTCTAACTTAATTAGAATTGAAATCACTAAAAATAGTGGTGATAAAATAATCAAAGCTATACTTGCTAAAACTACATCTATAGTTCTTTTTACATATTTATAAGCTTTTAATTCTCCTAAAATTTCTCTTTTTCCTTTGTTAGGTAACACCATTACTTGGTTGAATGCAATTTCTCCTGAATTGACTCTAATTTCCATTAAAATTTACCCCCCAATAAATTTTTTTCTCTAATCTCGACTTTTTTTATTATATCATAAATCAACTATATACTCAATACGTTTTGTCAATTTTATGTAAATTGATTTATTTTTTTGCTTTTCTACACATTCTTGTATTAATGTACCTTACAATTTTTAATAAAAGTATTACTATAAAAATTCCAGTTAAAACACCACAAGAATCAATTCCAACATCAAAAATTGATGCTGTTCTTTTTGGAATAAATATCTGGTGAAATTCATCTGATACAGCATAAAAAGCACCTATTGCTAAACTTATTAATATTCTTTTTTTAAGTTTTAAATCATATGTGCTCATTAAACTCATTGTTAAAATTCCAACAGCAGTATAAAGTGAGAAATGGGCCATCTTTCTTATATAATGCTCTATTTTAGATAAGACCTTTTCTTTCTCACTTTTTTCTAGCTTTTGAATTGATTTTACGTTTTTTGTAACATCTTCCGTAACTTTTCTACTTAAGTTTCCTGACTTTTCGCCATCTTGATTTGAAAAATTAAATATAGTTCCAAACATTATTAAAAGTAACACTATAAGCACTGCTCTTAATATATTTATTTTTCTTCTCATATTTTCTTATTCCTTTATTTATTTTTTTGTATATAATTCCATGAATCTCTACACATATCTTCTATTGTTCTTTCAGCCTTCCATCCTAGTTCTTTTTCAGCTTTTGTAGGGTCTGCATAAAGTTCTGCTAAATCTCCTGGTCTTCTTTCTCCATATTTAAATGGTACATCTATATTGTTTACTTTCATAAATGCTGTAACTATTTCAAGTACACTTACTGGAGTTCCTGTTCCTAAATTATAAGCATATACACCATTTTCTGATTTTTCAAGTTTCTCTAATGCTTTTATATGACCAATTGCTAAATCTACAACATGTAAATAATCTCTTCTGCATGTTCCATCTGGTGTATTGTAGTCATTTCCAAATATTGTTAATTCTTTTAACTCTCCTATTGCAACTTTTTGCACATATGGCATTAGGTTATTTGGTATTCCATTTGGGTTATCTCCAATTAATCCTGACTCGTGTGCTCCTACTGGATTAAAGTATCTTAAGATAGAGATTTTCCAATTTTTGTCTGCATTATACATATCTTCTAATATTTGTTCTATCATTATTTTTGTGTTTCCATATGGATTTGAAGCTTTTCTTCTTTCCATTGTTTCTACACATTTTGGTACTTTTTGTTCTCCATATACAGTAGCTGATGAACTAAATACAAATTTTTTTACTCCATATTTTGACATTGTTTGAAGTAATATTATAGCACCTGCTACATTATCATAATAATATTTTAAAGGTTCTCTTACAGACTCTCCAACAGCTTTAAATCCTGCAAAATTTATTACGGCTTCTATTTCATTTTCTTCAAATACTTTTTCTAATTTTTCTCTATCCATATAATTTATTTGGTAAAATTTAAAATCTTTACCTGTTATTTTTTTTATTGCTTCTAATGCTTTTTCATTACTATTTGAAAAATCATCAATTATTACTATATCTTTTCCATTTTTTAATAGTTCAACAGCAGTATGACTTCCTATATAACCTGCTCCACCTGTTAATAATATTGACATCTTTACCAACATTCCTTTCCTTCAAGGCACAAAATTTGATTAAAATTATTGTAGTTTACAACGACTTTTCAAACTTTAGTCTCCCATAATTTTTTTACATTTTATCACTATATACTTATTTACGCAAGCAAAATACTAAAGATTTTATTAATTTTTATATGTATTTATCTATTTTTAAAACATATCTTCCTTTTCTTGTATTGCCAGAAATTTCTTTGAATTCAAACCTTCCTTTTCCTCTAATTGTAATTATATCTCCAACATTAACTTGTTTTGACGGTTTTGTTTCATTTTTAAAGTTAACAAAAACTCTTTCTTGTTCTAAAATTTCATTTGCCTTATTTCTTGATGTTCTTGCTAAACTTGCTACTATGTTATCTAGTCTTAAAGATGCTACTATTTCTGTAATTTCTATTTTTTGAGCTTCTATTTCTTTTAGTTCTTCTATTGGTAATGCTTCTATTTTTGCTGATGAAAATCTTGTAAGTGAACCTAAATTTTGTATTAGAAATTTTTGCACTTCATTTTTTATAACAATTTCTGCACCATTTCTTTTTACAGATATATCCCCAACTTTTTCTCTTTCAATTCCAAGTTTCATTAATGCACCTAGGTATCTTCTATGATCATATTCTTCTTCTATACTTATTGGTAATTCAATTTTTATTACACTTACTAATTTAGAATGATTTTTTCTTGCCATTTCTTCTGTTAGCTTTTCAGGATATACTATCAATATTTTTCTTTCTGCTTCTCCCTTTCCGCCAAAAAAGTAGTAATTTGAAAATTTATTTTTCTTTAAAAACTTGTCCGCTAGTTCCTGTTCATATAAGTTTAAAAAATCTGTGCATTCTATTTTTTTCTTTGTTTTAGTAAATTCTATTTTATCTAATAAAATTGCAAGCAATAGTTTGTCTTCTTGATTTTTATAGTCTTTTAGCATTTCTTGTTTATTCATCTTTATCTTCCCTCCTAATTTGCTTTTCTAATTTTACTATAATTTATTTTTTTATGCAATCCTTTAACTAAAAACTAATTGTCCTATCTTTTCTAAACCTATATTAAACAAAAAAAGCTAATTGCCAAATAAACAATTAGCCATATTTTAAATATTTTTGGTTATGTTATCCTCTTCCACATCCACAGCATCCAAAGTTTGTAAATAGAAGTAAAAATATAATTATAAAAAATAATATTTCGCTATCATTTCCGCAAAATAATCCATTTAAAAATCCACAGTTATTTGAATTACAACAGCGGTCATTAACTCCTGAAATATTTACACTATTTTCTGGCATAATACTTATTCCTCCTTTTCATTTTACTTTATATTATGAAATAACATTGTTTTTGGTTACTATTTTATGTTATAATATTTTTATTAAATAAAAAAAGGAATTGATAATATGATAGAATTACTTTCTCCTGTTGGAGATTTTGAATGTTTAAAAGCAGCTGTACAAAATGGTGCAAATGCTGTATATTTTGGTGCTAAATCATTTGGAGCAAGAGCATTTGCATCTAATTTTGATGATTCTTGTTTAAATGAAGCTATTAATTATGCCAAATTACGAAATGTAAAAACAAATCTTACTTTAAACACTCTTATTAAAGAAGATGAATTTGAAAATGCTTTATTACTCGCAAATAAAGCTTATGAATACGGAATTGATGCAATAATTGTACAAGATATTGGACTTGCCAATAAATTAATTAAAGAGTTTCCAGATATTGCAATACATGCGAGTACCCAAATGACAGTTCATAATTTAGAGGGTGTTAATTTACTTAAAAATTTAGGATTTAAAAGAGTTGTTTTGTCTCGTGAACTTTCATTAGATGAAATTAAATATATATGTAATAATTCAGATTTAGAAATTGAAGTTTTTATCCATGGTGCTCTTTGTATCTCATATTCAGGTCAATGCCTATTTTCTAGTATGATTGGTGGTAGATCTGGAAATAGAGGCAAATGTGCTCAAACTTGTAGACTACCATATGAACTATTAAAACAAGAAAATAATGATATTTTAAAATTAGATAAAGGGTATTTATTAAGCACTCGTGATTTATGTTCACTTGAACTAATACCTGATTTAATAAAATCTGGCGTTACTTCTTTTAAAATTGAAGGTCGTATGAAAAGCCCTGAATATGTTTCAACAGTTACTAGAATTTATAGAAAATACATAGATTTAGCTTGTAACAATTCTTCTCAATATAAAATAGATCCAAATGATAAATATGAATTGATGCAAGTTTTTAATAGAGGGAATTTTTCTAGCGGACATTTACTTTCTTCTTCTAATCATAATCTTATTTTTAAAGAGAAGCAAAACAATATGGGTATATATTTAGGAAAAATCGTTAAATATAATGCAAATAAAGGACTTGTAACAGCAAAACTAGATACAAATATATCAATTGGTGACCAGATAACTTTTGAAAAAGAAAATACCAAATACACAATTTCTGAATTATTGCAAAAAAATCAAAATATAAAAACTGCCTCACCTATGCAAATTGTTACTTTCGGTAGAATGAAAGGAAATATAAATTTAGGAGATAAAATATACAAAATTTCTGATAAAAAACTCACTCAAAATGCTATTTCTAGCTATTCTAAGGAATATATAAAAAATAAAATAGATTGTAATATTGTAATAAAAAAAGAACAAAAAATAAATGTTTCAATGTCATCAAAAACATTTAATTGCACTATAAATTATGTGTATGACTTTATTCCGGAAGCATCTAAAAATTCATCAATTACAAAAGAAAAAATAATTTTTCAATTTAGTAAAACCCAAGATACTGAGTTTGAATTTGAAAACTTTAATATCGAACTTGATGAAAATATTTTTATTCCTGTTTCTATATTAAATGATATAAGACGTTTGGGCATAAATTCACTTAGAAATAAAATTGTAAATAGTTTTAAAAGAGATTCAAATTATAAAGTTTGTTCTAAAAAAGAAGAAAAAAATACTATATGTTCAGATAAAAAGGTTTCTTTGCTTTTAAATAATTTAGATATTGACCTTACTAAACTTGAATTAGTAGATAGACTTTATGTTCCACTTAAGTATTTTGGAATTTCAGATTACAGTGAAAATTTGCAATATTTATCTAATAAATTTAATTTATATATTTACATGCCTACGATTATTAGAAAAAATTATACAAATACAGCAAAAAAAATATTAGAAAACTCTATAAATAATTTAAAAATAGCTGGAATTGTAATTTCTAATATGTCTCAGCTTAATATACTTCCTTCTTGTAAGAATAACTTAAATATAATTGGAAATTATACATTAAATTTATATAACAGTTTTTCAGCTGATTTTTTTAATAATTTAAAAATAAATGAAGTTACAATTTCACCAGAACTTGACAAAGATGGAATTTTGTCACTTTCTAAAAATAGTAATGTAAAAAAAGAATTAATTGTATATGGAAATATTCCTGTAATGACAATGAACTACTGCCCTCTCGGCAAAACTAATAAGTGTTATAAAGAGTGTAAAAAATTCTGTGCCAACTATAATTCTAAATATTATTTAAAAGACCGTTTAGGACTTTTGTTTAGAGTTATTCCCGATAATAGTCAAACAATTACAACCATATATAATTCAAAAACAATGTCTATAAAATATGATGATTTTGATATAAACTCTGTTAGAATAGATATTTTAGATGAAACAATAGAACAAATTAATTTGATTATTAGTACTGTAAAAAATGGTGATAGATTTGAAGGAAAAGATTTTACGAATGGTAATTTAAATAGATTGGATTTATGATTTTTATATTATTTTGAGAAATAGTAAAATAATATTTTTCTTATTGCTATTTCTCGAAATTTGTTTAAAAATATACTTTTTTGAGTTTTTTTTAAAAATTTTCAGATTTTTCAAAAAAACTATTGACAAAAAAATAAAAATATTATATACTTCAATCTGTCGTTAGGAAATGCTCCCTTAGCTCAGTTGGTCAGAGCAACCGGCTCATAACCGGTGGGTCCAAGGTTCGAATCCTTGAGGGAGCACCAATAAATATATCTGTTTAAACTATGTAACAGATTGGCAAAAACAATCAGAGAATAAAATCTGGTTGTTTTTTTGTTGCCTAAAAACAATTGTACTAAAGTTGAAATGTATGAAATGAAAATAAAAAAAGGCAAGATCACAATTGTAAAAACTTGCCTTTTTTGCATAGCTATTTAGCCTTCGTCTTAGATACAACATTACACCATTATCTGTAGTGTCCACTTTTCAAATAAGGTTTCTATCAATAATAGATCAAACCACACATTTGGATTACAAGTATTAATAACTATTCCTTTACGATCCCTCTGAATAAAGTCTACCGGTACATATGAAGTACCGTTTTTGAAAGAACTATTACCGCATTTCGGGTGATTACCATGCTCTCCAAAGCCAACATCATAAACTGCAGAATTATCCGAAAATCCTTCCTCGTGAACTTTGAAAGTACGGCAAGCAGTAACATTATTGCCAAATGTTCTCATTAACCTCACTTTGGTAATAACTTCATCAGCATGAAATACATCATAATCAGTAATGAAGTTTTCACTTTCTACATTCGTTGTTGTATTCATAGTTAATTCCTCCTGTCAATTGGCTAATCCAGCTGTTTCGAGTCATAATTTGCATCCTTATAGGTATATATCTTTTCAACCTTAGATAACAAAAAGACCTTTAACAACCTAACTAAGATTGTCAATGTGCTTTTACATTAAAACCAATATAATTATGCCACAATTTACATAAAAAGTCAAAAAAGAGATTGAAATATAAAATCAATCTCGTTTTTATTAATTATTTTCTCCTCTTCCTTCTGGAAGTGCATTACTTGGTAATTCTATTCTAATTCTTATTCTAAATACATATGTAGCTGCTCTAAATACTTTGCTGTTTTTAATCTTTTGCCATAATGATGGTTTTGCTTTAAATGTTGTTTGTTCTTTGTATTCTTCATATTTTTCTGTTGTTTCATTGCTTATATTTTGATTTTTGCTCTTTACTACTTGTTGTTCTTCATTTTCTTGTATTGTTTGAACATTTGCTTTTACCTTATTTTTTTCTTTTCTCTTTAATTTTGCTTTTTTAGCAGGTTTTTCAGCAACTTCTTCTATGTTTTCATTTGTGATTTCTTCTGCCTCAATTTGCTCTATTTTTTCTTCTGGTGTAGGTATTAATTTTAAGGCATCTGATATTTCTATTCCTATAAAGCTTAATGCTTTTGAGCTATCTTCTAATCTTTCCATATCTATTTCTATGTGTAAATTAGATTCTAGGTTGTTTGCTTTTGCTTTTAATATTTTCATAGAATCATTGTATTTTTGCGATGTTTTTCCTTTGCATCTTCCCACTGTTTTTAAACTTTCTATAATTTCTTCTGGGAATTTATCTGCTACATCTTCTACTTCTTTTTTCCATCCTTCTTCTTTGTTGTCTACCATTTCTATTAGCTCATTTAGGTTTGCAGCTAAGGCTATGTTCTCTTCTCTTTGTTTAATTAATTCTTCAACTTTTTTTGTATTTTCTTCAAACTGATTTATTGCAAACTCTACCAAACTATAGGCAGCATTATATACACTTACAGGGAAATTTTTCTTTTTAGGATATTCTATTAAGTATGTCTTTATAGATTCTATCAAATCTTTAAAATATGTATCTTCTTCTAATTGTATTATTTTTTTCTTATTGTTTGGATTTATTAATTTTTGAACTTTATCTATATTTGATATTATTTTTTCCTCTGTGATTACCATTCTCACATTTACTATGCCAGACTTAGACATTGTAAACTTCCCTCCTTTGTTATTATTTTAACGTAATTTCTACATAATTCATTTTTATTATACATCACTCCCGTAAAAACTACAAGGAATTTCAAAAAAGTTTTCTTTACATTTTCGTAACAGAAATATTACATTTTCATTACATTTTATTTGATTTTTTTCATTATTTTATCCATCTCAATATTTCTTTTTACTTTTAATGTAGTTGTTTTTACAAGTTCTTCGTCTGTCAATATTAATTTTTTTACATACTTATATTTTGGCATAGTTTGATTTACTTCTTTTACCCAAGCCCATATTTTTTCTTTTATTTCTTCTTCATTAATCTCTCCAAATTGTTTTTTAACGTAATCTTTGTCATAGCAAACTTCTACAGACAATGTTACATCTCCATCTCTTGCTGGCATACCAAATACCATACATTCTTTTACCAATTCAGACTTTTCTATTAAGCTTTCAATCTCTTCTGGATAAACATTTTTTCCATTTTTTAAAACAATAACAAATTTCTTTCTTCCAGAAATATATATATATCCATTTTTATCAATTCTGGCTAAGTCTCCTGTGCGGAACCATCCATCTTCTGTAAAGACTTCTTTGTTTGCTTCTTCATTATTATAATATCCAAGCATTACAGAATCACCTTTAGCTAATAATTCTCCAACACCTTCTTGATCTTTATTATCTATTTTTACTTCTACACTTGGGAATTTTTTTCCTATTGATCCTAGTCTTTTTTGCTTTGTAAGTTCTGCTGCAATTACTGGTGATGTTTCTGTTAAACCATATCCTTGTAATAAGTTAAATCCTAAATCCCAAAATCCTTTTTCTTTTTCAGGTGATAAAGCAGCTCCACCCGCAACCATTATGCGAAGGCATCCTCCAAGGTTTTCGTGAATTTCTTTAAACAATTTTTTTCTAATATCTATTCCTACTTTTAATAAACAATTGCTTATTTTTATCCCCTTTTTTACTGTTGGCATTTTTCCTTTTTCTTCTATTGTTTTCATTAATTTGTCATACATTTTTTCAAAAACAACAGGCACACATATCATTGCTGTAATTTTAAAATTTTTAAGTTCATCTGCAATATGTCTAACACCTTTAGAAAAGATTATGCTTCCTCCAATTGATAATGGGTACAAAAATCCAACTGTACATTCAAATGTATGGTGTAATGGTAAAAATGATAAAAATCTATCTGTTTCATCTAATTCAAAAACATTTCTAATATCTCTTACATTTGTACAAATATTTTTCTGTGATAACATTACAGCTTTTGATTGATTTGTTGTACCAGATGTAAATAGCATTATTGTCATTTCATCATTGTTTATTTTAGTATTTAAAAATTCTTCATTTCCATTATCTAATAATTCTCTTCCTTTTTTAGTTATCTCTTTTAATGAATATTTATTAAAATCATTTTTTTCTAAATCCATAGAAATAAAATATTTTAACTTTGTATTACCTTGTTTTTGAATTTTAGCCATAGTTTCGTCATATTTATTTGAATAAAAAATTGCTTCCACTTCTGAACGAATTATTAAACTTTCTATTTCATTTTCTGGTAAGGCTTTATCTAAAGGTACTACAACTCCTGTACCACATGCAACTGAAAGATATGCAAGCTCCCATTCATATCTATTTTCACCTATAACTGCTATTCTTTTTCCTCTTAGCCCCATTTCTACTAAAGCTGTTCCAAGGCTGTTTATTTCTCTATAAAATTCTTTGTATGTTACAATTTTTGAGTCTTCTAATCCTTTACCACCTAAATAAAATGCTGGTCTTTCCCCAAATTTTTCTTCAGATTTTTTCATCATTTCTTTTAAATTTTCAAATCTTGTTGTTCTATCTAACATTTTTATTTCTCCTTTAACCCTTTTATTATTGTGTCATCAAATTCTTTATATACTTTTCCTATATCAAAATTTTCTTTATCTCTTAGCTTATATACTAAACATGAACAGATAAGTCCATAAATTTCAGAAGCATATATTTTTTCATTTCCTTGTTTTATTTGTTTTAGTTCTATACCTTCTTTTACAATATCTTCTATCTTTTTTATATACTGGTATATAGACTCTTTGCATCTTTGGTTTCTTTTTTCATTTCCATAAAATTGACTTAACAAAATTGTTATTATATCTTCGTATTTATCCACTATTTTTATTTGTATAAGTACTATAGCTTTTATTTTATCTATATAATTTTGATATTTTGCTGTTTTTATATCTACACTATTTTGTAATAGCTTTACTCCCTCTGCTACCAAAAAATCAAAAATTTCTTCTTTACTTGAAAAATGATAATACAAAGTTCCTTTTGCCACTCCAACTGTTGCTGTTATTTCTTCTATACTAGTATTTTCATATCCTTTTTCTGCAAACAATTTCATTGACGTTTCAAATATTTTTCTCTTCGTTTTATTCAATAGTGGGTCCCTCTTTCTTAATTACTTTTTTACATGCTTATTATATATATTTTTTTCGTATTTTGCAATAGTATGTTAAAATTTGAATTTACGGTCGATATATTTTTTTAAAAGTTTTAGTAAAAAACTTGAATTTATTTTAAAATTAGTATAGTATATATAAAAAAGAAACAGGAGGATAAAAAATGCCTAAGAAAACAAAAGAACCAGATAATACGTTTGAGAATATAAAAAATTACTTATTATCTCCTATAAAGGGTAATAAGACAAAAAATAAAACCCAAACAGAATCTGCTAAAACAAAAGTAAATTCAAAAAAAGTAGAAAAAAAATCAGCTAAAGCTCCAGATAAAACATCTTCTATAAAAAAATCGTCAAAAGTAGCTACATCTACTAGAATTTCGACTACTAATAGCTCTACAAAAAAGGTAGAATCTAATAAACAAAAACTAGTTGAAGAAAAAAGCTCTAGCTTAGCTGTTTCTAAAGCTCAAGAGAAAAATGATGTAAAAAAAGAAGAAAAAGAAAAAATCTCAACACCAAAAATAAAAAAATTCTCTCCAGAATATTATGACTTACCATACAAATATAATAAAACAGTAGTTAAAATTTTAGCTCAAACACCTACTCACCTATTTGTATATTGGGAAATTTCAGATGATGATAGAGAAAAATTAAAAGAACAATATGGAGATTACTTCTTTGAAATAACCAAACCTGTTTTAATTATACACAATAAAACAATGAACTACTCTTTTGAAATAGATATAAATGATTTTGCAAATAGTTGGTATTTTAACGTAAATGATAGTAATTGTGAATATCAAATTGAACTTGGTAGAAGACCTATTCCTATTAATTACAGTTATATTCCAAATTATAATGTTGAAGAAAAAGGTCAAATAAAACCTGTAGAATCACCATATATCTACATCTCTTCTTCAAACAATCTTGAAGCACCAAATGATCATGTTTTATTTAATAATAGCCAAAAAATATATTTTAGAAACGTAAAAACAAATCAAATTATAGAAAAAGATATTAAAGACTTCCCACACATATTTCAAAATGACGAATTTATTAGTATTTACAAGCTATATGAAAACCTATACAAAGATGAAATCTTTAATGGTCATTTCAAGCACATGAATCCATCTTCTGGCAATCCGTCATCTGGAAACTTAAGTTCATGGTAAGTTATTTAAATAAAATATAATAAAACAATAGTCTTAATCTAGCTTTTATTTGATTTAAGCTAGATTTTTTATTTTTTAAAGAAAGGAGAGTATAGATAAATCTATACTAAAAATCAAATGCAAAAAAAAGGATACGTAAGTTTTGTATTACATGCACATCTTCCATTTATTCACCACCCAGAAAGTAATGATTATTTAGAAGAATCATGGCTATATGAAGCAATTTCAGAAACATATATACCACTACTTAAAAATTTTAAAAGATTAGTAGACGAAAATGTCAAATTTAGAATAACAATGTCAATGACTCCTCCTCTACTTTCAATGTTGGACAATAAATTATTACAACAAAAATATATTAACTACCTAGAAAATCTAATTGAATTATCTGAAAAAGAAATAAAAAGAACCACATTTAATGAGAAAATGAACAATCTTTCAAAATATTATTATGAGAGATATTCTGAAGATTTAAGATTATTTAGAGATGAATTTAAATGTGATTTGATATCTCAGTTTAAACATTTCCAAGATATTGGTGTATTAGAAATTATAACATGTGGTGCAACTCATGGATATTTCCCAATCTTATATGTAAATGAAAAAACTGTTAGAGCTCAAATTGCAGTTGGTGTTCAAACATATGAAAGATATTTCGGAAAAAAACCTCGTGGAATTTGGCTACCAGAATGTGGATATGTTCCTGAAGCAGATAAATATTTAAGAGAATTCGGAGTTGATTATGCAATTGTTGAAACTCATGGAGTTTTATATGCTAATCCTACTCCTATTTACGGCACACTTGCCCCTATCGTTTCTCCTCAGGGATTTACTGTTTTTGGAAGAGACATGGAATCTTCTAGGCAAGTTTGGAGTTCTATAAATGGCTACCCAGGAGATTATAACTATAGAGATTTCTATAGAGATATTGGTTATGAAGCTGATTATGAATACATAAAGCCTTATATAGCACATAATGGTGTTAGAGTTCACACTGGTATAAAATATCATAGAATCACAGGAGACACCGACAATAAAGATATTTATGATATTAGATGGGCTAAAGATTCTGCTGAAAGACAAGCTGGACATTTTTTAAATTCTAGAACCGAACAAATTGAAAATGCGGCAAAATATATGAACAAACCTCCTATTGTACTTTGCCCATATGATGCTGAACTTTATGGTCATTGGTGGTATGAAGGTCCATATTGGTTATATATATTATTTAAAAAAATTTACTATGATGAATGTAATTTTGAGCTTATTACACCTTCTGAATATATGGACAAATATCCAGAAATTCAACAATGTCAACCATGTAGATCAAGTTGGGGTGCAAATGGTTATAGTGAAGTTTGGCTTAACCCTTCAAACGATTATGCACACAAACATTTACATACAGCAGGAGACAGAATGTGTGAACTGGCTTATAAATTTAGAGATTCATTTGAAACTTTAAACAATTTTGAAAATCAAATACAAGAACTAAAAAAAGATAAAAAACCTATAAATACAATCACTTCATCTTTAAAATATAAAACTGCAAAATTACAGGTTAGAGCCTTAAATCAAGCAGCTCGCGAACTACTTTTAGCACAAAGTAGCGATTGGCTATTTATCATTACTAATAACACAATGGTAGATTATGCACATAGAAGAATTAAAGACCATATTGGTAGATTTACTAGACTTTATAATGAATTGAATTCTAATAAAATTGATAGAAAGTTTTTAAAAGAAATTGAGGAAAAAGATTGTGTTTTCCCAGATATTGATTATAGAATTTATTTATAGTTTTTAGGTAGTAGTTTTTATTTATGACAGTTTTTATTTATAAATTTTATGAATACTTCTTACAAGTTTTGTATATACTTTTTATATCAAAACTTGTAGGAGGTTTTTTTATGGATATTAATCGTATAAATAGTATTTTGTCTAATGATGAAAAATTTGATGTTTTTTATGAAGACAGACCTGTTTGGATACAAGGTGTTTCTAAGAATATTGCTAAAATTGGATTTGTAGATAATTTTGAAGAACTTGATGTTAAGATTTCTGAATTGTATGAAAAATAATTTTTTAATGTGATTAAATTCCCTGAAATTATTGGTTGTATAATAATTTTAGGGAATTTATTAGTAAAATACTTTTGTTTTTTCAAACTTATTTTTTTATATATTTTTTAATTCTTCTAATGTTAAATTTGTTATTTTTTCAATTGTTTTTAAATCGATTCCTTCTTCTTTCATTTTTTTAGCTAGTTCTAGTGTTTTTTGTTTTTCTCCTTGCTCTAATCCCTTATCAAATCCAGCAGCTTCAACAGCTTTTTGATCCATTATATATTTTTCTCTTAATTCTGCTAGATACCTTTCATGTTTATCTTGGCTTATTTCATCTAATATTTCTTTTGCCTTTTTTATTTCCTTATTTTCCATATCAATCACCCTCGGATTATTTATAAATTTTACCCATTCAGCTAACTTTGTGTTGTTCTTATATTTCTCAAATTTTGGTAGTTCAATTATAACAATCTCTATGGCGTCTGTCAATATTATGTTTCCATAATCTTCTTCTCTTAAATTCCATTTGGATACATATTTTTTTATTTCTTTTAATGATGGGATTTCGTAATCTGTGATTAAAATTGCTATACTTTTTTCGAGTTCTAAATAATCTTTTCCTGATTTAATACTTTGTACATACATTTTACTGCAGTAGAATAAAATTCTTTTTTCTATATTTTTCTTATTTACTATTTGCATTTCTATATCGCAATCGATGCTACCCTCTATTTTGGCTTTTACGTCTAATATTCCTACTTTGTCGTCTAGCATATCTTTGGGTAGAATTGTGTTTTCTTCTAGGATTATGTCTGTAATGTTTTGATTTAATATTGCACTTAAGAAATTTTTTGTTATCGATTCATTTCCTTGACGTCCAAATATTCTTTTAAATACATAGTCTAGTTTTGGGTTTAGTAATTCTTGATTTATTTTTTATCACTTCTCCTTTTCACCTGGTTTTAATACCACTCTAATTTCTCTAATATTGAATTTATTGCTTTTTTAATTCGACTAATTAAATATTAATGAATTAAAATAAACTTTGAAATTAATTAAGCATTAGATTATAAAAAATTGATGAATTTAATTAAAATTAATTAAATTTTATTAAATAATATAATTGAGTTTGAAAAAACATTATAATATTAACATATTTTCTCTATATTTTCAAGCAAAAATATAAAAACATAACTGAAAAATGCCTATAAGATTAAATTATCCTATAGACATTTTTTATTAAAATTTAATTTTCTCTTTTATCCAATTTTCTATTTCATCAATTGGTATTCTTACTTGTTCCATTGTATCTCTGTCTCTAATTGTTACTTGGTTATCATTTAAAGTATCAAAATCCACTGTTATACAATATGGAGTTCCAATTTCGTCTTCTCTTCTATAACGTTTTCCTATTGAACCTGTTTCGTCATAGTCACACATAAATGATTTTGCAAGTTTATCATGTAGCTCAACAGCTTTTGCAGATAATTTTTTTGATAAAGGAAGCACAGCTGCTTTATATGGTGCTAATGCAGGATGCATATGTAACACTGTTCTTGTATCTC
Organism: uncultured Clostridia bacterium; assembly: GCA_934141475.1. Lineage (GTDB taxonomy): Bacteria > Bacillota > Clostridia > TANB77 > CAG-508 > CAG-269. The sequence continues at coordinate 64,593 of CAKPCG010000004.1, forward strand.
CTTCTGCAATTTCCTGTTCTTCATATGCGTTACATAAGAACATTAATATTAATCTGTCTACACCTACAGATGGTTCTATTACAAAAGGTACATATTTTTCCCCAGTATCTGGGTCTTGGTATGTTAAGTCTTGTTTTGTTGCTTCCATATGTCTTGATAAATCATAATTTGTTCTATCTGCAATTCCCCATACTTCTCCCCATCCAAATGGGAATCTATATTCTATATCAGCTGTTGCTTTACTATAGAATGATAGTTCTTCTTTTGTATGGTTTCTAAATCTTATATCTTCTTCTTTAGCACCTAAAGATAATAAGAAATTACGGCAATATTCCTTCCAGTATTCATGCCATTGTAAATCTGTATCTGGTTTGCAGAAAAATTCTATTTCCATTTGTTCAAATTCACGGGTTCTAAATATAAAGTTTCCAGGTGTAATTTCGTTTCTAAATGCTTTACCTTGTTGGCATATACCCATTGGTAATTTTCTTCTTGTTGTTCTTAATACATTTTTGAAATTTACAAATATACCTTGTGCTGTTTCTGGACGCAAATAGATTTCTGATTTTGCATCTTCAGTTACTCCTTGGAATGTTTTGAACATTAAATTAAATTTTCTTATTGATGTATAATCTAAACTTCCACAGTTTGGACATACAATGTTATTATCATTTATATATTTTACTGTTTCTTCATCTGACCATCCATCGGCAATAACATCTTTTCCGTTTTTTGCAGCCCATTCTTCTATTAGTTTGTCTGCTCTGTGTCTTGTTTTACATTTTTTACAATCTATTAAAGGGTCTGAAAATCCTGCTACATGACCTGTTGTTACCCATACTTGTGGATTCATAAGTATAGCACTATCTAGTCCAACATTATATTTATTTTCTTGTACCATTTTTTTCATCCATGCTTTTTTTATATTATTTTTTAATTCTACTCCTAGTGGTCCATAATCCCATGTATTTGAAAGTCCACCATATATTTCTGAACCTGGATATACATATCCTCTTGCTTTACATAGGTTAACTATTTTTTCCATTGAATCTAGCATCTTTCATTCTCCCTTTCATTTTTGATTTTTTAGTTATATCATATTTTTTATTTCTTATCAAGTATTAAATTGTTTTTTTATACATTATTTTATATATTTTTACATGCCTTTACTTTAATTATTTTTTTATTTGAAACTTTTTCTATTTTATAAATTATTTTTTCTGTTTCTACTATTGGTTTTTCTCCATCTTTTGGTATTCTATCTAGTTTTTTTATTAAATAACCACCTAAAGTATCTACATCTTCATCATCTATTCTGATATCCAAATATTTTTCTACATCATATAAAGCAATACTTCCATCAAATATAAATGTATTATTATCTACTTTTTTTATTTTATCTGTTTCTTTGTCATATTCATCATATATTTCTCCAACTATTTCCTCCAAAATGTCTTCCATAGTCACCATTCCTGCTGTTCCACCATATTCATCAACTATAATGGCAATTTGTTTTTTTCCTTTTCTTAATTCTTGAAATAATTCATTTACTTTTTTAGTTTCAGAAACAAAATATGCCTCTTTTACTAATGATTTTATTTTTGAATTTTTATTTTTGTTTGATATTAATAAATCTTTTATATATATAATTCCCTTTATATCATCCATACTTTTATCATATACAGGAATTCTACTATAACGCATATCTTCTGATAACTTTTCTATTACATCAGAAATACTCATATTTATATCTAACGCAAACATTTTATTTCTTGGTACCATTATTTCAGATACAACTTTGTCATTAAACTCAAAAACATTATTTATCATTTCTTTTTCAGCAACTTCTATTGTTCCTTTTTCTTCACCAACATCTACCATCATTCTAATTTCTTCTTCTGTTACATTATCTTCTTCTTCACCTGTTACTCCAAATATTTTTGATACAATATTTGTTGATAAAGTTAAAAATTTTACAAATGGAGCAGTAATTATTGATATTGTTTTTATTATTCCTATACTTGCAAATGATACCTTCTCATAGTATTTCATTGCTATTCTTTTTGGTACTAGTTCTCCAAATACTAAAGTAAAATATGATAAAATTATTGTTATAATTATTATTGAAACACTTTTCCATGTTGCTATTGAAACATTTGGCATAGCTTGGTTTAGAATTGGTGCTAATTTATCTGCAAAAGTATCTGATGCAAACGCACTTGATAAAAATCCAGCTAAAGTGACACCTATTTGAATCGTAGCTAAAAATTTACTTGGATTTTTTAGCATATTTTGAATTTTCTTTGCTTTTTTATTGCCCTCCCTTGCCTGAACATCGATTTTCGCATCATTTAATGATATAAAAGCAATTTCTGCTGAAGCAAAAAAAGCATTTATCATTATTAGTATTACTAAAACTATTATACTTCCTAACATTTTATTTTGTATGATATTTTTATCATACTCTCCTTTCTTTACATTTGTATTTAGATCAGCAGTATTTTACTTCTAACATCACTCTTTTAAAAAACTGTTTTACATTTCTTATTTTTATATTTTTGGCTATTTTTCTTTCTTTTAGTTCGTTTTCATACCATGTTTTATTTTCACCATTTAAATCATTAACAACAGCAAGTACAGAATTTGTTGCAAATATAGCTAAATTTTCTTTAGATATTTTTTTAATTCTCATTTTTCTTGCTTCTCTTATAAGATTATCATAGTGAACTAATTTATCTTGCAGTTTTTTTCTATTTTTTTCCTCGTTTTGAGTTCTCATTATACTATTTTGGCTTTGAACATAATAATATTCATTTTTATTTATAGAAACCATAGATTTAGCATTAAATATAATTAATGGCATTACTGCAAAATCTTCGTGATACATTCCCTTTGGAAACTCCATTATTATTTCTTTTTTTATTGCATAATTCCATAAGCAATCTATTAAATTATCTTTTCCAAATAATAAATTAAATCCTGTTTCTCCATTTACATTTTCAAATGCCACAGAAGCATTTTTAGATATTTCTTCCTGATTTTCATTTACAAATGTTGCATTCCATTTTATTAAATCTATATTTTTATTTATATAAGTTTCAATATCTCTTAATAAATATTTAGAAACATAATCATCACTATCTACAAAAATTATATATTCTCCAATAGCTTGGTTTACTCCATAGTTTCTTGTATCTGCAACTCCTGTGTTTTCTTTGCTGAAATACTTTACTTTTTTTTGATTTTTGTATTTTTTCATCAGCTCACTCAGGTCATCATTTGACCCATCGTCTACAACTATTACTTCATAATCAATATTTGTTCCTTCTTGGTTTATTATAGAATTTACAGCTCTTTCAATAGTTTTGCAAGCATTATATGCTGGTATAATAAAACTTATCATTTTTATAAATTATCTCTCCTTTATTTTATAATTTGTTCTAGTTTTTTTATTATGTTTTCATTATATTTTTCGGGACTAAAGTCTTCCATATTAAATCCATCTTCCAAATATTTTTTCATTCCTTCATATACACCTTTTTCAGATTTTTCTACAACAATTCCATATTTATCTTTTATGTCTTTTTTACTGTCAGATACATCTGTTGTAACTATTGCTTTACCTAAAATTAGACTTTCTATAAATACTACTGGGTATCCTTCAAAATCTGATGACATTAATAAACAATCACTTTTTTGTAAATATGGATATGGATTTAGTTTTTTTCCTAAAAATTCTATATTTTTTATATCTTTTGCCATTTTTTTATATTCTTCTGTTTGCGGACCTTCTCCTACAAAAATAACTTTAAAAATATAACCCTCTTCATTTAATTTTTTCGTTGCATTTATTATTCTGCTTAGTTTTTTTTGCTTTTCATCATGTCTTCCTAAATTTATAAATGTTATTATATTAGGTTCTTGTGTATAGTCTTTTACTTCTTCTTTTGCTTGATTTTTAACTTTTTCATAATCTATTAAATTATTACATTGTATGCATTTTTCTTTTAAATCTTTAAAATTATTTGTAAACACTTCTTCATCATTTTGTGATACAAATATTATTTTTTTAAATTCATTTATCTTTACTTTTGCAAAGAAATTTTTATATTCAGTTATATCATTATTAAAAAAGTTCATATAATCATTGTGTATCCAAATTGCATTATTTGTACTTGCACATCTTGCAACAAATGATGATGAATAACTATATGTTGCATAACAAGCAGAAAAATCGAATTTATTTTTATATTTTATTTTAAATAATTGCTGTTTAAGAAAATTTATTGCTTTTCTTAAAACAATATTTTTATTGTTATTGGGCTTATATGTAATAATTTTTATATCTTTGGGTAGCTCTTTTAGAAAGATTCCTTCTTTTTTTTCTAAAGCTAGTGTTATATCATATTTTTTGTGTATATTTTTAAGTAAAGTTATTAGTGCTGTTTCTATTCCTCCAACATCAAGAGCATATGCAGAAAATAGTATTTTTTTCATTTTACATCATTACAGGATTTTTCATCCTTCTCCCTTCACTATTTTATCTAATGCTTTATTTATATTGTCCTTTTTGTATCCTTTTTTTAGTAAATACGTTATTATATCTTGTTTTTCCATGTCTTTTTGTTTTTTTAAGATTATTTTTTTTGCAGAATTTATTTCGTATTCTGTTAATTCTTCTTTGTTTTCATAAAAATAATCTTCTATTAAATTTTTATTTAATCCTTTTGCTATAAGTTTATATCGTAATTCCATAGTAGAAAGACTTTTTAAAATTTTAAAATTATTTATTATTTTCTCAATATAATCATTATCATCAATATATTTTGCTTGTTTTAGGTATTCAATTATATTTTCTAACATCTCTTCTTCTATTGAATTTTGGAATTTTTTTCTAACTTCGTTTTCCGTTCTTTTTTTGTATAATATGTATCTTAATACTTTTGTTTTTTCCTTATCAAAGTCTTCTGCTGAATACATTTAAAACTTCCTCCTAATTTGGCTTTTATTTTATCAAATTTTTGTTATTTTTACAATAATTCTTAATAATATTTTTTATTATTTTTTGGAAAAATATATAGACAAAATGTCTTTTTTTGTGTTAATATAATGTTATTGTAAATAATAAAGAAATTTTAAGGAGGAATAATTATGTCAAAATTTACAAAAATAGTATTTTTATTCATAGTTGCTGTGTCGTTTTCATTTACATATTGCTATGGAATTGACTTAAATTTAACAGAAAACTCTACAACTACAAATTCTAGTAGTTCTTCTAGCAGTTCTTCTAATAGTACAAGTCAAAATACTTCATCTAGTTCAGGAACACAAAAACAATCATCAAATACTACATCAAATTCCTCAAATAGTTCTTCAACAGTAAGTAGTGTATCTAATGTTCAAAAATCAGGAAATTCTACAATTACAAACATTATAAATATAGCTTTAATTGTAATTGGTGTTTTATTGATTTTATTTGCAATTGCAATTTTAATAAGATTAAGCAATAATTAATTTATTCAAGCAATACTTAAAAGGATTGCTTGATTATTTTTTGAATTTTTTTCATAGTATATTTTGCTCTAAAAAATTAATACTATAACTAGGTTTATTTTTAAACCAAGTTTTTTTGGAGGACAAAAATATGCAGAAAAAATATTTATTTGGTTTATTATTAGCTTTAATTATAGTTTTTAGTTTCTCATTTACATTTGCAACAGATGGTGGAAAAATGCTAGAAAATGCAGCAAATTCTGTAAGAAATGTTGTAGGTGATGCTGAAAATGGTGTTGAAAATGCTGCTAGAGATATTTCAAATACTTCAAAAGATGCAACATCAAGTATGGAAAATGCTGGAAATACTGTAACTGATAATGCTAAAATGCAAAATATAAATGGTATGCCTGCTGTAGCTGATACAAATTCAAATAACAATGGTAATTATATAGCAACTAGAACAGCTACTTCTACTGATCCTACATTTTTAGGAATGAATTCAACTACTTGGATTTGGTTAATTTTAGCAATTGCTGCTGTAGCAATAATTGCTTTAGTTTATTATTACACAAACAGTATTTCTAATACACAAAACTATAACGATAATAATGAATAACATTTTTATTTTAGTGTTCTATAATTTATTTTATAGAACACTATGAATTTATTTATGAAAGGTATTTTTTATGATTTTAAACTACGAAGTAAAAAAAGAGAATTTAACAATCAATTATATTTTAAAAAATGAATTACATATTTCTACCAGATTACTTTCAAAACTTATAAAAAACAACTTAGTATATATTAACAATAAAAAATGTGATACAAGATTAGTAGCAAAAAAAGGAGATATAATATCTGTTAACCTAGATTATTCCGAAGATAATTCCAATATTGTTTCGACAAAAATGAATTTAAATATAGTTTACGAAGATGATAGCTTCATTATTTTAAATAAACCCTCTGGAATTGCTGTTCATCCATCTATAAGACATTTTGAAAATACAATTTCTAATGGCTTAAAATTTTATTATGATTCTATAAACTTACATAAAAAGATTAGACCTGTAAATAGATTAGATTTAAATACTTCTGGTTTAATTATTTTTGCAAAAAATGAATACATACAAGAATGTTTAATAAAACAAATGGAAAACAATACATTTAAAAAAGAATATTTAGCTATAATTACTGGACATTTAAGTTCTAAAACAGGAACTATAAACTCCCCTATATCTCGTAAACCCGGAAGTATAATAGAAAGATATGTTTCTCCTGATGGTAAAAAAGCAATTACACACTTTGAAGTTTTGAAAGAATACAACAATTGCTCTTTAGTAAAATGTATTCTTGAAACTGGAAGAACACATCAAATAAGAGTACATTTTGCAAGTATTTCTCATCCGCTTCTTGGAGATGATTTATATGGTAAAAAGTCTGATTTAATAGCTGGTCAAGCTTTAGCATGCTATAGGCTTACTTTTAAACATCCAATTACCAACACTCAATTTGTAGCTGTTCTTCCAGATAATCCTTTTTATTTTTTAAATTTAAAATGATACTTTTGGGAAAAATATATTAAAAATCATACTTGAAAACTGAAAATTATACTGAGCCAAAAATATTTGACCTTTTCTGGTTCAGTATAAAAAAATTCTAATTTTTATTTTAAACAGCCTCTTTCTTTTCTTCTTGCTTCTTTTTTTCTCTTTCTTGCTTATATTTTTTTTGCTCATATTTTTTTGAAAAGTTTTTTCTTTCTATTGTATCATCTTCTTTTATTTTTTCTGTTTTTTCATCTTTCTCCTGTTCTACATAATTTTGTAATTTTTCTTTTGCTTTTTTCTCTTTTTTACTTAGTGAATTTTTTATATATTCAAATATTGACTTTTCATCTAATTTATAGATTTCTTCCAATTCATTTGGTGTACCATGTTCAACAAAAACATCTGGATAACCATATGTTTTTATTTTTACATTTGACATACGTTTTTCTGCAATTATTTCCTTTACTTCCGAGCCTAATCCACCTACTAAAGTATTATCTTCAATTGTTACGACAAATTTAGTTTTTGCAATAGATTTTATTACTGAATATTTATCAAATGGTTTTAAAAATCTTGCATTTATAACTTCTGCTTCTATATTATTTTCTTTTAATTTTCTATATATATTCATGGCTTTACTAACTTGATTTCCTATTGCTACTATTGTAACATCTTTGCCTATTGTTAAAATATCGCTTTTCTTGTATAGAATAATTGTATGTTGCTTGAATTTTTCCTTAGCTTCTCCGCCTCTTGGATATCTAATCACAACTGGCTTTTTTAATTTAACTGCAAAATCCATCATGTCTTCCAATTCTTTAAAATCTTTTGGTGCCATAATTGTTATGTTAGGAATTACTTTAAAAAATGACAAATCTAGTATTCCTTGGTGTGTTTCTCCATCTGCTCCTACGATTCCTGCTCTATCTACACACATTATTACAGGAAGATTTTGCATACATATATCATGAATTACTTGATCATATGCTCTTTGATAAAATGATGAGTATATTGGTACAAACGGTATCATTCCTTCTTTTGCTAATCCTGCTGCAAATGTTAAAGCATGTTGTTCTGCTATTCCTACATCAAAAAATCTATTTGGATATTGAACAGCAAATTCTTTTAAACCTGTTCCATCTTTCATTGAAGCCGTAATTGCTACAATTTTTTTATTTTTATTTGCCATTTTTACAAGCTTTTCCCCAAAAACTTTTGAATAATCTTTTTGTTTTTCTTTTTTTGGTTTTCCAGTTTCTATATCAAATGGAGACGTAGCATGGAATCTGTCTGGCTCTTCTTCTGCTGGTTTATATCCCTTTCCTTTTTTAGTTAATACATGAATTAAAACCGGTTCATCTAATTCTTTTGCTCTTTTAAAAATAAGTTCCATATCTTCTATATTATGCCCATCTATTGGTCCTAGATATTTAAAACCTATGTCTTCAAAAAACATTTTAGGAATAATTAATTGTTTTATTCCTTTTTTTATTCTTCTTATAATTTTTATTAATACTGGCCCTATAAATGGTATTTTATCTAATATTTTTTTACCTGATTTATTTGATATAGTATAATTTTTTCTTGCTCTTAATTTACTTAAAAGCATGTTTATTCCACCAATATTTTTAGATATACTCATTTCATTATCATTTAAAATTACAATTACATTTGTTCTTGAGCTTCCAATATGATTTAAAGCTTCTAATGCCATTCCACCTGTTAAAGCTCCATCTCCTATAACTGCAATTACTGAATTTTTTTCTTGCTTTATATCTCTTGCTTTTGCCATTCCCATTGCTGCTGAAATTGATGTACTACTATGTCCTGTGTTAAAACAATCTGTTTCAGATTCTTTTGTTTTAGGAAATCCTGCTATTCCGTCTAATTTTCTTATATTTTTTATTTCTTCTTTTCTTCCATTAAGAATTTTATGAATATATGTTTGGTGCCCAACATCCCATACTATTTTGTCTTTTTTTACATCAAACACACTCTCTAATGCTAATGTAAGTTCTACTACTCCAAGGTTTGAAGCTAAATGTCCTCCATTTTTTGAAACTATTTCGATTATATATTTTCTTAAGTCTTCTGCTAATTCATTTTTTTCCTTAGTATTAAGCTTTTTCAAATCATCTGTATTATTTACTTTTTCTAGCATTTCTATCACCTTTTTGTTAATATTTTTTCGTATATAATACACTATATTAGTACATTTTGCAAGTTTTTAGCCATATTTGGTAATTAATTTTACATAAAAATTTTATATTGCTATTTTTTTACATCTTAATTTTTCAGCATATTTTATTGCAATATCATTTACTTCTCCTGATGAAATTCTTGCAATTTCTTTTATTATTTCTTTTTCTGTTAATTGCTTTACAGATGTTGAAGTTCTATCATTTACAATATTTTTACTAATAAAATAATGTGAATCTGCAACTGCTGCTATGTTTGGTAAATGAGATATACACATAACTTGATGTTTTTCAGAAATTTTACTTAGTTTTTCTGCAACTGCATTTGCAGCCTTTCCGCTTATTCCTGTATCTATTTCATCAAATACTAAAACAGGTATATTATCAGTACTTGCAAGTACGGTTTTTATTGCTAACATTATTCTTGACATTTCCCCTCCTGATGCTATTTTGCTTAATTCTTTTTCATCTTCTCCAACATTTGTTTTTATATAAAATACTACTTTGTCTTTTCCATTTTCATAATATTCATCTTCTATGTAATTTACATGGATACTTATTTTTGCATTTTTCATTTCTAAATCTTGTAAATTACTATTTATTTCTTTTGCAAGTTTTTTAGCATTTTCTTCTCTCATGTTATGCATAATTTGGGCTAAATCATTTAAATTCTTTTCAATTTTATTTTGTTCTTCTTTTAGTTTGTTTGTATATTCTTCTAAATTTTCTATTCTATATATTTCTTCTTTCACTTCTTCTTTATATTTCTGTATTTCTTCTATAGAATTTCCGTATTTTCGCTTTAAAGAATATATTAGATCTATTCTTTCTTCAACTTCTTTTTGCTCGTTTTCGTCAAAATACACATCTTCTTTATAATTACTTATATCTCTTGATACTTCTTGAATTTCGTAATATGCACTTTTTAAATTATTTATTGTTTCTTGATATTTTTCATCTATATTTTCTATTTTTTCTAAATTCCTTATGCTATTGCTTAATATGTCTACCGCATTTTCTCCAATTAGAATATCAACTTCAGATAGTGTTTTAGCTATTTTTTCTGAATTTAATATTTTTCTTTGTTTACTATTTAATTCTTCTTCTTCACCATCAATTAAATTCGCATTTTCTATTTCTTCATACTGGTATTTTAGTAAATCAATTTTTCTTTGTCTTTCTTTTTCGTCTCCATAGTTTTCCTTTAATTCTTTTTTTATCTCATTATATCTATTATATTGTTTTTGATATTCTTCTTTTAGTTTTTTTAATTCTTTTCCTGTATAATTATCTAAATACTTTATGTGCTCTTTATTATCTAGTAAATTTTGGCTGTCATTTTGGCCATGGATTTCTATTATTTTTTTCATAAATTCTTTTAATTCATTAACCGTTACCATTCTTCCATTTATTTTACACATATTTTTTCCATTTACATTTATTTCTCTTGATATTATTATGGTTCCATCTATTGAATGTTCGTTTTCTGGCTCATATAAACATACTTCTATAAAAGAATTGTTTTCGCCCTTTCTTATCATTTCTTTTGAAAATCTTCCTCCTGATATTATATTTAGAGAGCCTAATATAAGACTTTTTCCTGCCCCTGTTTCCCCTGTTAATACATTTAGTCCTTTTCCTATATCTATCTCAATTTCATCTATTATTCCTATATTTTTTATGTGTAAATTTGTAATCATCTTTTTACCTCCAGTTTTACCAAATTTATGTTCGTCTTGATTATACGAATTTTTTTTCGCTTTGTCAATAGTTTTTTCCATTTTTACTATTTTTTTACTTTGATTACTTTTGAATTTTATGTTAATATAATATTAGTTTCACCTATAGAAAGGGTTGATTTTATGGATAAAATTAAAAATTTGCTTAATTTAAATAATTTTAAAAAAATATTTATGAATTTAGATAAAACTGATTTAAAAATTATGAAACGTGGACTTACTTTTTGCTTTATAATTACTCTTTTTTCTGTATTTTTGCTTAGTTTATATTTGTTTTTTACTAAAAATCTTTTTTTATATACGTTTGGCTTAATGATTTTTAAAATTAGTACATATATTGCTGTAGAGTTTGTTATTTGTGGCATTATTGTTGATGCTATAAAAAAATATAATTTTTAGCTAATTTCTTTCCTTTTATATATTTTTACTAAAAGTTGGCTTTTGCCAACTTTTAGCATATTGGAGATTTTCCTAAAAATTTTTTATTATAACATTCTTCTATTATCTCATTTTTTTCTTCTTCTGTTAGTTCTCTTTTGAATTCGTTTATTTTTAGATTTATTTTTTCTACAACTGATTCCATTGTACTATTTAATTTTGAGGTAGAATATATTTTTTGATCTAACTCTATTCTTTTTTCAATTTTTTCCTCTCTATTCATAAAGTAATATACTGCTAAGCCTATTCCTAGTAATATTCCTAATATAAAATACGTATATTGATTCATAGTTATTCTCCTTTCCTATATGTTTATTTCAAACTAGTGTTTGTATTGTATAATATATTTAGTTATATGTCAATATTTTTTATTTATTTTAGACCATTGTATATGTATGTTAGTCAATCCTATGTCACACTTTTTTGAAAAATATATTCTTTTGATTTTTACTATTTTTTTCTGGTATCATCATTTTTAATTTTCAAAATTTATTTCGCTCACACCATCTTCTATTAAATAACACATTTCCTCATGTGAATCTATCCCCTCTGATATTTTATTTGTATCCATTTTTATATATTTTACTTCTGCATTTGCAAGAAGATTCCCATTTTTATCAAATAATTCTGTATCTATAACTATAAATTTTGATGTTTCTTTTTTTACAATTCCCTTTCCAATTAACGTTTCTCCATATGGTACAGGCTTTCTATATTTTACTTCCATAGATAAAGTTACACCAAATTGTTCATCTGATAACTTTTTTGCCCATAAAGCTCTTAAACCTAATTCATCTAGCATCGAGGCAATCAATCCTCCATGTACTCTACCAGGGAAACTTTGATGCTCTTCTTTATATTTAAAAACTGTCATTACACTTTCGTCTTCCATATTGTAAAATTGAGCTTTTAAGCCTATTGGATTATCCATTCCACAAATTATACACATTTTACTATTTCTTTGTTTACTTTTTACTTTCATTTTTAATACTTCCTTTTGTTTTTTTATATGTTTATATCATTTATATAAAATATGTCAATATATTCTTATAAAAAAGTAGCAGATTTTAGCTATTTTGGCTAAATTTCTGCTACTTTTTGTTTTTATTCTGCTGATTCTATTTTAAAATCATACGCATTTGCTATATCTGCTGTTGTTCCAGCATCTATTTCATTTTGTTTTTGACTATCTACAGCTGGTAATACTGCTTCTAGTCTTGCATATTCTGAACCATCTTGATTTATAAATATTATATTTACTTTTTCTCCAGAATAATCTTCTTTTGTTTCATTTTGTACTGTTGCTGTTAATTTTGATATTCCACCTTCTGCTTTTAGCTGAATGTTTTTTATTGTCATTCCTTTGTATTTTTTGTCTTCTAATAGTTTTTTGGATGTGTTTTCTTTTACACCTTCTTCTATTTTAGCATTTTCTGTGTTGTTCATGTCTATTAGACTTACTTCTGCTGTTTCTTCGCTTTGTTGTGGAGTTGTTGTATCTCCACCTTTTGCTGTTTGTGTGTTGTTTGTTTTATTTTTGTTTAGTGCCATATATCCTAGCATTAGTACTATTAGTATTAATGCTATTAGTATTATTATTTTGTATATTGGCATTCCTTTTTTTTGAGTTTCTTTTTGTCTACTCATTTTTTCCTCCTTAATTTTTTAAATTTAATTATATTCTTCTTCTATTATTAATTCTATTCCATTTTTTATACAAACTACAGGTTCTAGCCCATACCACATACTAAATCCACTATGATCTAGAGACTTTCTTGATGAATTCACATAACAAATATAACCAGGAGTTATAGCCGAAGGAGATGCTATCCACCAATTTTCTGAACCACAGTACATTCTATTATATCCAACATCATCCAATACACTGGATGTACTATATTTTACATTTTCTCCATCAACTATATATGCATACCCATGTCCTTCTCTGTCGCTATTATAACTATACATTGTTCCTAAAACATGTTTTCCATCTTTATGAGATACTTGATTATATGATGCAATATACATTTCCAAACTCGGGTTTCCCATTGCATAATTAGCTTTTGTATCATCCAAATACTTTTTAAAATTACTAGGGCTACATAGTCTTGCAGCTTCGCATTCATTATTATCCCATTTACTTGTATCGCTTTCCCTTTGTGCTGACCAACTCTTATTCATTCTCTTATAAATATTTAAGTTTTCTCCTGTTGGCTTATATGTTCCATACGATGAAACACATAATACATTATCTTTTGAATAATCAGCTTTTAAATATATCGTATTTTTTCCATCTCCAAAGTCATTATTTTTATCCACAAAAAATATTCTATAAGTCTGGTTTCCCGCATTATAATTTTTCACCTTTTTTCCATAATATCCTTCCGGGTTTTCAGCTATTCTTTCCTCATTTACAGTTACCTCATTATCAATCTCTACTTTACTTCCATTTTTTAAAGCTATCAATGGACAAATTCCCAGCGTTTTACCTGAATATACAGAATTATTAAAAAAATGATTTAATGAATCTATATAATAAATACCGTAACTTGAATTTGAGGGAGATGATAGCCACCAATAGTATTCTCCTCCATATCCTCTACTTCCTGCATACATACTATTATATCCTTCATGGTCTAATACAATGCCTCGATTATACATATCTTTGACTTTTCCATCTACTGTAATAACATATCCAAGGCCATTCCCTTCCGACTTATAGTAGGTACCCAATACATGATTTTCACCTTTATGAGAAACACTATTATAAGACTCAACGTACATCTATATACTTGGGGCCGCTATTGCATAATCTGCCTTTGTATCATCTAAATATTTAGTCCAATTACTCGCTGTTCCAAACCAGGCTGCTCCACACTCTGTACTGCCCCAATTAACTATTTTCTCAGCTAAATCCGGATTTAATTTCTTATATATATCTAAATCGCTTCCTTCTGGAACAGTTTCTAAGTTTCCTACCGAAGTATCATTTGCTGTCCAATCTGCTTTTAAATAAATAGTATTTTTTTCTCCAAATTTTCCATCCGTATCAACATAAAAAATTCTGTACGTTAAACCTCCAGCAGTATAATCATTTACTTTTTGTCCATAGTATGCATCTGGATTTTTAGATATTGTTTCAGCATCTACTGGTGCTATATTTCTATATCAAAATCCTTTTTTAAGGCTACCATTGGACAGATTTTTGAATTCGTTCCATAATTTTGACAACTCAAACTAGCGTTCTCGCTATTAACATAACACACAAGGTCATCACGATAATAAGAAGGTGATGCTAACCACCACTGTTCATAAGTTCTCGGTTCTTCTGAACAATACATACTATTATATCCATAATAATCAATAACATTCTAGTCTGTTTCATACTTGTTTGAACTCAAAGTATTCCCATCTATTGTATATATATATCCAGGTTTTTTTGTATCTGTATAGTTTCCTCCAAGTACATAATTTCCTATTGTATGTTTTACACTATTGTATGAAGCTACATATATTTCCAAACTAGGTGATGCCACAGCATAATTGGCCTTTGTTTCATCGCAATAAGCTGTCCAATTGCTTGGAGCTGCTAGCCATGCTGCACTTTTTTCATTATAATTCCAATTGTCTTTGTCATTTCCTCTTTTTTGAGCCCAACTTGGGTTTAAATTTTTAAATATTTCTATATCATTTTCTGTAAATTGGTATTGGTATGATTGTGTTAACTTTTCAATACGCATTTCATCATAATCAGCCTTTAAATACACAATATTCTTTTCTCCAAATTTTCCTTCTGTATCTACATAAAATATTCTATAAGTTAATCCCCCAGCAGAATAATTTGTTACTTTTTTTCCATAATAACCCTCCGGATTCTTAGCAATTGTCTCTGCATCTATAGTTACAATACTTATACCATTAACATTTGCCGTATACTCTTTAACATTTCCTGCCTTATCAGTAACTCTAAATACATAGTCCTGATTTTTAGTTACAGTATAAGTATTTTCATCCACCTTAGTAATTCCTGTTGTTGTTACATTTACTATACTTTTTATTCCTGAATCATCTGTGGCAGAAATAACTATATCCACGGATTTAGTCTTCTTATTCGCTATAGTATGACTTACTGTAGGGGCAACTCTATCTATATTACTTATCGTCAAACTTGCAACCCTCGTACTATCTGAACCTTGACTTGTACTATCTATGCTTCTTGCATATATTGTCTTATTACTATCTATTGTAATTGGTCCTGTATAAGTAGACCATGTTTTATTATCAAAACTATACTGCTTTGTAATTCCTGAAACATTTGAATAAGTTA
>CAKPCG010000005.1 GCA_934141475.1 uncultured Clostridia bacterium
CTCCAACAGATAAAATTTCATCTACTAATAAAATATCTGCATCCACATTTATTGCAACAGCAAAAGCAAGTCTCATAAACATTCCAGATGAATATGTTCTAACAGGATTATCTATATAATCTTTTAACTCAGAAAAGTCAATAATTTGTTGTAATCTATCATCTATTTGTTTTTTAGTTAATCCAAATATTGAGGCATTGAAATATATATTTTCTCTTCCAGAAAAATCAGGATGAAATCCTGCACCTAATTCTAGTAAAGATGTTAATTTTCCATTTGTTACAATTTGTCCTTTATTTGGGTAAATTATTTTGGTCATTAACTTAAGTAAAGTAGATTTTCCACTACCATTTACTCCTATAAGAGCTACCGCTTCTCCTTTTTTTATATTTAGGTTAATTCCTTTTAAAACCTCTCTTACTTCTTTTCTATTTCTTTTCCAAAATAGTAGTTTTTCTTTTAAACTATTTGCTTTATCTAAATATACATTAAATGTTTTATATACGTCTTTTACTTCTATTGCATACTGTTCTTCGTTTTCTTTCACTATTAATGTCCTCCTTTTATCTTATGGATTATTTTATATACAGCCCTTTTTATTTTTGCAAGAATCTTATAAATTCCTTTTCCTATTTTAAAAAATATTCCACGTCTTTCAAAAGATTCTCTCATTCTTCTTTTAAATGTTGTTCTATCATACAACAAATAATATATAAATCTTACTGGTTTACTGTGATGCTCTAAGTCTGGATTTCTATTATAGTCTAAATATCCATAATTGACTTCTTGACCTGATAAATTCCATCCTCCATAAGCAAGTTCTTGTAAAGTTCTTTGATTTTTATTTTTTAATTCCTTATTCCATTCTGATGTCATTTTTATAGGTTCTTTTAATCTTACATCATCTTCAAAATATATTGCATTAAATATTGATTCGTCTATTTCAGACGCAGAATTTATATATGCCATTATTGGTAAAGAAGCATAATATTTCTCATAATATAATTCTTTTATTTCTTCTCCAAATATATTTGTTATATCTTTTACAAAATCAATTGCTGCATTTTGCATAATACTTATTATCAACTCTTCTTGATAGTTTTTATTATATTTTTCAAATACTGGAGTTACTTCATTTCCTTTTATGTCATATCCAATACAAGATGGATCAAGAGCTGAAAGCATTGTTTCATAAGCAAAACCTGTAACAGATGGTTTACCTGAGAAAAATGTTTCTATTTTAAAACCTGCTATATTTGCATGTCTAAAAGATTCATCATGATTTACATTCATAAAAAATGTATCTATAGGTTTTTGGCATAAATTTGATAAATATAATTCTGGCCTTGCACTATAACCAATATCGAATGTAGCAGAATTATTTTCATAAAATTTCTCAAAATATTTTTTTAGTTTAGCTAAATTTTGGAAATGTTTTTGTTCATCATATAATTCATCTATAACAATTTTTATAAATTTGTTAAAATTCATTATATTTCCTATTTTTTTGTTAACATCTATACCACTTTTTTCTAGAATTTCTTCAGCATTTACATTCTCATTTATACAATCTTTTAAATATTTTAAAATATCTTTTGGTGTATGATTTGTAACATTTATACATTCTGGTAGTTTATAAAAATCTAGTTTATTCATTATTGTTATTGGCACTAATGCTTTACGCGAAATATAAAGATATTTCTCTTCTGGTACATTTGAATAATATTTTTTCATTATTTTATATGCTTCCATTGGTAAATATCCATCACGTGCCATAAATACCATATTAGTGTAGCCCTTATTTTCAGTTTTTTCTAATAACCATTTTGATATTGCAAATGTATACATTCCAAGTATATAGTATCCAATTATATATGGATCAGCATTAAAATCTGTATTTTCGTTGAATGATACATATGGGTTATCAAAATATTTATTTGCTGTCATCGCAAGCATTGTTCTAATTCCTATAAAGTTCATTGAAGCAACATTATCTCTCCAAAATGGCATACTTTTTGTAAACATTTTTGCAAAACAATTAACTTTTGCACTATCTTGTGCAACATCTGTTGCTTTTGGTAAATGAATTGTCCTTATATTTAGCTTTCTTGGAACTTCTACATCAGAATGATAATTATCTCCAATATGTATTAATTCTCTGCTATTTATTTTTAAGTCATTTACAACATATTTAAATAAATCTCCTCTTGCTTTAGTAAGCTTTATTTCTGAGGATAAATATAATTTTTCATTATCTACATACCCATTTTTTTCTAAAATTTGTTTAATTATTTCTTCTGGCAAATACATATCTGATGTAAATACAACTTTTTTACCCATTGCTAAAGCTAAAGAGTATAGTTCATATCCTATATTTCTTCTTTCACAAAATCTTATTTCATATTCTACTTCTTTTCTTTTTAGCTTTTCTGCTGCTTCATGGCTTATATTGTATTCTTTTTCTAATGTATTATATATTTCGTCTAATGTTACATCTTGGCAGTTTTCTGTTTCAAGTCTTTCTCTTGTTAGCTCTTCAACATATACTCTTATTTTAGAAAAATCCATTCCAGAAACTCCCACATATTCTCTAAAATACTTATTTAAAAGTACAAATAAATCTGTTGGTCTGAAAAATGGTCTTTTGACTAAAGTATCAAAAATATCAAAACTTACATATTTAATGTCTTTACTACATATTTCTAATTTTACATTTTCTAATGTAGGGTTCCATTTTGTAACTATGCTATATATATATTCTGAATTTTTTATTGTTTCATCACCTGGATAAAATTTCTTTATTAATTTGTTTGCTTCTTCTTTATCCTTTGCAGGCATTTTTGATCTTTTAACATAGTTTTTTTGTTGATTTGCATATAAGCATTTCCATTTATTAAATTTAACTTTGTATTTTTCGTATATCTTAACTTCTTTTAAGAAATCTTCTATAAAATTAAATGAAGTTCTAATATCTGCTATATTTTTGTTAAATTTACTAAATTTTAGGTCATCTACTGATGTTGATGTTGTATCATGTTTGCAATAATATACACAGTCATTCTCAACATTTGTAAGTCTTTTTGCATAATAAAATAATACTGTTGAAAAAGCAAAATCTTCTGTCATAAGTAGATGTGTTGTTATTTTTGTGTAATGTTTTAATGCTTTTTTCCATATTTCCATTTTATAAATTTTGTTCCAAATAATATGCCAGTCAAAAGATAATCCCTCTTGCTCAAAATATTCGTCTAAACAATCTTCTCCAACTAAGTTTAAGTGTTTTGCATTAAATAAATTGTATATTTCTCTTCTTCCATCATCATATTCTAGAACCATGTTTCCCATTGCTATATCTGAATTGTTTTCTTGAATATTATTCATTAATGTTCTATAGTAATCTATAGAAACATAGTCATCACTATCTAAAAATGTAATATATTCTCCTGTTGCTATGCTAGAGCCTGTTATTCTAGCCTGAAATAACCCTCTATTTACTTCATGTTTTATATATTTTATTCTTTCGTCCAATTTTTCATATTTTTCTGCAATTTCTTCACAATTTCCCTTAGAGCAGTCATCTACAATTATAACTTCTATATTTTTGTAAGATTGTTCTAAAAGTCTATTTAAACATTTTTCCATATATTTTTCTGAATTGTATACTGGTACAATTATAGATAGTTTTTTTGCCTCACTTTTCATTTTGTGCTCCTTCCTTGTTTTCCATATCTTATCTTTTATTTTAATACTTGTCAAGTTAATTTTTTCTTCCTAAAAATTCGTCAATTTTTTCAAAAGCCTTCCATTTTTTGCTATTATATATTTCGTTTAATTTACTTTCTTTTTCATTTATAATTTTATCTTTTTCTTCTTGTATTTTATTAATTTTATTATTTAAATCTTCAATTTCTTTTTGTAAATTTTTAGTTAATTCTATATTAAATAATTCTGTTGTTCTTTTTTGATTTTTAGCATTTAATTCATTATTCCATTCCTCAATTGCAGGTATTTTTTCACCCAAGCCTACTGAATCTTCGAAATATATTCCATAAAAAATTTCTTGGTCAATTTGTTTGGGCGAATTTATATACATCTCGTGTGGTAATGATATGTAGTACTTTTGATAATACAATTCATTAATATCGTCTTTAAAAATACTTACTATATCTTTGATAAATTCAATTGCCTTATTTTGCATTGCATCAAAAACAAATCTTTCTTGATAAAATTCCTTTCTTTCTTCAAATAATGGAATTACATTTTCATTTTCGTCAAAATCATAACCAATGCAAGATAAATCTGCAGTTGACATCAAACTTTCTCTAACAACTCCTGTAATTGCAGGTCTATTTTCGAAATATGTTTTTAGATTAAATCCTCCTAATTTAGAATTTTGCAAAGCCTCTTCATTACTTATATTTAAAAAATATGTGTCTATCTGCTTATCACATAATTTTGTTAAATATAATTCTGGTTTGGCACTATAGCCAATATCAAAAGCAGATGTTTTTTGGCTGAATTTTTTACTAAAATATTGTTTTAAGTTTTTCTTTATTTTTGTATGTTTTTCTTTATCATAAAATTTATCTATTATTAAATTTATATAATTATTAAATTCTGTTTTGCTTTCAAATTTTTTGTCACAATCTATATCATTTAATTTACATTCTTCTTCTAAATTTTCTAAATTAGATAATATATTTTTAATATATTTTAATATTGTTTTTGGTGTGTATTTATAAATATCTATTAATTCAGAAAGTTTAAAAAAGTCCATTCTATTATTTATCGTTATAGGAATTATTGCTCTTCTTGAAATATATAAATATTTTTCTTCTGGTGCATCTATATAGCATTTTTTTAATATTTCATATGCTTTCATTATCCAATATCCATCTCTTGCAAAGAAAACAATATTGTCATAATTTTCTTTTATTAAATCTTTTATAAGCCAATTTGTTACTCCAAATAAGTGCATTCCAAGTGCATAATATCCTATTAAATTTGGATCTGCATTAAAATCTGTTTGGTTATTAAATGTTTTATATGGGTTGTCAAAATACTTATTTGCAACTAATGCAAGCATTACTCTAATTCCTAAAAAATTTAATCCATTTTGTGTATCTTGCCACATTGGTATATTTTTTGTAAATACCATACCTAAGGCATTTGTTATATTTTCGTTTAAAAAAACATCTGATGCTTTAGGTAAAAACATGGCATTTATTTTTTGTTTTTTAGCTTGTTCATAATCTGAATAATAGTTATCTCCTATATGTACAATTTTATTACCTTCTATTTTTAAGTCATCTAAAGCATACTTATATATATCTCCTGTAAATTTTGTTAATTTTATTTCTGATGATAAATAGATTTTTTCTAGATTATATCCATTTTTTTCAACTATTTTTTTTATTGTATCTATAGGTAAATACATGTCTGATATGCAAATCACTTTTTTGTTTAAATATTTTGCTAAGTCATAGATTTCTTTTGCTGTTTTTCTTTTAGTACAAAATCTGATTTCTAATTCTTGTTCTTTTGCTTTTAATTTTTTTATTATTTCTTCATCTATTTTTGTTATATTTTTTATTTCTTCATAAATTTGGTCTAAAGTTATATCTTGTATATTAGGCTTATTACATAATTTTGTTCTTGCACTTCTTTCCGCTTCTACTCTAATTTTAGAAAAATCCATTCCGGTTTCTATATTTGACAATTCTCTAAACTCTTTATTTAAAAATGTAAATAAATCTATAGGACTCCAAAATGGTCTTAAAACAAGAGTGTCGAAAATATCAAAACTTACAATTTGAGTATTTGGAGACATAATCTCTTTTTTTAAATTTTCTAAATTATCATTCCATGCTGTTTTTACAACTTGTAATATATCTTTTTTTAGTTCTGTTTCGTTTTTTAAATATATTTCTTTAAATTCTGAAAAATCTATATTTATATTATTTTTATTTAAAAATTCTTCTATATAATTAAAATTCTGTTCTGTATTTAAATATAAATTCTCATTAGTATCTAAATTTTTATTTGATAATAGCTTTCTTGTTGCTTCAAACACATTTTGTTCAAAGCTGTAAAATATCATCTCATTTTCTACTACATTTATTTTACTTGCATAGTAAAACATAATAGTAAAAAAATAGAAGTTTTGTATATAATTATTTATTTTATAAATCTCATTTACTGCCTTAAAAAATAACTCTTTTGTATATATTTTATTACTATAAATATTCCACAAAAATGACACTGTAGACAATTTAAAATATTCATCTAAAACATTTTTTCCGTTCAATTCCTTTAGGGAAGCTTCGCTGAAATTAAGGTAAGCTTTTCCTCCATCTAGGTAATTTAAAATAGCATTACTAATTACAATATCTGAATTTTTTTCTGAAGCTTTTGCACACATAGTTCTGTAGTAATCAATAGTTAAAGTGTCTTCACTGTTTAATATAGATATGTAAAAACCTGTTATTAGATTTTCATTTTTCTTTATTGTGGCAAAAATATTTTTCTCTGTTATAATGTAGTTTATATTTAAGTTATTATATTTTGGTTTTAGATTATTTATATTGTCTTCATTTTCTTTTTTGTATAAAAACATTATTTCTATGTCTTTTATATAGCTTTGTTTAGATATATTTTCCAAACATTTTTCTATATTATTATTTGCAATAATAATAAGAGTTATTTTTTTATATTCCATGGTTTCCTCCTGGTTTGGCTTTGTTTTTTTGCTTTTCTTTAAAGCCATTTATTTTTATGTATTTTTTTATTGTTTGAGTTCTTTTAGATTCTTTTTTTGCAAGAGTATTCTATCATATAGTATAAAATATTTCAATTAAGTTTTATATTTCTACTTTTATATTTTTTCTTGCATTTTCATCTTCTATTCTAAATAATGATTCACTTTCAAACCCAAACATTTTTGCAATTATATTATATGGAACTATACTTATTTTTGTATTATAGTTTGTTACATCAACATTGTATATTCTTCTTGCTGCTTGTAGCTGACTTTCTATTTTTTCTAAATTTTTTTGTAAATTTAAAAAATGTTCGCTAGCTTTTAAATCTGGGTAATTTTCAGCAACTGCAATAATACTGTTTATTTGTTCATTTAATTCTTGGCTAACTTTTAAGTCTTTTGTGTTATTGTACGCAGTTCTTAATTTAGTAATATTTTCAAAAACCTCTTTTTCGTGTTTCATATATCCTTTTACTGTTTCAATTAAATTAGGTATAAGGTCAAATCTTTGCTGGCAATATACATCAATACCAGATTTAGATTGTTTAACCTTCATTTTTAAAGTTACTAAAGTGTTATATTGAATAAATGTTAGTAACATTAATAAAAGTATAACCCCTATTCCGACTCCTATTCCAATACTCATTTTTTAATCCTCCATTTTTTAGTTATATTGTGTTTCGTTTAATAAATTTATTATTTTATCTGATATTTTAAATGTAAAATCTACCATTTTGTAATATCTATATAAAGTATCTCTATCTAACGAAAATTTTTTTAGTTTTGCTGTTTCAAACATTTCTCCACACCAAAATCTGATATAAATATAATTTTCTTTTATTGTTAATTCATAAGGAATTTCTAATTCATTGTAAAATTGTATTAAATCTTGCATAATGTCTGCTGTTAGCAATTGCATAGCTATTATTTTGTCTGAAGCATATACGTCAAATATTTTTTCAAATTCTGGGGAGTCTAGTTGTATTCTTAGTTTGTCAAATGGTAATTTCCAAGAAAATAATCTATTGAAAAAATTTTGGTCTTTTATATCATTTCTTATATATAGTAATGTATTAAATGGCTTTGGTGTTTCCATTTTGGCAAATAAGCCACTAAATATTGTTGAATATTTTACATTTCCATCACTGTCTGTATGTTCAGATTCTGTTAACACTTCTGACATTTCAAATTTACAATTATTTTTTAATGTTCCTTTTATTAAATCTTCTGCGTTATATCTATCGTATCTTTCAAACTCTGCTTCTTTATATTCCATTGATAATACTCCGTCTTTTGGTGTATATTCAAGCTGTTCTCCAAATGATTTTATCATTGCTCTTATTATTCTTGTTTTAAAATCCATTGTGTATTTTTCTATTTTTGATTTTCCACCTCTGGTTATTATTACAGTATATACTATTATTGACATAATAAATATAAATTCTACATTTCCTATTGCTATTTCGTCTGTTAATTTATATACTCCATAATTTAGTATTACGTTTATTAATAGAATTAATAGTAACATAAATTTATTTCGTCTATTTTCTTCTTGTGCGTCTTTTCTTGATTTTTCCATATCATCTGAATTTTCGCTTACTACTTTTTTGTAAAATTGATTGAATTTTTCTTCTGTCATTGTAAATTTTTCTCCTTTTATTGGTATTTTGTTGATTGTGTTGTTTTTGTTTTGCGTTTTTATTATAGCATATGGTATTTTATTGTTCAATATTTATTGGTTTCTTTTTTGGGGTGATTTGGAGGTAGTAAAAATGGGACTTTGAAAGTCCCATTTTTGGTTTTTGTAATTTGAGTTGTATGTTTTGGCTTTTTGATGTAGTTTGGAATTTTTTATTCTGCAAATACCGGTTTTCCGTTTTCTAGTTTCCAGCTTTTTAGTTTTGTTGTGTTTTCTGGATTGCTATTTTCTTGTTCTATTTTAGTATTTAAGTTATCTATAAACTTTTTTAAACTCATTATTTCATCCATTTCTGATTTATTCTTTCCTATACAGCTATCTGTTTTGGCATTTGAGTCTTTTATTAGATAGTAACAGTTTCCTTTAATTGTACCCATTCCTACTATTTCTCCTCTTACATATGCTCCATTTTCTGGTCCTGTTACATCTCCAGTATTATGTGAATCTGTAGCAGTTCCGTTTCCAACTATTCCTCCTACAGGATTACTGTTATTATTCTTTATATATCCTGTGTTATAACAATAAGCTACTGTTCCAGTTGATGTAATCCCTCCTACTATTGAAGTTCCTTCTATTTCACCTGTATTATAGCAATCTGTTACAGTTCCTCCATAGCCTGAAATTCCTCCTGCACATCCACTTTTAATTCTGCCAGAATTAAAACATTTTGAAGCTTTGAATTCACTACCTCCCATTGTAGAATTTATTCCTCCCGAATTAGCTCCTCCTATTATTTCTCCGGTATTATAGCTATTCTCAACTGTACCAAAGCAACTAATTCCAGCTGCTAGAGATTTACTCTCTATTTTTCCTGTATTATAACTATTAGTTATTTTGCTTCCCTCACTGCCTGCTATTCCTGAAACAATTGGCTGATTGCTACTTTCACTTATAACATCCCCTGTATTATAGCATCCATTAGCAATTGTCTTTCCTGCGCCTACAATTCCACCTACTTTTGTTCCTCCATATATATTGGCTGTATTAATGCAATCTTCTAAAATTATTACATCATTTTGGTTATTGCTCTGTCCATATCCAACCATTCCTCCTGCATTCCATTTACCATTTAACAAATCAGTTTCATTTTTACAGCCTTTTATATTTATTTTTTTTGTATTTTTATCTCCGGTTTCAATTGATCCAATCATTCCTCCAACAATAGTGCTATTAATTCCGCCTTCAGTTTTTCCAATTTTTCCTCTGTTTTGGCAATTCTCTAAATTTATTTTATTACACGACGTCTCTCCTAATATTCCGCCTAATCTATCTCCATCTATTATCCCATTGTTTTCACAATTTTTTATGCTTACTTCTCCATTTATTATATACCCCGCTATTCCTCCGCAATCCGCAGTTCCTGTTAGTTCTGCATTATTAGTGCTTTCAGAAATACTTATTATAATAGGTTTATTATAACAATAGGCTACAATTCCTCCTGTCATAGAAGCATATTCTATATCAAAATTATTTGTAAATTTATTAATATCTATATTAGATTCTCCCGAAACATTTCCAATTCCTCCTGCTGCATATAATGAAACTTTATCATCATTCTTTAAATTTCCATCAATTAATATATCTTCCATTTTTAGTCTATTTACTTCTTTTATTTCTCCAGCTACTCCTCCATAATAGCTATAACCTCTTTTTTTTAATATTATATTAGCATTATTTCTAAAATTAATAATATTTACACTATTAGCTTTTTCTATTTTCCCAATTGCTCCTCCAAATGTTTTGACATTATATTCTTCTTTATCATTAAAATTATTGCATCCTGTAATTGTTAAATCAATACTTTCTCCCTCAACTAAACCTACTATCCCTCCAGATGCAGTACCTTCATTTAATGTTGTTGTATTATAGCAATTATTTATATTTAAATTCACATTTCCTTCAACGCTTCCAATTATTCCTCCTCCATGTTCTGCATTAATACTTTTTCCAAAGTTATTTTTAATATTTGAAACTATTACATTTTTGCTTCCGGTCAAACTTGCTATTATTCCATAATTACTTGCTACTTGTACTTCTGCTATTCCCTGTTTCAACGTAAAATCTTTAAATTCAATATCCTGCACAGCATTAATATTTCCAAATACACCATAAGAACCATCTCTTGTGGAAAATTTAGCATTATATAGTGCATGTCCTTTTCCATCAAAGCTTCCTTTATAAACATTATTATATATACCTATTCCTATAAACCCATTTCTTTCTATCATGTACTGCTTTATTGTTGTATTCCCTTTGCGATTCTCATCTTCTGGTATATATCCATAATATTCTTCTATATAAACAGCGTTCTCATTCCTATATGAATTGAATTCCCCTGTAAACCATAAATCTCTTCCTAGTTCTACTGTTTCTCCTTCATAGCTATTCTGCCCAGATCCTACTTCATAAGATAGTGCTACTAAATCTTCAATACTGTTTATTTGCCAAGCATGCTCTCCTACTTTTTCTAGCTCTCCTGGGTGTTCGTCTACTTTTAAGTCTTCTTTGCTAGGTACTTTTTCTACTACTCCATCTTTTATTTGATATACGTTTCCTGTTTTCTTCACAGTTACATTATATCCATCACTTATTATTTCTCCTTCTCCACCATCTTTTCCAAATTGGTTTTTGATTGCTTTATCTAATATATCCTGTGTTAGATTATCATGTATATTTAATGTTTGTGTTGTTACTTCCATTGCTAATAATTTTACTTGTTCTTCTTCTTGGGCTGTTCCCGTCATGTCTCTTGCTTCTGATGCTCTATTTAGTATTCCATTTTGTCCTGTTAGCATCATTATTACTATTCCAACTAATATTAGCAGTACAATTATAGTTACTACTAACGCAATTAAAGTTATTCCTTTGTTTCTTTTTAATGTTTTTTTGTACATTTTTATCCCCCTTTGTTTTTATGTGTCCATACTATCATACTACATATTTTTTTGCAATTATTTTATAGATTATTAATCTATTTTCTTCTAATGCAAAAAATGGAATGACTTTTATAATCATTCCATCTTTATTATATATTCTTTATTCTACAAATACTGGATTTCCGTTTTCCAGTTTCCAGCTTTTTAGCTTTATTGTATTTTCTGAATTGCTATTGTACTCTTGAACTTTTTGATTTAATAAATCCACAAATTTTTGCATATCCATTATTTCGTCCATTTCTTCTTTACTTTTTGGAGTTGCTCCGTTTGCTGGGGCATTCGTTTCTTTTTGTAAAAAATAACAGTTTTCAAGAGTCATCTCTTCTCTTGCCTGAGCTATTTCGCCTAATGTTTTTATTTCATTATTCTTTACATTGCCTGTATTATAACATTCCACACCCTTAGTCAGCCATCCACTTATACCTCCTGTTGGTGCATTGCTATTTGATATTACGTTTCCTTTGTTATAACATCTAGTAACATTACTAGTAGCTCCTACAATACCTCCTGCAACTACACTTGATTGTATTTCTCCAATATTATAACAATTTTCTATATCGGTACAATTACCAGCTATACCAGCTGCATACGCCGATGAATTGATATTTCCAGAATTAAAACAATTTTCTATATTTTTTCCCATTCCTACTATTCCTCCAGATAAAGATCCTGGATTAGTATTCATATCTTGATGAATAACATTGCCTACATTATAACAATTAAATGCTATATTAGCAGTTGATGCTATTCCTCCATTATACCCACTACATTCCTTTAATGTAATATCTCCAAAGTTAATACAATTGTAAATAAAACTTTTATAGTTCATTTCGCTACAAATTCCAGCAGAGTGAGTATTACCTATTATTTCAGCAAAATTACAACAATTATAAATGTTAGCTGTCCCAAATGGTTCTGCAATTCCAGCAGCATACTTTGATTGTATTTTGCCATAGTTGTAACATTGCTCAACTGTAATATTTAAACCTACATCAAAGCAAATCCCGAGCTGCTTCACTTTTACAAGTTATACTTCCATAATTAATGCAATTAATAATATTGGCTTTTCCTGTATTATTTCCATTCATTCCGATTCCAATTATTCCACCAATACCATATCTTCCACTTATATTAGCTTTATTAATACATTTTTCCACTCTTAATTCAGATATATTTTTACTCATCCCTTTACCAATTATTCCACCGTCCATAATTGCAATCGAAACTCTCAATATCATTTTCGCAATTTGAAACACGTATTATTTGAACATTATTATCGCTATTTCCTATAATTCCCCCTATCGAATCCATACTATCTACATCACCACTTGCTGCTCCAACATTACCTTTGTTCTTACACTCATCGATAATAATCTTCTTACCATTTGCATAACCTATAATGCCTCCAACTGTTCTGTCAGAATTTAATGTTCCATTGTTTTCGCTTTTGGTTATATTAATATCACTTTGACCTGAAATTTCGCCAACAATTCCAGAACAAATATTTTTAGTGGTGATATTACCATTGTTTGTGTTTTCATTTATTTTAAAATTCATATTAGAACCATATATATAATCAATAATACCTGCTGCCGATAAATTACTTTCTATGTCACAGCCATTCTCAGCATTGCTAATTTCAACATTGGTATCATAATTTTCATTTCCATCAATCTCTCCTATAACTCCTGCCATCCTTAGACTTTGTGATTCCTCACTTTTTATTTTACCATTAGTTCTTATATTATTAATTTTTACTTCCTTAGAATTTTGTATTTTTCCTACAACTCCACTATAAATTCCTGACCTTCCGTTAACTACAATAATTTTTTCATTGCTAGAAAAATCTTTTATTTCTAATTTATTCATTTTACTTACATTTCCTATACATCCCCCATAAAATCCAACATTTATTCGTTCTTCTTCACCTGTCGAACTAGAATTTTCTATATTCACGCAAATATTTTCTCCATTTACCTGCCCTATCATTCCTCCTACATTTCCTCCATATGTTAATTGAACTAAATTTTTTGAATTATAAATATTTAACTGTGTATCATCATTTACACAACCTATTATTCCACCTATTGTCATTCCGTTTTTTATATTTGTCTTGTTAACACATCTGTTAATAGTTAAATTTATACTTCCATTTACTTCACTTATAATTCCTCCTCCACTGTTTGAAGTATTTTCATTTTCAAACTCATTTTCAATATTCATAACTTTTACATTTTTGTCTCCATCTAAAATTCCTATTATTCCGAAATTTGAATGCTGATGAAACACCTTTTAATCCTTTTTTTAATTTAAAATCTTTAAATTCTATATCTTGTACTGCTTTTACGTTAGCAAATATTCCAAATATTCCTTGTTTTGTTCC
Organism: uncultured Clostridia bacterium; assembly: GCA_934141475.1. GTDB lineage: Bacteria > Bacillota > Clostridia > TANB77 > CAG-508 > CAG-269. Next base: position 13,779 of record CAKPCG010000005.1, read on the forward strand.
CAATACGCTATTATATAAAGCATGTCCTTTTCCATCAAAGCTTCCTTTATATTCATTTTGATTATTTCCAATCCCTATAAATCCTCTTCCTTCTATCATATACTGTTTGATTGTCATTCTGCCTCTGTTGCTTTCATCTTCTGGTTTATATCCATAATCATCTTCTACATAAATAGCATTTTCATTTCTATAAGAATTATACTCTCCAGTAAACCATAAATCTCTTCCAAGTTCTACTGTTTCTCCTTCATAGCTATTCTGCCCAGATCCTACTTCATAAGAAAGTGCTACTAAATCTTCAATACTATTTATCTGCCATGTATGTTCCCCTACATTTTCTAATTCTCCTGGGTGTTCATCTACTTTTAAGTCTTCTTTGCTAGGTACTTTTTCTACTACTCCATCTTTTATTTGATATACATTTCCTGTTTTCTTTACAGTTACATTATATCCATCACTTATTATTTCTCCTTCTCCACCATCTTTTCCAAATTGGTTTTTGATTGCTTTATCTAATATATCCTGTGTTAGATTATCATGTATATTTAATGTTTGTGTTGTTACTTCCATTGCTAATAATTTTACTTGTTCTTCTTCTTGGGCTGTTCCCGTCATGTCTCTTGCTTCTGATGCTCTATTTAGTATTCCATTTTGTCCTGTTAGCATCATTATTACTATTCCAACTAATATTAGCAGTACAATTATAGTTACTACTAATGCAATTAAAGTTATTCCTTTGTTTCTTTTTAATGTTTTTTTGTACATTTTTTATCCCCCTTTTGTTTTTATGTGTCCATACTATCATACTACATATTTTTTAGCAATAAAAATCACACAAAAAAAAGCCCCAATTAACTGGGGCTTTTTCCGGCATTTATTAATTCTTTTAAAACAAACCATATTTACAAAAAATAGCTTCCTTCAAACTGCTTTTTGAAGATATTACACAGAATTTAAGGTCTTCATTAAAGCCACTTCTTTCTAAAAGTAAAAAGTTTACCTTATCAATTACTTCTGCCTTTTTACTTGTTTCATCTATTTTCATCATATTCCCGTATTTTGAAATAAAATTCGAGCTTGGATTAATCATAGTTATTAAAACAAAATCTTTTCTTGGCAGCAGTAACTCTGTCATAGCTTCTACATAACTTTCAACATCTTCCTTTGGAACAATATCATAAATAATCCCGTCACCTGCATTTTTTTCCCAATCATTTGGAAAATGTGCTGTTTTGTGAATAAAATCCAGCTGTTTTCTTGTTACAACAGCACATCTAATCCACAAACTTTCTTGACATTCTTCAAACTTATAGCTTACTTCCATGCTTTTTATTGCAAAGATTTTTTCTGGTGACAATTTTTTTCCTTCTAATACAACTATTTCTTTTTGATAATCTCCAAATTTGTATGTTTCTACCCCGTTTTTTCTGTCTATAATTTGTAAACTTCTGTTTTTGGGGATATTGTCACCACTTAAGTTCCAGCTTTTTTGATATTGTTTTAATCTTTTACCTATAATTTTTTCAAGCTCTGGAATTGAATTTACAACAATCAGCTGTTTTACAATATCAAAAGCTTCTTTAAATATTCCAGAAAGCTTTGTTGCTTCCAGTTCTTCATAAAAGCTGTATGCTGATTTTCCCCACAATTCTTTACAGCTACGTTCTTTTTCTAAAAGTTTGTTTTTTATTTGTGATATTTCTTTTACTGATGTTTCATACTCAAGTATTTTCTTTTTGAAGTATATAGCTTTATCTTCATTAGAAAGATCATTCATATAAGATGACCGCATTTTGAATATGTCATTTGTATAGTAGGCTTCAAGTTCACGTACAAAACCTATTATAGTTGATAAGTCTATTTTTTCTGCCTCTCCTCCTTCAACGTTTTCTGATGTTGTTTCCTGATTTGTAGTCTCTTCTTCACTCTCGTCTTCATCATCAAGAGTAAAAAAGTCTGTTATTTTCTCAAGAATACCTGCCATTTTTTCTCCTTTCAAATTAAGTAATAACTTTATTTGTCTTTGTTCCTATAACGGTAAAATTATATCATTTGCAAAAAATTATGTCAAGCTATTTAATTATTTTTAGTCTTTATGTTGACATGGCTTCTAGTTTATGATATAATTCCCGTATTGCTTATGCAATGCACAATTTAATAAAGCCAAGATTATAAGGAGGATTAACTATGTTTTTTGGCAAGAGAAAAAATTCAACGGAAAATTCATCATCACCGGCAACCACACCTGTATCAACACCTGCTCCAGAAACATCCTCGGGACATGGTATCAGCTTAAAAAAAGCGTCTGCAGACTTAGATAAAACCATTATCAGTCTTAAGAAAAAAGGAGCAAACTTGGAAGGTCACAGAGCACGGGTCTTTGTAGTTATCGACATTTCAGGTTCAATGTCTCATAGATTTCCGAATGAAGTGCAGGAAGCACTTACCAGAATTTTCCCGTTAGCACTCAGATTCGATGATAACGGAGAAATGGAAGTCTACGTATTCGACACACGTTGCCACAAACTGGACGAACCAATGACCTTGGACAATTACGAGACATATGTACGAAAGTATATTACAAGCAAGTATGACATCTGTGGTGGAACTCGTTATGCCCCTGTCATCGAAGATACAATCAATGACTACGATGACGGCAGTAAGGATCCTGCATTTGGTATCATCATCACTGATGGAGATCCACAGGATCGCGAAACTACAAATAAGATGATTAGAAGATCTGCTGAATACAGACTCTTCTACAAATTTGTAGGAATCGGTTACGAAAGATTTTCCTATCTTGAAGAGCTGGACGATCTTACTGGAAGACCAGTAGATAACACAGCATTTATTAAAGTTAGTGAAATTTCTAACTGGGATAATGAACAGCTGTACACTAATCTGCTTGATCAGTATCCGGATTGGCTTAAAGCGATGCATCTTATCTAATTATTTAGCATCGTAAAAACAGCTCCCTCGCATTTTGCGAGGGAGCCTTTGTTATTGCTCTTTGTTATAAGTCTGGCTGTTATTGCTTATTCTCTTTTATAACCTAAGCCATACTCATCCAGCAGTCCATCAAGTTCCTTATCATAACCTTCACCAGTGGCTTTCATCTTCCACTCAGTAGTTCCGTCTGGCTTCTGGTGCTTATAAAGCTCTACACCAACAACTGAAGTATAGGAACTGTAATCTTCTGACAGGTCGTACCTCCATTCCTGGTTAGTGTCGGGATTTACGAACCGGAAATACGCATTATCAACATCACCAAATGTTTGGTGTCTTGCATGCGCTTCATACATTGTGACACAGCAAACAATTTTGTCTACTTCCGGATTCAGTTTTGTGAAGTCGATTGTAACGGATTCATCATCTCCTTCTCCTGCACCAGTATTGTTATCACCTGTGTGATGTACGGCTTCTTCCGGATCATGGTCATAAAATGATCCATCCGCTTTACGATAAGCTTCACCACCATCTTTTTCCGCACCTGCAATGAAGTAATCTTCGCTGATGCAATTTCCGGATTTATTAAGCATAAATAAAATTAAGTCAATGTCGTATCCCGATCCGTCGTACCGCTTTATATCCCAGCCGCTTCCTACATATCCATTTTTAAGTGCTACTCCTGAGTCTTCGGATGCTTTTGTTAAATTAATTCTGTCACCTTTTTTTGCTAAATTAATCATTTTTGTTCCTCCTGTTTTCTTGTTATAATGTTTTATTGGTTAATTAGTTACAAAGAGCAAATTATGTTTTCACATAAATTGTTCCATCGTACACGATGAAATTATATAAATTTATCAGTACCCGTATATACTATCACATGTCACTGTTTTTGTCAACATTTTATGTATATTTATTTAAATAAATTCCCCTTACTAGCTATTTTAGCTACAAGGGGAATCTCTATACCTTACAAGATATATTTTGTTATTATTCGTAATTTGCTGTTACAGTTTTTACTAAACCATATGGATCAATCTTGAAGAAATAGGATTCTCCAAGTAATCCAACTCTATTTACTTTTACTTGTTTTACAACCCTTTCTGCAAAAATTCTCTTAGTTTCAGGTTCACCATGATTGATTAATACCAATTTTAAGTTTTCAAATTGATTTAAAAATGCAATCATTTCATCAGCTTTTGCATGTGCAGAAAATTCTGTTGTATATTCTACATCTGCCTGCTTAATTGCAATTAATCCACCAACCTCAACTAGTCTATTTTTCTCTGTTGTCTTTAATATGTTTCCTAAAGTTCCTTCTGCTGTATATCCAGTAAATTGAATTAAAGCGTTTCGCCTTGAAATATATTCTGGAATATATGTTTGTGCAGGACCATATGATCCCATACCAGAAGTTGTAAGAATAATTTTCGGTTTAAAACCATTTACAACACTTGCTCTGTTTTTAGCATCCACAAATGTTAGATTTTCTGGTAAGAAACTCTTTCTCATCTTTTCTGGAATTTCTTGCAGATTACCTCTCCTATACATAAAAGTATAATTAATTGCTAAGTTTCCATCTAAATAAATCGGAATATTTTTACTTAGCATTCCTCTTTCCTGCATTTTCTTTAGCACATATAAAATTTCTTGAGCTCTTCCGAGTGAAAATACTGGCACTACAACCGTTCCATTCTTCTTAAGAGTTCTAAGAATATTTTCCTGGAAACATGTTGTTATATCTGTTGAATCCATATTTCCATATGTTGACTCCTGTACTATTGTTAATGGTAATTTTTTTACCCATTTAGGAATTTCTGGAACTGTAAAAAACATATTTTTGTTATTATAGTCTCCTGTAAAAAGGATGTTGATTTTTTCATATACTGGATAACTAATTTGAACCAGAATAAGTGAAGAACCAACAACATGACCATTCATGAAAAACATTACTTTTACATGTTCATTAACTTTTACAAACTCTTGGTAATCTGTTGGAACCATTAGGCTTAATGTTTTGTCTACATCCTCTAAGGAATATAAACTAGCCTTATTTCTTCTTCTTGCCATCTGACTTAATACTTTTACACTATCGTATAAAGCATTTTTGGCAATTTTGCATGTAGAATCTGTTGCATAAATTGGGTTTTCATATCCTTGTTTTACCATGTATGGGAATCTTCCCACATGGTCTACATGGACATGTGTTAAAAGTGCAAAGTCAATTTCTTTAGGATCAAATGGTAACTTTGAGTTTAATTCTTCATACTCATTTTCCTGAAAAAGTCCACAGTCAACAATAAACCGTAATTTTTGACCATTGGGAAATGAAACTATCACTAAGTTACATGACCCTGTAACTCCCTTGTGCATAGCCACTACATTAGCATAAAACCGACAATTTGAACTCATAATAACGCACCTCCATTAAATTAGTTGATTCAATGTTATTTTAAGTTTCACATGACTAAGTTTATCATCAAAAATTCATTACGTCAATTATTTTTCACCAATTTTCTCTATATCTTTCATATTCTGGACAAAATTGCGTTCTTGGCATTATTGGTGGTCTAGGTGGCATAGGTGGACGTGGTGGAACAGGTGGTCTTGGGGGCATTTGTGGTCTTGGAGGACGTGGTGGCATTGGAGGTCTTGGCGGCATTGGTGGACGTGGTGGGCAATTGGGCCCAAATGGACAGTTATTTTGAAAAATCTCTCTTAAAATTAAAATTCTAATTAAATCATTTAAGTTATTATTTCTTCTTACTTGCCTATTTTCTGCTTTTTCTTTCAATTCCTCTTCATCTTTTGTGCTTTCTCCTCTTATATCATTTTCTAAGGTTATATTTAATTCAATAGGCTCATTTTCTATAACTTCTACATTTCTATATACTTCATCTACCATATTATCTAAAATTTCTTTATTAAATCCTCTATTATTTTGATAAAATACTTTTTTTACCATTGGATAGACAATCTTATATATTTCTGGATAGTATTCATCTAAATCGCCTCTATAACCTCCTTCATACTGATATGTATCTTCATATCCATTTTCTCTTGGATAATTTAAATAGTTTAACATGTAATCTTCGTACATATTTACCTCCTTAAGTCATTTTCCTACAAAAAAACACCCCATGAAAATATTTTTCCACAAGGTGTTTTGGGTGGAAAATCTCAATTTGGTATATTTTATTGCAAATGAGATTTTTTTGTTACATTTTATTTACAACTTCTTTGAATTTTTGTCCTCTATCATACATATTTTTAAACATATCAAAACTTGTACTTGCTGGCGAAAATAGTACAACTTGACCTGGCATAGCATATCTTTTAGCTAAAATTACAGCTTGTTCTAAACTATTTACCATATAAATATTAATTTCTTTGTTTTCCTTTTCCTCTTCTTCTTTTACTGCATCAAATATTTTACCTGCTGTTTGCCCCATAAGTATTAATGTTTTTACTTTATCTAATATTGGTTTTGCAATTGGTGTATAATCTAAATTTTTATCTGCTCCACCTGCTATTAAAACAATTTCTTCATCAAAAGCATTTAATCCTGACATTGTTCTTGATGGTGTTGAACTTGCAGAATCATTATACCATTTTACATTATTTATTTCTTTTACAAATTCTATTCTATGTTCAACTCCTGGGAATTTTTTTATTACTTCTATTGCAATGTCTGGTGTAACTAATGTTTTTGTTGCTGCTAGTGCACAGCATATATTTTCATAGTTATGTCTTCCTCTAATTGTAAGTTCTTTTCCACTTACAATATGTTTTCTTAATTTATCGTCACATTCTTTTATTACATCACCATCAACTATATATCCGTTATCTAGTTTTTCTTTGCTACTGAAAAATATTACTTTTCCTTTTACTTCTGTTGCACATTTTTTTGTAATTTCATTATCGTAGTTTAAAATTACAATTCCATCTCTGTCTTGAAATTTAAATATATTTTTTTTGGCATTTATATATTCATCATAATCTTTATGAACATTTAAATGATTTGGTGTAATGTTTGTTATAACAGAAATATCAGGGCTAACTTCCATTCCCATTAATTGAAAACTACTTAATTCTAGTACTATTTTGTCATCTGGCATTATTTGGTTTAATTTGGTAAATAATGGTATTCCAATATTTCCTCCAACATAGCAATTATATCCTGCTTTTTTTAATATTTCTGATATTAAAGTTGTTGTTGTTGTTTTTCCATCACTTCCTGTTATTCCTATAATTTGGCAAGGACACATTTTCATTAATAGCTCTACTTCTGTTGTTACAATTGCTCCTCTATTTATTTCTTCTTCTAACTCTGGTACTGTTGGCAAACAACTTGGACTACGTAAAATTAAATCAAAATTATGTAATTTAGATAAATATACTCTTCCAAGAGACATTCCCATTGCATAATTTGTTACTTTATCTATTATTTCTTTTGGAATTTCTCCAATTTCTCTTGAATCAAATACCATTACATCTGCTTTTTTTTCATGAAAATAATCAATTAAAGGTAAATTGCTCACTCCAAGCCCAATTATTGCTACTTTTCTATTTTTTATATAATCTTCAAATTCTATTAGTTTTTCATTTTGATATTCCAATTTGAATTCTTCCTTTCTTTTAATATATTTTTATATTTTATGTTTGCCATCTTGTCTATGTACATATATATTTTTATATTTATTGCTATATGTTAACATATTTTATTATTTTTTACAAGATTCTAATGTATGATTTTATTAAAATTGCTCATAATAATTATATATCATTAATTAAACGGAGGTGTTTAATATGGCTAAAGGTAAAAAAAATAAAAACAACAATAGTAATAGCAATAACAGCAATAGTAATGAAAATAATCAATAATATAAAATAGCCGGCTTTTTATAAAAACCGGCTTTATTTTTTAAGCAAATATACAATACAAAATAAAAGTAATTACTGCTGTTTTTTGTAACTCTTCGTTTGTAAATACATCTTTAAATAGATTTGCAACAGATATTATTTCGTTTTGTGTTTCTTCACTATCATCAACAATATCTACAGTATAACTTGCTATATTTTCTGCTGTAAAATATGTTACAAATTTTTTAGGTTCATTAACTGTTGTGTTTTCTATTTTCATAAATTTTACTCCAGCCAAATTTCCTTTTTTTGTATATATTTGAACTTTAATATATTTTCCTTCTAAATTGTTTTCATCACTACTTGTTACTTCTCCAAATATTCTTCCATTTACTTTTGTTGCTTGTGCTAAATCTATTTTTATTTGGCAAGATATATCTTCTTTGGCATCTATATTTTTGTATGTTGCATTTAATCCTATGTATATCATTAATGATGAAAATAAATAAAATAATATAAACCATATTATATATTTTCTAAATGTTTTTAATCTTCCCATTTTACTTCCTCCAAATCTCTCTTATATCTATATTTTACTATAATTATACAATTTTTTCAATCTTTTTAAGTGATTTTGTACTATTATGCGATTTAAAACTATTAATTTTATTACCATTTTTTTATAATTTTTTATTTGTGTACTGATTTTTATTATTTTTTTGTATACAATATTAATTATTTATATAAGAAAGGATGAAGTAATATATGGAAAAATTAAAAATAGAAAAAGTTTTGAAAACAAATGATAGCGTTACTCGTACAATTAGAATAAGTGGATCTACCTTTGATAAAATAAATGAATTAGCCTTAAAAAATGAAATAAGTTTTAACTGTGTTGTTAATCAAATAATTGAGTTTGGCTTACTTAATTTAGATGAAAAATAATGTAAAAAATTGGAATAGCTTTATTCTTAAGCTATCCCAATTTTTTTATTTATTAATTTCTTCTATAAACATTTTATTTAGCATTTGTGGATTTGCTTTTCCTTTTGTTTCTTTCATAGCTTGTCCTACTAAAAATCCTAATGCTCTATCTTTTCCTGCTTTATAATCTGCTATAGATTGAGGGTTATTTTCTAGTACTTTTAGTACTACTTCTTTAATTGCTCCTTCATCAGAAATTTGAATCCAACCTTTTTCTTTTATAATTTCTTCTGGCTCTCTTGGATTTTCAAACATTTCTGTTAGTACTTTTTTGGCTATACTTGAACTAATTGTTCCTTTGTCAATTAAAATTACTAAATTTGCAAGTTCTTTAGCAGTAAATGGTATTTCTCTTGGTTCCATTTCTTTTTCATTTAAAATTCTTGAAATATCAGATATAATCCAATTGCTAACTGCTTTATGGTTTTTACATATTTTACTTGCATCTTCAAATAAGTTTGATAAATATTTTGAAGATACTATTATTCCAGCATCTTTTTCAGACATATTATATTCATTTCTGTATCTTTCATATCTGCTTTCTGGAAGTTCTGGTAAGTTATTTTTAACATTTTCTATATATTCTTCAGATAATTTAATTGCAACTAAATCTGGATCTGGGAAATATCTATAATCTTGAGCATCTTCTTTATCTCTCATAGGGAATGTTTTTCCAGAAACATCATCCCATCTTAGAGTTTCTTGCTCTATTACTCCTCCATCTTCTAATACATCTATTTGTCTTTCTACTTCATATTCAATTGCTCTTGTTATACTTCTAAATGAATTCATATTTTTCATTTCTGTACGAGTTCCAAGTTTTGTATCTGTTTTCTTTTTTACAGATACATTTACATCTGCTCTTAAAGATCCTTCTTGCATTTTGCAATCTGAAACTTCTATATATTCCAAAATAGATTTTAATTTTTTTAAGTATTTATCTACTTCTTCTGGTGAAGATAAATCTGGTTCAGAAACCATTTCTATTAGAGGTACTCCAGCTCTATTTAAATCTACTAAACTTCCACCTCCAAATTCATCGTGGTTTAATTTTCCTGCATCTTCTTCTATATGAATTCTAAGTAATCTAATTTTCTTTTTATTTCCATCTTTGTCGTCTATTTCTATATATCCATGTTCACAAAGTGGTTGATCATATTGTGAAATTTGATATGATTTTGGTAAATCTGGATAATAATAATTTTTTCTATCATTTTTACTATTTCTTGAAATTTCACAGTTTGTTGCTAATCCTGCTTTTACCGCATATTCAACAACTTTTTCATTTAAAACAGGTAGCGTTCCTGGCATTGCCATACATATTGGACATGTATGTGTATTTGGACTAGCTCCAAATGATGTTGGACATGAACAAAATATTTTTGTTTTTGTTGATAATTCTGCATGTACTTCTAGTCCTATTACTACTTCATAGTCTTCTCTTGACATTTTTGTTTTCCTCCTTTTTAGATTTTATATTTTTCCAAATAAAATATTTTTTCTATTTTTTAAATTCTGGCTTAAAGCTATCTCTAAACTTAACTTTTTGTTCAAAAGTATATGCTACATTTAATATTTTCTCTTCTTCAAATTTATTACCAATTAACTGCATTCCAACTGGCATGCCTTTACCATCTACTCCACAAGGTATTGAAATTGCTGGAATTCCTGCAATATTTACAGAAACTGTACAAATATCTGCTAAATACATTTCTAATGGATTGTTTGATTTTTCTCCAATATCAAAAGCTGTAACTGGTGATGTTGGTGTAAGAATTACATCATATTTTTCAAATGCTTTGCTAAATTCATTTGATACAAGTGTACGAACTTGTTGAGCTTTTTTATAATATGCGTCATAATAACCTGATGAAAGCACATAAGTTCCAAGAATTATTCTTCTTTTTACTTCAGCTCCAAATCCTTCACTTCTTGATTTTTTGTAAATTTCTTTTAAATTAGAATAATTTGGAGTTCTATATCCATATCTTATTCCATCAAATCTACCTAAATTTGAACTGGCTTCTGCACAAGCAATTATATAATATGTTGCTAAAGCGTATTTTGCAACGTCTAATGAAAATTCTTCTACTTCTGCTCCTAATTCTTTGTATGTTTCAATAGCTTTTGTAAGTTCTTTTTTAACTTCATCATTTATACCCTCTCCAAAGAATTCTTTTGGAACACCTATCTTTAAGCCTTTTACATCATTTTTTAAAGCCTTTGTATAATCTTTTTTCTCTATATCTTCTGATGTAGTATCTTTTTCGTCATGACCTGCTATTAAATTTAAAAGCATGGCACTATCTCTAACATCTTTAGTAATAGGTCCTATTTGGTCTAAACTTGATGCAAATGCAACTAAACCATATCTTGAAACTAAACCATAAGTTGGTTTTAATCCTACAACTCCACATAGTGATGCAGGTTGACGTATACTTCCACCAGTATCACTACCTAATGCCCAAGGCACCATATTTGCTGCAACAGCTGCTGCAGAACCTCCTGATGAACCACCAGGAACTTTATTTAAGTTCCATGGATTTTTTGTTTTCTTAAAATATGAGCTTTCTGTTGAACTTCCCATTGCAAATTCATCCATGTTTAGTTTTCCTAAAGATATTATATTCTCATCTTTTAATTTTTCTATAACTGTTGCATCATATGGAGAAACAAAGTTTTCTAGCATTTTTGAAGAACATGTTGTTCTTGTTCCTTTTACACATAAATTATCTTTTATTCCTATTGGAATGCCTGCATATTCTCCTAAATTCTCTCCATTTTCAATTTTTTCTTGTATTTTCTCAGCTTTACTTTTTGCTTCATCTAAACTTGTTGTTACAAAAGCTTCTACTTCTGGCTCTTTTTCATTTATTCTATTACAATAACTTTCCATTATTTCTTTTATTGTAATTTCTTTGTTTTTTAATTTTTGTTGTAATTCATGAACTGTTAATTCTGTTATATCCATTTTTATCAACATTCCTTTCTTTCAAGGCATAAAATTTGATTAAAATATTGTATTTTACAATTACTTTTCAAACTTTACCTCCTTGTTCTATTTAAGTTCAGTTTTTTATTTTTAAATTTATGTTAATTTATAACTTTTGGTATTTTAAACATATTTTGTTCCTTTGATGGAGCATTTGCAAGTAAAGCTTCATTGTCTTCAAATACCTTAATTTCGTCTTTTCTAAATCTATTTTTAGCTTCATTGCTACCAATTGTAATTGCTAAATCGTCAACTGGTGCATTATTTACAACCTCTGCAAAATTTAGGATATCTTGTAAATTTTCTAAATAATTTTCTATTTCGTCATCTTTTAATGTTAGTTGGGCAAGATTTGCAATATGCAACAATTCTTCTTTATTAACCTTCATTTTTTACCTCCTAATAATTAAATTTTTATAATTTTTTTACTTCTTTAAAACTTCTATATGAACATCTCTTAGTTGTTGTCTTTTTACATTTCCTGGTGCTCCCATCATTAAGTCTTCTGCTTTACTATTTAATGGAAATGCTATTACTTCTCTTATTGTTTCTGAATCTGTAAGTAACATAAGCATTCTATCAATTCCAGGTGCAATTCCAGCATGTGGTGGAGCTCCAAATTGAAATGCAGTATATAAGGCTCCAAATTTTGTTTTTACTTCTTCTTCTGTATATCCTGCCATATTAAATGCTTTTAACATTATTTCTATGTCATGATTTCTTACAGCTCCTGATGATAATTCAATACCATTACATACTATGTCATATTGATATGCTAATATATCAAGTGGATTTTGATGTTCTAAGGCATCTAATCCTCCTTGTGGCATTGAAAATGGGTTATGACTAAATGATATTTTATTTTGATCATCTAATTCAAACATAGGAAAGTCTATTATCCAACAAAATTGGAATTCATCTTCATTTATTAAATCTAGTCTTTTTCCTAGTTCTGTTCTTATTTGACCAGCTAATTCTGTTGCTCTTTTTTCTGTGTCTGCTATGAAAAATATTGTATCATTTTTTTCTAATTCTGCCAAGCTTAAAAGCTCTTTTTTTAGTTCTTCTGGTATAAATTTATCAATCGGTCCTTTAAAACTTAAATCTTCTTGAACTTCTAAATATCCAAGCCCTTTCATTCCAATTTTCATTGCAAACTCTAGCATTTTTTCATGAAATCCTTTAGACATATGTCCACTTACTTTTATGGCTCTTACTGTTTTTCCAATAAATGCTTTAAATGTACATTTTGAGAAAAATTCTGATAAGTCAATTATATACAAAGGATTTCTTAAATCTGGTTTATCTGAACCATATTTTAACATTGCATCTTTGTATGTTATTTTTGGAAATGGATATTTTGCAATTCTCTTTTTAGAAAATTTTTTAAATGTATTATACATTACTGGCTCTATAACTTCAAATACATCCTCTTGCGTACTAAAGCTCATTTCCATATCTAGTTGGTAAAATTCACCTGGTGCTCTATCTGCTCTTGCATCTTCATCTCTAAAACATGGTGCTATTTGGAAATATTTGTCTATTCCAGAAACCATTAGCAATTGTTTAAATTGTTGTGGTGCTTGTGGAAGTGCATAAAATTTTCCTGGATGTAATCTACTTGGAACTAAATAGTCTCTTGCTCCTTCTGGTGATGAACTCGTAAGTATTGGTGTTTGCACTTCTAAAAAGCCTTGTTCTATCATTTGTGATCTTAAAAATTGTAATACTTCTGCACGCATTTTTAAGTTATTTTGTAATTTTTGACTTCTTAAGTCTAAATATCTATATTTTAATCTAACATCTTCTCTTACTTCTTGATTTGAGTTTACCTCAAATGGTAAGTTTTTTGTTCTTTTTCCTAAAACTTTGATTTCTTCGATATAAATTTCAACTTCTCCTGTTTTTAATTTAGGGTTTCTTGTTTCTTCTGCTCTTTTTCTAACTGCTCCATATACTGTTACAGCCGATTCTATAGGAATATGAGATACTTCGTCTACATCTTGTGAATCTTTAGATGTTACAACTTGTGTTATTCCATACATATCTCTAATATCCAGAAAAACTAATCCTCCTAAATCTCTTATTGTTTCTACAAATCCTGCTATTCTAACTTTTTTTCCTACATCTTCTAATGATATTTCATTACATGTATGTGTTTTAAATTTGCTCATTTGGCATCTCTCCTTTAAACTTAGTTTTTAGTTTAGCAGATAAAACAAAAACGTCCTCTGCTAAAAATGCAGGGACGAATAATAATTTCTATATTATATCCGCGGTACCACCCAAGCTTGAAAGTTTTACCGTTAAAACCTTTCCTCTTTAAAATATTGCTCCAATGTGTTTCGGATTTAGCATGTTTTCTAAAAGGGCTCACAGCCGACGACCCTTATTCTCTTGTAGTAACCTTTGCTACCTTTGCATCTTCATCGCAATTTTATGGTATATATATTATACCCATTTTTTTAATTTGTCAATACTTTTTTTGTAAACATAATTAAATTTCACTTCCAGCTACAAAACCTGTTGAATATGCAATTTGTAAATTAAATCCTCCTGTATAGCTATCTACATCCAAAACTTCACCTGCAAAATAAAGTCCTTCAATTTTTTTAGATTCCATTGTTTTAGGATTTACTTCTTTTATGTTTATTCCTCCTGCTGTAATAATTCCATCTTCTATTTTTCTAAAATTCTTTATTGTGACTTTAAATCCTTTTAATAATTTAATTAAGTTCAGTCTTTCTTGTTTTGTTATAGAATTTACTTGTTTTTCTTTATCTATTCCAGAATATTCAATTATTATTGGGATTAATTTTTGTGGTAATAGTTTATCTAAACTATTTTTGAAACTTTTATTTTTAAATTCTTCAAAATCCCTTAAAATTCTATCATTTAATTTTTCTTCTGTTAAGGCTGGTTTTAAATCAATTTGAAGTTTAATTTTTTTGTTTTTTAATAATTCATCTATATTTTTATATCTTACTAAATGGGCTGATGCACTTAATATTACGGGTCCAGATACTCCAAAATGTGTAAATAACATTTCTCCAAAGTCCTCATATATTTCTTTCTTTTTGTTTTCATCTACAAGTTTAATTTTTACATTTCTTAGGCTTAATCCTTGTAAACTTTGGTGTAAATCTTGTTCATATGTTTCAAGTGGTACAAGAGATGGTTTTATATTTACTATTGTATGACCTAGTTTTTTTGCCATTTCATATCCATCTCCTGTTGAACCTGTTAATGGATAACTTTTTCCACCTGTTGCAAGTATTACTTTATCTGCTTTTATTATGTCATTATTTTTGCATTTTACTCCTATAACTTTGTTATTTGAGTCTATAATGATTTCTTCTACAGGCATTTGATATATAATTTTTACATTTTTTAAACTTTTTAACTTTTTCTCAAAACAATTTAGTACATCTTGAGATTTATCTGTTATAGGAAAAATCCTATTTCCTCTTTCTTCTTTTACTTCTAATCCTTGTTCTTTTAGAAATTGTATTATATCTTGATTTGTAAAACTATTAAATGCACTATATAAAAACATTCCATTTCCTGGTGTGTTTTTTATAAAATCTTCCATCGGCAAAGAAGATGTAATATTACATCTTCCTTTACCTGTTATTAATAGTTTTTTTCCTAAACTTTTATTTTTTTCTAATAATATAACATCATTTCCGTTTTCTGCTGATGTTATAGCAGACATCATACCTGCTGGTCCTCCACCTATTACTACTACTTTCATTTAAAATATACTCCCTACTATAATTCCAATTAACGCACCCACAAATACTTGAAATGGTGTATGACCTAAAACTTCTACAAGCCTTTCTTGTACTTGGACTCCTGTAAGTCCTGGAGTTTCTATTATTTTATTTAACAATGTTGCTTGTTTTCCAGCAGCTCTTCTTACACCTGCTGCATCATACATAACAACACAAGAAAATACTAGTGATAATGCAAAAGCCCAACTATCAAAGCCTACGTCTTTTCCAACTAGTACTGTTATTGCCATAACAATTGCCGAATGTGAACTTGGCATTCCTCCAGCTCCCATAATTCTTTTAAAATTTAGTCTTTTTGTTGCAACTAAATCCCATATAACCTTAAATATTTGTATTGCAAGCCATGTAAAAAATGGCACCCATATATATTTATTGTGTATTAGTTGTGTTAAAACATCCATATATTACAGCTTATGCTATTTTAGCATTCAGCTTCCTCCCTTCTATTATTTACCATGTCCCTTTATTTCTTTACTGAAGATATTTTTATTTTCTTTCTCTTATTACTATTTTTTTATTTTTATCTTCTTTTTTTCTATTTTTATGTTATTTTATTCTTCAGCAATAAAATTTTCTTCTTTTATTTCACCATTGTTTTCTAATATGAGAGTTATTCTTTTTTCTGCGTTTTCCAATAATTTACTGCAGTCTTTAGAAATTTTCATTCCTTCTTCAAATTTATTTACAGATTCTTCAAGGCTTAAGTCACCTTTTTCAAGTTCTGCAACTATTTTTTCTAAGTCTGATATTTTTGTTTCAAAATTTTCTTCCATATTTTTCTTTCCTTTCAGCATAATTTTTTCTTTCTATAATTTACATTATTTTTGCTTTTTTATTTCCATCAGATAATTTTATATCTATTTCATCACCTGAATTTAGTTCTTTATTAGATTTTACCATTTTACCATTTTTTTCTATTATAGAAAATCCTCTACTTAATGTTTTTAATGGACTTAAAGCATCTAATTTTAACACACTACTTTGAAATCTCTTTTCTACATCTTTTTGTTTAATTATTATAGCATTTTCCATTTGCTTTATATATCCATCCAATTTTATATAATTATTTTGCATATTTTGCATAGGATCCGAAAATACCTTTGATTTTGTTAAATTAGTATATTTTAATTTCATTAATTCTACTTTTTTATTTAAACTTATTCTAGCTCTTTCTTTTAATGTATTTATTTTATTTTTCAACTCATATGTATCTGGATTTGCAAGTTCTGCCGCTGCAGATGGTGTTGGTGCTCTTAAATCTGCAACAAAATCTGCTATTGTAAAATCTGTTTCATGCCCTACCGCAGAAATTATTGGTATATCAGAATTATATATTGCTCTTGCTACTATTTCCTCATTAAAAGGCCATAAATCTTCTAAAGAGCCTCCTCCTCTTGCTAAAATTATTACATCTGCCAATTTTTTTTCATTCATTGTTTGAATTCCATTTACAATCTCTTTTGCAGCTCCTGGTCCTTGAACTGGCACTGGTAAAAGTCTTATATAGCAATTGGGATTTCTTCTTGTAGAAACATTTATTATATCTTTTATTACAGCTCCTGTTTTTGAAGATAATACACCTATTATTCTTGGTTTTAAGGGTATTTTCTTTTTATGTGAAACATCAAAAAGTCCCTCTTTTTCCAAGTCTCCTTTTAGTTTTTCATATGCAGTATATAAATCTCCGAACTCCCTGTTCTTCCATTGCTTTTACATAAATTTGGTATATTCCATCTCTTTCAAAAACAGACACTCCACCTAATACAACTACCTTCATTCCATCTTTTGGCTTGAAATTAATTCTTTCACTATATGTTTTAAACATTATACATTTTATTAAAGATTTTTCATCTTTTAAGGTAAAATAAAAGTGCCCTGTGTAATGTGCTTTAAAATTTGATATTTCTCCTTTTACAATAACTGCATTTAATGCCTCATCTCCTGCTATTTTTTGTTTTATATATAAATTTAAATCTGAAACACTAACTGCCATTGCTTCATAATTCATTTTATTTCACCTCTTCTATTTTATTCAAAATAAGGACAAATCTTAAATTTTTATTTAAGACTTGCCCACATTTTTACATTTCTTTAACAACTTTTGCCAAAGCTCCATTTATAAACTTACTTGACGTTTCTTCTCCATATGTTTTTGCAAGCTCGACAACTTCGTTTATTTCTACTTTATATGGGATATCTTTGTATTTTATTTCATATATTGCAAGCTTTAATAGACTTAAATTAATTTTAGAAATTCTGTCTATTTTCCAGTCAGATGTCAAAGAATTTTCTACTATTTTGTTTATTTCTTCTTCATTTTTCTTAATTCCGTGTATACAATCATTTATGTATTCTATTGCATCTTGCTCTGTTATGTCATTGTTTTTTATATATAATTCTATTTGCTCATCTAAATTTTCTTCTTTTTGAATCTCTAAACTGTATATTAATTTAAATGTTAAATCTCTTATTTCTGATCTCTTCATTTTTTACCCCTTACATTCTGTCTATAAATTGTTTTATTTTGTCTTTGACATACTGTTTGTTTTGTTGCACATAATTTCCAACAAATGCTCCCATAACTATTAATATAATTGCAACTATTAGATTGTATAATCTGGTTATTAAGATTAATATTGCAAGTACTATTCCTATTATTGCTCCTTTGTAGTTGTTCCAAAAATCTTTCAAACTTTCCATCTAAATATCCCTTTCTAAATTTTATGTTATTTTTCTTTATTCTTTGTCTTTTGATTTATCGTCTGATATATTTTTTATTTTTACGTTTACTTCTTTTACTTCAAGGTCAGATGTTTTCTTTATTGCTTCTTTTATTTTATTTTGCATATTTACAGTGATTTCTTTTATTATTACATCTTTACTTACAACTAGGTTAACATTTACAATTAAGTTGTTTAATGTGTCTAAATCAATATCAACAGATACATCTTCAACACTTTCAAATCCTTTTACAACTGATTGAACTATGTTTTCTATTGTTGGTTTAGAAATTAGAAGTTTTCCATTATCATTTTGCATTAAAACTCCTTGAGCTTTTTTATTTTCATTTTCTGATGAATCAAAAAATATGCACTTTATGCTACATAATAAGCATACTATTTCTAATCCAAGCACAATTTTAGATGTTTGGCTTCCTGTTAATATTAACCCTAATAATGTTCCTACTGTTCCTATTTTTACCCATCCAAGAATTATACATATTACTAATATTGATTGTAGAAACATTAGTACTGAAAATAATGCTAATATTACCTTGTCTAATTTCTTCATTTTATTATCATCCTTTCAATAATAGCTCTTTTTATCTTTTAGATATTTTCTTCATTATTTGAGCTACTTTCCTCTGTTTCATTTTCTTCTTTTTCTTCTGTTAAACTTTCTGTATTAACACCTTGTACATGTACATTTACTTCTTCTACTTTTAGTCCTGTCATATTTTCTACTGCTGTTTTTACTCTATTTTGAATTTCAAAAGCTACATCTGGAATTCTTGCTCCATATTCTACTATTATGTTTACATCAATTTTTGCTTTATTTCCTGTTGCATCTACTTTTATTCCCTTTGCAAGATTTTTCTTTCCTTTTAAAACTTCTGTTATTCCTCCTGCAAATCCTCCTGCCATACCAAATACTCCTGGTACTTCTGATACTGCAACACCAGCTATTACTGCTATTACATCACTTGATATTTTTATTCCTTCTGTTTCGTTTCCTACTTCTTCTATGTTTTCTACTTCTTCAATTTTATTTTCTTCCATATTTTTTCCTCCTTTTAAAATTGATATATGTAGTATATCAATTTTTTTAAAATTTTACAACTGTTTTTGCAAAAATTGTTTGTTTTTTAGTCTTTTGTCATGCTATTCAAATATTGGCTTACCATTTTCTAAATTGCTAATATTCCTGCAGCATAATATCCCGAAGATTCGTTTACTCTTTTATCTATTTTACCATTATTCTTGCATAAGCTAATTTCAATGTTTTCGCTGCTTATTTCTGCACATATACCTCCGCGTAGCTGATCTTGATGATATGTCTTCATTATTTTCACAATTTTCAATTTTTAACTGCTTTCCTGATGTTGTTTCTATTTTTCTCATTTCCAATTCCTATAAATCCATCGCCACTGGTTACTAGATTTTTTATAGTTGTATATCCATTTTCGTCTGGAACATAACCTGATGATGTTTGTTTATACTTTGCATTTTCATTTCTATAAGAATTGTTTTCTCCACTAAACCATAGGCTTCTACCTAGTTCTACTGTATCTCCTTCATAACTGTTTGCACCAGAATCTACCTCATAAGAAAATGCAACTAAATCTTCTATACTATTTATCTGCCAAGTATGTTCATCTATTTTCTCTAATTTTCCCGGATGTTCATCAACTTTTAGTTCATCATCTTATCCTCCTTTGTTTTCGATTTTATATTACCATACCTAGTTTTTTATTTCAACTTTTTAATAAAAAAAATTCTTACAACTATAATTTTACAGATAATGATATTTTCAATTTTTTAACTCAAAAAAAATTGAAATACTATTCAAAAATAGTATCTCAATTTTCTTTAATTATATTTTTAAAACTCCACCAATTGTTTTGCTTGTTGTAGCATCTGGTAACATTTGGCTTCCTCCAGTAATTACTACTGTATCTCCACTTTCAAGAATTTCTTTATTTTTTAATTTTTCTATTCCTGCTTCGATTGTTGTATCTATATCTTTTCCAGATTCAACTAATATTGGTGTAACGTTCCATACTAATGCTAATTGACGGTATGTTCTCTTGTTGTCTGTTATTGCTAAAATTGGGCATCCAGCTCCTAATCCAGCTAATCTCTTTGCTGTTTTTCCTGTATTTGTATAGCATACAATTGCATCTGCATTTAATACTTTTGCTGATACACATGCTGAATATGCAACTTTATCTTCATATGATAATAATTCGATGTCTTTGTTTTCATCAAATCTCTTCCAGTAATTTATTTCTGGTTCTACTCTGTTTGCAATTTTTACCATTGTTTCAACACATTCTACTGGGTAATCACCTTGAGCACATTCTCCAGATAGCATTATTGCACTTGTTCTGTCGAATATTGCATTTGCTACGTCTGATGCTTCTGCTCTTGTTGGTAATGGTTGATGTGTCATTGATTCTAACATTTGTGTAGCTGTTATTGCTGGTTTGTATATTTTGTTAGATGTTTTTATTATTCTTTTTTGAACTACTGGTGGTTCTGTGAAGTCTGTTTCTGTAGCCATATCTCCACGAGCTATCATTTGTCCGTCAGCTTCGTTTAAGATATCATCTAAGTTTGATAATCCTTCTACGTTTTCTATTTTTGTTATTATTTGGATATCTTTTCCACCATTTTCATCTAATATTTTTCTTACTTGTCTTATATCATCTAAATTTCTTGCAAATGATATTGCTACGAAATCATAGTTATGTTCACATGCTGTTTTTAAATCTTCTATATCTTTTTCAGCAAGTCCTGGTAATCTTATTATTGTTCCAGGTAAATTCATTGTTTTTCTACTTCCTAATCCATTTCCATGAACTACTGTTGTTACAATGTCTTTTCCTACAACTTCGTCAACTTTTAATTCTATTGCTCCGTCATCTATTAAGATTTTTGTTCCTGGTTTTACATCTTTGTATAAATCTTTATATGTTACAGAAACTTTTTCTTCGTTTCCTTCTATATCATCATTTACTAGTGTGAATTTTTGTCCATCTTTTAATTGAATTTTTGTATTTTTTCCTGTGTATAGCATTCCAGTTCTGATTTCTGGACCTTTCATGTCTAGTAACATTGGGATTGGTAATTCTTTTTCTTCTCTTATTTTCATTATTGTTTCAGATTTTTCTGATTGTTCATCCCAACTACCATGTGAGTAGTTTATTCTACAAACATTTAATCCGGCATCAAATAATTCTTCTAGTTTGTTTTCACTAGCTGGTCCTATTGTTCCTACAATTTTTGTTTTTCTTAAAGCTTTCATTTTTTAATTCCTCCTTATAAATTTACAACTTTTGCTATTATAGCACAATTTATAGTATTTATTCAATACTTTTTTTATTTTTTTATTTTAAACTAGATTTAAATTATATAATTTACCTAATTATTTATTCTAATTATTCTTTTTACTTTATTTGTTTCATCTTCAACTTCAAATAATATACTATTAAGCATTCCTTCTCCTGTTTCTATTTTGTATCTTTCTGGTAAAGATGTTGTAAATCTCTTTAAAGCCACTTCTTTAGACATTCCAAGTATTCCATTTTTTGGTCCTGTCATACCTATGTCTGTTATAAATGCTGTTCCTTTTTCTAAAATTTGTTCATCAGCTGTTTGTGTATGTGTATGTGTTCCAAAAACTATTGTTGCTTCTCCATCTAAGTAATATCCCATTGCCTTTTTTTCTCCAGTTGCTTCTGCATGGAAGTCAAGTACTATAATATCTACCTCATTTTTTATCTTTTCTACAATTTCCTTTACTACAGAAAATGGATTATCTATTAATATGTTTATTTCCGCTCTTCCTAAAGCATTTATAACCGCTATTTTTTTATTTTTACATTTATAAATATTATATCCCTTTCCACATACCTCTTTTGGGTAATTTGCAGGTCTAATTAGTTTGGGATTATCTATAAATTTAAATATTTCTTTTTTTCCCCATGTATGATTTCCCATTGTTACACAATCTGCGCCTGCAGATATTATGTCATTAAAATTTTTTTCTGTAATTCCCATTCCTTCTGCTGCATTTTCACCATTAACTATTACAAAATCTATATTATAGTCTTTTTTTATTTTTTGAAGTTTTTTTTGAAGTTCTTTAACTCCAACTGAGCCTACTATATCTCCTACTGCTAATATATTCATCTTTTCCTCCTAACTTTTTTTATATATTTTACTATCTTCTTTAATAAAATGCAACAAAAATTTTCTTGTATTTCTTCTTCATTATCTTTGGACTCATATTCATTTATATATTCTATATTTTCTTCCCTTTCTCCCATAACTAATAATCTATGTGTATTTATTCCATATGGTGTACAAGTTATTAAGGTTACTAAATCTTTATTTTCTTTTATTTGTAATTCATTTGTTTCATCAGGAAGAATTGTTTTTATTTCATATATTTTGTATTTTAATTTTTTATTTAATACATAAATATAAAAATAATCGTCTTTTTTTAATTCTGTAAGTCTTGTAAATAATTTAGCAATTTTCATTCCAGTGTGCCCTGTAAGTATAGAGTGAGAATCTTTTGTACCTATTGGAAATGAGCTATTTTCTAAATGGCCTATTCCTTTTTTTAATGTTTCTTTATCTGTTCCGTGATATATTGGAAGATATAAACTTATTTTAGGAATTTCAATATATGCCATCACACCATTTTTCTCTATATTTAATATTTCTTTGTATTGTTTTTCTATTTTTGAATTATCTATTAGACTCTTATTATAAAGATAAGCTTCTTCAAATTTTTCTTCAATTTCTTTTTCTTCTTTGGATAGTATTTCTTCTTTATATTCTTTTATAATTTCATTTTGATTTTTTTGAATAAAATAATTACTTATTTTAGGATATACAATTAAAATTATTCCACCTAAAATAAGAATAATTGAGATAATTATTTCTTTTCTTTTCATTTTTTATTATATCTAATAAACTATGCAACCTACCTTTATTTTGTATTATTTTCTTTTTTTCTTAAAATTACTGAAATAAATAAAACTATTCCTATAGATACTAAAATTGTACCAGATATGATTAAGAATTTAATTCCATTTCCACCAGTTATTGGTAGTATATATCCTTTAGTATTTTTAACAACAACTTCATAGTCATTATCTTTCTTACCATTTAAATCGTTGTCTAAAATTTCTACATTAAATGTTTTTGATGCTATATAATAACCGTTCTTTGGCTTTTACTTGTGTTATTTTGTAAATTCCTTCATCTAATCCTTTTATATATAATTTTCCATTAGAATCTACTTCAAGCTTGGTTATTGCACCTTCTTCTCTTGATTCGGCTAAATAGTATATTCCATCTTCTCCCTTAATAAATTCCAAAAATGTTCCATCTCCATCATGTATTTCAAATATACTACCTGGGAGTAAAATATCAGCATCTTCTTTGTCTACAACTTTTAATTCAATCCCATAAGTATATACTGTAATTTGATTTGATTTTTGAGTTTGTAAGCCAAATTCATTATATTGATTGTTAGAATAATCTATATATGCTAAGTTGTTATTTTCATTTTTTTCTAGGTTTAAATTACTATCTTTACTTAATTTTGCTTTGTAAGTGATTTCTATTGATTTGTATTTTTTTATGATATCATAATCAAAATCCATTAAAAATGTTACATTTTCTTCTGAGTTTGGTCTTTTTGTATCAAATTTTATATTATATCCCATTATAGATTCTGCTTCATTTCCATCTGTTATTCCACATACTGTTAATGTATCTTCTTTTAAATTTAATGAATTGTCCATTTTGTCACTTATATAAATTTTATTTGATAAACTATTTTCCAAATATTTAGGAATATCTGCTTTTATTTTATAATTTATCTCATCTGCTGTACTGTAATTGTCTTTTATTTTTGTATCATCTGTTACTGTTTTGGTAATTGTTGGAATACTTCCCTTTGCGATGATATTTTGGTCTTCTATAGTCCAATCACCATCTTTATATGTTGGTATAACATTTATAACAGATGATTCATATACCATATACCCATTTTCAATTGTAATTAAATATGTTCCCATATCTACATTTGAAACTGTTATATTTCCCTTACAATTGTGTAGTGTTATATTTGCATAACTTTTTTGATTTAAATTAATTATTGATATAATAAATATTAAAATTAAACTTATTGATATAATTTTTTGTATTTTATTTTTCTTCATTTTCCTCCTTGTATTTTGAGGTAGGTTGCATAGTTTATTAGATATCAACTCCTTTTGATTAAATTTTTTTGAATTAATTAATTTTTGAACTTTGAATTAAGCTAGCTTTCATATATTAACATATTTTTTGGTTGTTTGCAATAGTTTTTTTGATTTTTTATCATTTCCTTTACAAAATTGCATTTAACTTTTCAATTGACATTTCTTCTATTTAGAATTTCTTTCATTTTTGTATACTGTAAATTATAACCATTTTCATATCTTCCTTTTTAAGGATAATTTTTTCCTATATATTATTAACTGAATTATCTGATAATATTATTCTTTTCAATTTGTGTTCAGCACATATTATTTCATCATAAAGTACATTGTATCCAATTTCAGTTACAGTATTAGGATATATTATATTTTCTATACTAGGTAAAGTACAATATCCATCGCCATATCCTGATACAAACATCAAACTTACTTCTGTAATTCTATATAATTCCTCATCACCTGTATCTGGATTAGTTAGTTTTACCTTATATGGTATTACTAAAGTATCTGTTATTCCAGGATAATTTATTTCGTAGTTAGTATCTCCTTCTACCTCTACATCATCTCCATCTTTTCTTGCACCCCTATGGTTACAATATACTTCCTTTATTCTTGTTATTTTCGCTGTTTTAGTTGGCAAATCTGTATTTTCTCCTTCTTGTGACGTATTATTTAATATTTCATATTCAAATAAATCATTTGGTGCTATTTGGTCTTCTGTTACTCCTCCTTCACTATATATTCCATCCAAAGAAGTATTACCTTTGTCATCATCTTCTGTTCCTCCTGTTATATCTCCATTTCCACTTATATTATATGTTTTGTCAACTGTTTTTATAGTCCATCCATCTTTAGAATCTCCTTTTAAATCATAATTTCCTGATTCAACATTATTATTAAGTGCTTCTCTTAAATTATCATCTGTTATTGTTCCAAGTCCATTAGATACAGCCTCTGCTACTGCTAGCTTTACTTTCTCATCTAATTGGGCTGTTCCATTTGCATTTTTGGCTTCTGTTGCTCTGTTTAATATTCCATTTTGACCTGTTAGCATTGCTATACTTATTCCTGCAAGTATTAATAATACTATTATTGTGACAACAAGTGCTATTAATGTAATACCTTGTTTTTGTTTTAATTTTTCATTAAAAATCATTTTTCTTCCTCCATTTTTCATTGGTATATAACGCTATTAAAATAAAACGCACAAAATAAACCCATTATTATAGGCTATTTTGCACGTTTTAATTTATTTTCTTTTTTATAAAATTACTATGTTTATAACAATATATTACCATTTTTTTATCTTTGAGTTTTCGTACTAAAAGTTTATACTAACATTATCTTCTCATTAAATAATTACAACTCAAACTGACTATTATATAAATCAGCATAAAATCCTTTTTTCTCCATTAATTCTTCATGATTTCCTTGTTCAATTATATTACCATTATTAATAACTAAAATTAAATCGGCATTTTTTATAGTAGATAATCTATGCGCAATAATAAATGAAGTTTTTCCTTCTGTTAATTTATCCATTGCTTTTTGAACTAGTTCTTCTGTTCTAGTGTCTACATTAGATGTTGCTTCATCTAAAATTAAAAATGGTGTTTTGTTTAGCATTCCTCTTGCTATTGTAAGTAATTGTTTTTGTCCTGCTGATACTTCGTCATTATCTGAAAGTTTTGTATCTAGTCCTTTTGGTAATGTTTTTATAAAATGGTCTAGTCCTACAACTTTGCATACTTCTTTTACTTGCTCATCTGTCACATTTTCAGTGTTATATACTATGTTTTCTCTAATTGTTCCGTCAAATAGCCAAGTGTCTTGTAAAACCATTGTAAACAAGTCATGAATATTTTCTCTTGTTAATTCTTTTGTAGATATTCCATCTATTTTTATTTCTCCTGAATTTATATCATAGAATTTCATAAGTAAGTTAACAAGTGTTGTTTTTCCAGCTCCTGTTGGTCCTACTATTGCAATTTTTTGACCAGATTTTACTTTTGCACTAAAGTTTTGAATTGTAGGTTTTGGATTATTATCATATTGGAATACCACATTTTCAAATTCTATATTTCCTTTTGCTGTTTCTTTATTTAATTTTTTTGTAAATTTACTTTCATCTAACATTTCGGTTTCATCTAAAAATTTAAATACTCTTTCACTTGCAGCTCCTGTTGATTGAAGTGATGTCATTGCTTGTGCCATTTGAGAAAGTGGTGAAGTAAATAGTCTTACATATGTAATAAATGCAACTATTACACCAAATGAAATCATGTTTTTCATTGTTAATATTGCTCCAACTATACATACAGCAACATAACCAAAGTTTCCTATAAAGTTCATTAAAGGTTGCATTAATCCTGATAAAAATTGACTTTTTCTATTTGCTTCATATACATTTTTATTTAATACATCAAATTTTTCGTTTGCTAATTTTCCTCCATTATATGCTTTTACAACATTTAATCCAGAGTAAATTTCTTCAATGTGTCCATTTAATTTTCCTAGTTCTACCTGTCTTGCAACAAAGTATTTTTGTGATTTTCCAAGTATTCCAAACATAAATATAAATCCTATTAAGCTAGCTCCAATAGCTGTCAATGCCATTATCCAGTTTGTATAGAACATCATTACTATTGTTCCTAAAAATAGAACTACACTACTAACCAAAGTTGCTAATGATTGATTCATGCTTTGTGCAATTGTGTCTATATCGTTTGTTACTATTGATAAAATGTCTCCTATTAAGTGTTTGTCATAATATCTTAGTGGCAATTTGTTTATTTTACACGAAATTCTTGAACGTAAACTTTTTGCAAATTTGTTTGCAACATCTGTCATTGCAATTGATTGTATAAATGTAAATAAGGCACTTAAAATATATAGAGTTGCTAAAGTAATTGCAATTTTTTTAACTCCTGCCATATCCATTTTAGGTTCTACAACTTTTTTTATACTATCTGGCATTTCATCTAATTTTGAATATAAATCTGCAGCTGTATCTTCTTCTTTCATTGTGCTCATTATTTCCATAAACCTTGTTTGATCTTCTATGCTTATTTTAGTTCCATCAATTTCAATTTCTTTTAGGTCTTGGGTCTTAAAATTTGTTTGTATTTGTTCAGATAAACTTTGCATATTATCTTTATTTACAACTAATCCTTCAGATATTTTATCTGTTAAATCTGATAGTTTATTAGGAGCAACTATAGACATTATAGAGCCTAGTATTGCTAGAACTATTGCTATAAATATTAATATTTTAAAAGGTTTTAATTCTAAAAAAAGCCTTTTCATTGCTCCTTTAAAGTCTTTTGCTTTATCGGTTGGGTCTCCACCTCTACCCATTGGTCCTCCTCTAGGCATTATCTAATTCCTCCTTTGATAATTGTGATAGTGCTATTTGTTTATAGACTTCACAAGTTTTTAATAACTCTTTATGAGATCCTATTCCTACAACTTTTCCATCATCTAGTACTAATATTTTGTCTGCATTCATAATCGTTCCTATTCTTTGAGCAACAATTAAGGTTGTAGCTTCTTTAGTATATTTTTTTAATTCTTTTCTTAATATACTATCTGTTTTATAGTCTAAAGCTGAAAAGCTATCATCAAAAATATATATTTCTGGGTCTCTTGCAATAGCTCTTGCAATTGAAATTCTTTGTTTTTGTCCTCCAGATACATTGGTTCCGCTTTGAGCCATTTGTGTATTATAGCTGTTTTCCATTTTTTCAACAAATTCTTTTCCTTGAGCTACCTCTATTGCTTCTTTTACTTTTGTTTCTGAAATTTTACCTTTTCCATTATCTCCATAAGCTACATTTCCTGCAACTGTGTCATTAAATATTACCGCCTTTTGTGATACATATCCTATTTTATCATGTAAAAAATGTTGATTATATTCTTTTACATTTATTCCATCAACTAAAACTTCTCCTTCTGTTGCATCATAAAATCTTGGAATTAAATTTATTAAAGTTGATTTACCAGCACCTGTAGAACCAATAAATGCTATTGTTTCACCTTTATTTGCTTTAAAGGATACATTTTTCAAAACATAGTCTTCTCCATCAGGGTATTTAAATCCTACATTTTTAAATTCTACTGTTCCAACTTCATCATTTGTCTTTTTATCGATAGATCCATCTTTTATAGAAATCTCTGTTTCTAAAACTTCGTTTATACGGTTTGCTGAAACTTGTGCACGTGGTACCATCATAAATATCATAGCAAGCATTAAAAATGACATTATAACTTGCATAGCATATGAACTAAATACAACCATATCACCAAATATTCCTATTTTGTCTGCCATTCCAGCATCTCTTATTAAATATGCTCCTATAAAGTAAATTCCTAAAGTTAAGAAATACATTACTAAATACATAGTTGGTGATAGAACAGAAAATGCTTTTTGGTTAAATAATTGTTGATTTGTAAGTTTGGTATTTACTTCTTCAAATTTCTCTTTTTGATATTTTTCGGCATTAAATGCTCTCACAACTCTTATTCCTGTAAGGTTTTCTCTTGTTACCTCATTTATTTTGTCTATTAATTTTTGAACTATTTTAAATTTAGGCATTACAATTGCCATTAAAATTGCTATTACAGATAATAAAACAACAACTCCCACTGCTGTTAGTGTACTCCACTGCCAACTCTTGTTTAATATTTTTGTTATTGCCCAAACTGCTGTAATAGGTGCTTTTATACTTAATTGTAATCCCATTGCAACTAGCATTTGAATTTGTGTTATATCATTTGTTGTTCTAGTTATTAAACTACTTGTTGAAAATCCTTTTATCTCATTCATTGCTAAATTTCCAACTTTATTAAATAATTTTTTTCTTACTTTCATAGAAAATGTTGCAGATATTCCAGATGCTATATATCCTACGATTATTGCAGACACTAAACTTCCAAAAGCACATCCTATCATATATCCTCCATTTTTTACAATTTCAGACATTTCGCTTCCTTCTGTTTGTACAAGTACTGTTATTTCAGACATATAATCTGGCATTTTTAGTTCTAGCCATACCTGACCCACTACTAGTACTAGACATATTATAGCCAACATCCATTCTTTTTTGCCTAAGTTTTTCAATAATTTTATCATTTTTTCCTTCCTTTCTTTTAATTTATACCACTACACTATTCAAGCATTTTAGTTGTATCTTTAAATTAATTTTTTGTGCATCGTTTATTATATAGTATTTATTTTAGCAATGTCAATAACTGTGTGCTAATTCACAAAACTTTCACATTTTAGTAAACAATCTCTCTTACTATCTCACCTGCAATCATTAATCCTGCAACTGAAGGAACAAATGAAATACTTCCTGGAACTTGGTTTCTAATTGTACATTTTCTAGCCGTACCTGGAGGACAAATACAATTAGTTTTGCAACTACTAGAACTGTTATCATCTGGTTTTATTGGTTCTTCTTTAGAATAAATAACTTTTAAACTATCTATATTTCTCTTTCTTAGTTCTTTTCTCATAACTTTCGCAAGAGGACATATACTAGTTTTGTAAATATCTGTAATTTCAAATCTTGAAGGATCTAATTTATTTCCAGTCCCCATTGCTGAAATTATTGGTATTTCTAATTTTTTACAATTTACAACCAAATCTATTTTAGCAGTAACTGTATCTATGCAATCCACAACATATGTTAAATCCTTAGTTAAAATGTTTGAATTAGAACCTGGCATATAAAATTCTTGATATGTTTCTACTTTAGCATTTGGATTTATTTCTAAAATTCTTTCTTTTGCAACATCTGCCTTATATTTTCCTATTGTTTTTCTTGTTGCAATTATTTGTCTATTTAAATTTGTTAAACAAATTTTATCGTCATCTATTAATACAAAATTTTCTACACCTGCTCTTACTAATCCTTCAACCACAAAAGAGCCTACTCCACCTAGTCCAAAAATAGCAATTTTTGCATTATGTAATTTTTCCACTCCTTCTTTTCCTATTAATAATTCTGTTCTTGAAAATTGATTTAACATTATTCTTCTCCTTCTACCTTAATTGATTTTCCTGTTTTCTTTTTCTTAATATTTGCTTTAGACCTTGAATTCCTCTCATATTAATCCATCCATCTTCTACCATATTAGCAAATTGTTCTAAATTCATTTTTACAAACTGATTTTTTTCTTCTGAAAATACATATATATCTTGACAGCCTTTTGATTCTACTTCAATTGCCATTTTGTAGTTTTTTCTTTTATTAGTTTCTTTGTAACAATCAACTATATGAATTTTGCTATTTTCATCTCCAGAAAAAAGTAATCCATCTTTACCATTCAAACCTATTATATCTTCCATTCTCCATCTTCTATCTGCATAACCTATATTCTTATCTGTATATGCTTCTACTTCTTCTAGGACAAATTCTACCTTTTTTCTAAAATCTGAAAAATAATTCATATTAATTTTTATCAGTTCTAAATACTCATCTGTATACCACTTATTATGTGACACATAGCCAATTTTTTTATCTATTTTTTCTAAATCTAATCTGCTTACTATTTGCTTTAATTCATCATTTATTGAAATTCCAAAATATTTTGTTCTTAAACATGATTTAATATTTCTCATATCTTCTTGTAAATCAAATATATAGATTGTTCCATCTTTTCCTTTTAAAATATTATATACATGTGGATATTTTCTATAATCACTCTCTTCTACTATTGTTTTTATCTTTATTTCTAAACCATTCATTATATATTCATAGATTTTAGCAATAGTTTTACAAATAATAATATTGTTTTCTAAACTTTCTTCAATTGCTTCTTTACTTCCACTTTTATAATATATTTTTTGTTTTGCCTTAGAGTTTCCAAATGAAAAATCCAAATC
Organism: uncultured Clostridia bacterium; assembly: GCA_934141475.1. Lineage (GTDB taxonomy): Bacteria > Bacillota > Clostridia > TANB77 > CAG-508 > CAG-269. The sequence continues at coordinate 45,248 of CAKPCG010000005.1, forward strand.
AAAAACAAACCTTTTTCCAAGTTCAATATACACATATCTTAATTTTTCTATATCTGACATTGTTTCTGTTTCTATTTTTAGCTTTTCTATATATGTTTTTAAATTGCTCAATTACGTCTCCCCTTTTTATTGTCTTTTCACTATTAAGACCGATTCATTTTTGAACATATGCCAAAATGAACCGGCCTAAAAAATGTAATAATATTATATTTTTTTATCTCCAGTAAATCTTTTTTGTATTTTCTTTTTTCCTAATTTTAATGAAATTTTCGCCCTTCTTTTTCTACTATTCCAATCATCTACAACTGCTTTTTTGGTCTCAATTAGAGAGTTTTTCATTTCATCCGTCTTTTCTGAAATTGAATTTTTTACCTCTTCCTTTTTTTCACTTATAGTATTTTTTACATCTTGTGCTTTTTCATTTATACTGTTTTTTACTTCTATTGCATTTTCTTTTACTTCTTCTTTTATTTCTTTTATTTTTATTTTAATTGCAACTAATTTAGGGTATGCGTCAACAAGTCTCTTGTACATCCAAGATTTTGAACTTAAAATTTCTCTTACTTTCTTTGTAATTTGTTCTGTATTATCCTGTCTTCCTTCTCTACCGACTTGAACTGTTGTTTTTCTAAATCCTAATATTACAATTGTTGAAAGCACATTATCAACTAAATAAATTATTAATAAAATTATTGCTATAATATTTAAAGTTACAGGATTTACTTTATTTAATCCATTTACTATTAATGGATTTGTAACATAGGTAAGTATCATTCCAAAAATACCAAATGGAATCATTGTTCCTAAACATACTCTACCATCTATATTAAATTTTCTTTTACTATAATCCCACCATCTTGCTTTAAATACCTTTTCCATAACCCAACTTGTTGCATATTCTAAAACAGAACATGTAAGAAGTGTCATCATAAAAAGAATAAGTGGATCATATGAATACCTATATAATAAAAACGTTATTGAAACTGCTCCCCATCCATATATTGGGCAATATGGACCTATTAGAAATCCTCTATTTATAAATCTTTTGTATTCTATAAGCTTACAAGTTACTTCTAGTAACCAACCTGCAATAGAATATATCATAAATAATAAGAAATATTCAGTTATTGTTAGCTCCATTTATCTCTCCTTTTTACTCCCTTTAGTTTTTTTATATCATATTTTTTGCAGCTTTTATTAATTCTACAAATAAAGGTGCTGGTCTATTAGGTCTTGATTTTAATTCTGGATGGAATTGACCTGCAATAAAATATGGATGATCTGTTATTTCTACTATTTCCACCAAACTTCCATCTGGTGAAGTTCCAGAACATATAAGACCTGCATTTTCTAATCTTTCTTTATATTCATTGTTATATTCAAATCTGTGTCTATGTCTTTCATCTATTTTATTTGTTCCATAAGCTTTGCTTGCTAAACTTCCATCTTTTAATATACATGGATAGCTTCCTAGACGCATTGTTCCGCCTTTTTTCTTTATATCTTTTTGAGTTTCCATTATATGAATTACTGGATTTTTTGTATCTTGACTAAACTCTGCTGAATTTGCATCTTCTAATCCTAATACATTTCTTGCATATTCTATTACTGTCATTTGCATTCCAAGACATATTCCTAAAAATGGTACTTTTTTCTCTCTTGCATATTTTATAGTTTCAATCATTCCTTCAATTCCTCTATTTCCAAATCCTCCTGGAACTACAATTGCATTATATTTTGATAAAACTTCTTTTACATTTCTTTTATCAATATTTTCAGAATCTACCATTTCAATTTCAACTTTTACCTTATTTGCAAATCCAGCATGTTGTAAGCTTTCAACTACAGATATATATGAATCTTCTAGCTGTACATATTTACCTACTATTGCAACTTTTATTTTATCTTCTGGATTTATTGTTCTTATATTTTGTACCATTTCTTCCCATTTTGAGTTATCTGGAACAAAACTATCTAATCTTAAATGATTACAAACTTCTCTTGCTAGTCCTTCTTTTTCAAGCATTAATGGAACTGCATATAAGCAATCTGCTGTTTTATTTTGAATAACACTTGTTTTTCTAACATTACAAAATAGAGCTAATTTTTCCCTTATATTTTCTGGAATTTCTTGTTCTGCTCTACATACTAGTATGTCTGGTTGAATACCTAAACTTTGTAATTCTTTTACAGAATGCTGAGTTGGTTTTGATTTTATTTCATTTGAACCTGATATATATGGTAGAAGTGTAACATGAACATATAATACATCTTCCTTATTTTTTTCTAATCCAACTTGACGAATTGCCTCTATTATAGATAGACCTTCTATATCTCCTACAGTTCCTCCAACCTCAGTTATTACAATATCAACATCTGTATCTTCAAAGCTATATATTTTTTCTTTTATTTCATTTGTAACATGTGGTATAACTTGAACTGTTTTTCCAAGGTAATCTCCTCTTCTTTCTTTTTCTAGTACAGATAAATACACTTTACCCATTGTTACACTTGAATTTTTTGTTAAATTTTCATCTATAAATCTTTCATAATGTCCTAAATCTAGGTCTGTTTCTGCTCCATCATCTGTTACAAATACCTCGCCATGTTCATATGGACTCATTGTTCCTGGATCTACATTTAAATATGGATCAAATTTTTGTATTGTTACTTTATATCCTCTGTTTTTTAATAATCTTCCAAGTGATGCTGCAGTTATTCCCTTTCCTAATCCTGATACAACTCCTCCTGTTACAAATATGTATTTTGTGTTCATATTTTCTCCTTTTCTAAAACCAAATTTTTTAATTCTTTTAAATAAAAAAAGATTAAAATTTTAACTACCAATAAATTTGGTTTTTTTTTTCCTAAAATCGCTTTAGGAAACTTTGGTGTTAAATTTAATCTACTATGCTATTATAATATCTTTTTTGGTATTTTGCAATAGTTTATTTAAAATTAACAACTTGTAACGCTACATTATTTAAAATAAATCAATTTTTCAATATTATTTGACTTTTTTCTACTTTTGGGTATAATACTTTCAAGGAGGTAATTATTATGGGAACACCACACAATAATGCTAATGTTAATCAAATTGCAAAAAATGTAATTATGCCTGGAGATCCAAACAGAGCAAAATTAATTGCAGAAAAATTTTTAGAAAATTACGAATTAGTAAATGATGTAAGAGGAATATATGCTTATACAGGAACATATAAAGGAAAACCGGTAACTGTTATGGCATCTGGTATGGGAATGCCTAGTATGGGAATTTACTCATATGAACTTTTTAAGTTTTACGATGTACAAAATATAATAAGAATCGGTTCTTGCGGTGCACTAGTACCAGAACTTAATATGTTTGATATTATTCTTAGTAATCAAGTTTTCACAGAAGGAAATTATGCTCTTACTTTTGCAAGTGAAAACTGTCATGTTGTAAATTCAAGTAAACTTTTAAATGATCAAATTATTGCAACTGCTAAAGAAAAAGATATAAACCTAATCTTTGGAAATACAGTTTGCTCTGAGGTTTTTGATGAATATATATTAAAATTAGATGAATATAAAAATAGAATTCCAAAAGATCTAAAACCCGTTTCTGTTGAAATGGAAGCTTTTGCTCTTTTGTATAATGCTTATAAACTTGGAAAAAATGCAAGTTGTCTTATGACTGTTGTTGATTCTATTTTTAAAGATTCTCATGCTACTACTGAAGAAAGAGAAAGTAATTTAAATAAGATGATTGAACTTGCTTTAGATAGTATTTAATTTAATTTTAAATATAATTATTTTCAAAAAATATAAGTCTTTTTTTCATATCAATAAATTTGCTTGTATTATAAAAAACAAAATACCGAAGCCACAAAAATTATAGCTTCGGTATTTTTTATTATGAGATTTAGATGGACTTATTTATTATATTCTGCCCAAAAAATTTTTGATGCTCTATCGAATTTATTCTGAATTTCTTCCAAAGAAACTCCCTTTTTAGCAACAATCTTTTCTTTCGCATCCTCTGGCACAGTTCCGCCAATTAATTGTGTTAATTCGATTAACTTATTTCCGAATTCCGCCAAGAAAAATCCTCTGTTTACAGGGCTAAACGCTTTTCGTCTCTTAGCAATATCATCCAGTCTTTCTTTTGGAGATACAATGCCGTAACTTGTTGCCATTAAGTCAGATACATTTAAAATTAAATCATATAATGTAAATTTGTAATGACTTAAAAAAGCGGAAACATCATCTTTAGAATAGCCCTTCTTCCAGCATGGATTTCCATTATCGTCAACATAGAAGCTTTCTTCTGGTTCATCATTCCATGAGCTCCTGCATCCATTGAAAAATGAATGTGTAAGGCAACCTATTGCCTCATCATTCCAGCCAATAGTACTCAGTCTTTCAAATCCTGCTGTAATATGTCTTACATCCTGGTAAGCTTTTCTTCCATAATCATGGAGAAGTCCATAATTGAAAGCTCTTCTAGCATCAAGCCCCAGCTTTTCTGCTAAATTACGGGATAATTTTGCTTCCCACAAGCAGTGTCCCAACCAATGGCTGGTGTTGATTTTGCCGTCCATAATGGTTTTTGTTCCTAAAGTCCCGTAACTTTCGAGACATTCATAAGCACTTTTAAGTACAATTTTTTTACTTTCCTCGGAAATACATACTTTACTTGTGTTGATTTTCTGTGTTAACATGTATGCCTCTTCTTCAGTTAATTTGATTCCTTTTTTCTCGTAATTTTTAGAGATTACCCGGCACAAATTATCTAAAGTTTCTGCTTCAACATCACTAAAAAGTAATGTAGTAGCATCACCCTCAGAATGTGAAAAGCCAGCATATTCCCTCTGTCCTGCTCTGATTGCTTCTGTTAAATAATTTTTTGTGCTGAAATTTAATACCGTACTCATAATTTTCTCCTTTTGCTTTTGTTTTTGCAATGCCTAATTAGACTGATAATTGCCTCACTTTCTCGTTATCCTCCTTAATGTGTTCGAGACATTATTGTTTGCAATTCATCAGATTTTTAACACATATATGATATCATAATTTACATAACATGTCAATTTATTTTATACACTAGTTAATCCATATTTTATTAACCATTAGCTTTATGCAACCTTTTTTGTGCCTAAGCAATTTTACTGACTATAAATTACTGACCCCATAGATTCTCCAATTATAACATTTTCTATTAATAATACTTGATTTGATACATCTGTTTTTGTTATTTCAAATGGAGTTAAAATATTTACAGTACAATCAATTTGCAAATATACCCTATGTACAGTTTGATTTATACTTTTTTCCATAAACTCACTTTTTAAATCTGTATTCACCTCTCCTGTTGAAGATAACTTTATTTTTATATCAGGTCCTATCCCAGATAGAAATTTAACTCCTGTAAGACTTCCAAGTGCTATTTTCACTTTTGATTTTGGATAATTTTCAAGTGCATTTTGTATATTTACTGCAATACCTGATGTTATCTCATTTATTGTACCAATATTTGCACCAATCATTTTTATATTTCCGTTCATTATCTTTTTCTATATTAAACATATCTTCATATTTATATTTTTTCATTACATTTGTAGCCTCTTCATTTGTAACTATTGTTGCAATTTCATGTGCCTTTTCTTTGCAAATTGTACTAAATATTGGTTCTATTGCTTTTGTAATCCTAAAATATACAAATATACTAATTACCAAAACAATTAGTATATTTATATATATTATACTTTTTTTGTTTTTATTTTCTTTTTTATTTCTTATTATGTTTAATCTTTTTCTTGAATAGATTTTATACGATTGCCTGCTCTCTTGCATTTTCATTTTTTTCCTTTTTTACATAATTAAATTTAGGAATATATATTTTTTGTCCTACATCTATTTTATTTTCATCTTGAATTCCATTCATTCTTACTAATTCTTCTACAGTCGTATTAAATCCTTTTGCTATTTTCCATAAAGTATCTCCTGGTCTTGTTATGTATAATATAAGACTACTGTAATCTTCGTCATCTAAATTTTCCTTGTTTTCTACGACTTCTATATTATCAATTATACACATACTTTCATTTTTAGTTGTTTTTGCCAAAAATTCCATCTCAATTTTTCCACTTACTTCGCCTTTGGCATTTATTTCAAAATTTGATTCTTTTATAGATATTTCTGTATCTACATTTATATCATTACTCCTGTTTTCATTATCCACACTACATTCAAAAGGTATTTTGGCACTTCTTGAATTTATTGTGCTGTCATTTGTAAAAATAAAGTTCATATTTAAATCTCCTGAATATGTTATTTCAGAATCATTTATTTGTGTATTTAACAAACTTGGTGTTATCTCCACATCCAACAAACTTCCATCAGAAATATCGGGTATTTGTAATTGATCTTTTACCATTATATCTTTTAAGTTTTCTTTTTTTTCTATTGAAGTAGATATTCTTTTTTGTGAAAATTCTAAATTAGTTGTTGGACTATATAAATCTTGAATTAAATTTATTCTTTTATTTTCATATGCCATACAATTTTCTTCTATTTCTAATTCTACATATATCGAATGCTCTTCTGGAGGATTTAATCTAAATAACATATTTTTTATTTCGTAATTTACATCACATATATTTTCTTCTGATATATTTTGAATATCTATAAATCCAACTACAGGTATTTTTCCAACAACTCTTCCAATTCTATTATCTTCTGTTAAATACATTATTTTTATTTCTGCTTCTGCTTTTGCCAAAATTTTGTTATAGCTTATTTTTATATCTTTATCTACTAAATTTATATCAACTTTTAGGATTTCTGCAATCTCGTCTTTTGCATCTGTATTTAATGTGTCTTTAGCATATACCGATGTTTTTCCTGTGCCTATTAATGAATTTATTTCAAAATCTTTTTGCAAAGTTTGTATATCTTCAATATTGTTTATTTTGTTTATTATTTGTATATCCTCATTTGAATATATTTTTATATTTACCTCTAAACTTGCTTTTACATTTATTTTTCTTCCATTAATAACCTTACATTCCATGTCTCTTATTATACAATCCGTATTTAAATACATTCCTTCTCTTGCACCTTTTACAGCTATACTTTCAGAAAAATCCAAATTACAGTTTAAAGCCCTTAAATTATCGTCCTTACTATCTGGTAAATACATTATATATGTATTTACTGCTCCATCTATTTTTACTTTATCTTCTGTTATTTCTTTTTTATATAAACATATGTTACCAGAAACGTTTATTGTACTTAAAATATCTGGTTTTGAGTCTGGAACTATAATATCGTTACTTACGAAAATTATTTCCTTTTTTTCTGTAATTAGCTTATTAATACATATATTTTCTTTGCTTACTTGTACCTCCATAAAAAACCTCCTAATATAATTTACTATAATTATATTAAGAGGCTTATAATTTATGACTAGTTTAATATACTAGCAATAATTTTTTATTGAACCCTTGCAATCACAAATATCTTCAATTGTTTCCGTAAATTGTTGATCTCCTATTTTTTGACCATTACGAGCTAGGTCTCCCATTGTTAATATTCCAACTATTTTGTTCTTTTCGTCAACAACAGGAATTCTTCTTACTTGATTTTTTGACATTGTTTCTTGTGCGGTTTTTACATCTTCTTTGCATCCACAAGTACATACATTTGTTGTCATTATTTCACTAACAGGCGTAGATTTTGTATTTTTATCACATGCAACTGTTCTTAATACTATATCTCTATCTGTTATAAGTCCTACCACACATTTATTGTCATCACATACAGGAATACAACCAACATGATTTTCGTTCATTATTCTAGCTGCATCATATACATTGCAATTTGGTTTTACAAAGCATACGTCTTGACACATACATTCATCAACTTTCATTTTGTATCAATCCTTTCCTATTTTTGTGAATAATCCAATATAAAATTTTGATATTATTCGCAATTTATATTTGTGCTTAGGTAAATTAGATAATGTATAATTATTAATTATTTGTAGATAATTAATAATATTTAGTCACTAATTGTTAATTATTAATAACTAATTATCTAATTTACATATCTTATTATTGCATAAAGCAAAAAAAATATACTGGAAAAGAATTCAAATTTTCTTTTCCAGTTACCCTATTTGTGCAATAATTACTCTATCATTTTTACATAAGTCTTTAATGCAACGTAAATTTACATATCTTTTCTTGTTTTCCAAAATTTTCTTTACAGATAATTTTTGATTATATCCTATTTCCAAACATACATATCCCTGTCTGTTTAAGAACTTATAACTGTTGTCTGCGATTTTTCTATAAAAATCTAATCCATCTTTTCCACCATCTAGTGCTATTTTAGGTTCTTTTTGAACTTCTTTTGATAAAGTTTTTATCGTTTCAGTTTCTATGTATGGTGGGTTAGAAACAATAATATCAAATTTTTTGTCTTTTATTTTATCAAATAAATTCGATTCTATAAAATCTATATTATTTTTTACCCCATTTAATTCAGCATTTTTTTTAGCCATTTCCAGTGCTTTTGGACTTATGTCTACAGCATAAATATGTACATTTTTCACGTATTTTGCAAGTGCTACTGCAATTGCACCACTTCCTGTACATAAATCTAAAATTACAGGATTGCTAATATTTTCGGCAATTTTTATAACTTCTTCTACCAAGATTTCTGTATCTGGTCTTGGAATTAAGACATCTTTAGTTACAAGATAATTCAGTTTCATAAATTCTTGTCTTCCTGTTATATATTGCAAAGGTTCTCCCATTATAAGTCTTTTTACATTTTTTATATATTTATCTCTTTCTTCTGGTGTGACTTCTTTTGTGTCATATATCATTAAATATTCTCTTGTTTTTTTCATAGTTGCCTGCAATAACATTCTCGCTTTATTTTTCGGTGCATCTATGTTTTCGTTTTTTAACATTATTACTGCTTGATTTAATAGTTCTTTTATTGTCATATCATCACCTTCTATTTATCTTTTAATAAATCTTTTCCATCTTTTAAATAATCCCAACCAGAAAAAATAGTTGCTATAACTGATATTACCATCATTATTGTCGTAAATATATTAATTACTAAATGTACACCCGTAATGTCTGCTTTTAAAAATTCCGCAAAAGTTCCAATATCTATATATGCTAATATTATTGCAATCATCTGTGTTACTGTTTTTAATTTTCCCCAAATTGATGCAGCAATAACTTCTCCGCCATTTTGAGAAGCAATTAGTCTATAACCAGAAACTACAAATTCTCTAAATAAAATTATTATTGGAATCCATGCTGGAATTTTTCCAAATTCTACAAGCATTATTAATGCTGCAAGCACTAATATTTTGTCAGCAATTGGATCTAGGAATTTGCCAAATGTTGTTACTAAGTTTCTTGATCTTGCTATTGTTCCATCTAATTTATCTGTTATTGATGCTATTATAAATATTAAATCTATTATTAGATATGTAATGGGGATTTCTAAAAAGGTTCCTTGTATATTTAAAAATGGTATTATTACCATTATAGGTACAAGTATAATTCTAAATACTGTTAATTTATTTGGCAAATTCATTTTTTATTCCTTTCATTTATTTATTTTTTATCTTTTATTTTCTATTGTTGTTTCAATACTTCAATTGCTTTTTGAAGTTGTGTATCTTGATCTCGTGTTACTGAATATATGCTTTTTACTGTATCAGGTAAATTTACTTCTTCATTTGGAGTAATTCCTACTTTGTGTATTGTTGTTCCTTTTGGTGTATAGTATTCCTCTGTTGTAATTTTTAAACCACTTCCATCTTGTAAAGATAATAATGTTTGAATTACACCTTTTCCATATGTTTTTGTTCCTATTATTTTTGCTCTTTCATTATCTTGAAGTGAACATGCAAGTATTTCTGATGCACTTGCTGAATTTTCATTTGCTAATACTACTAATGGCATTGTAAATGTTGGGTCTTTTTCAGAATATGTTATTTCTTTCTTTTCGTCTTTATCAACAGTCGAAATTATTGTTTGACCTTTATCTAATAACATATCTGCTATATCAGTTGCTTCATTTACTATACCTCCTCCATTATTACGCAAATCTATTATTAAACTTTTTGCACCTTTATTTTGTAATTCTTTTACTTTTTCTTCAAAATCTTTTGCTGTTCCTTCATCAAAACTTGGCAATTTTAAATATCCTATATTATTTTCTAGTAGTTCAATTGTTATTGGGTTTGTGTTTATTTTTTCTCTTTTTATTTCAAAATCTAGTCTTTCTCCATCCCTTTCAACTACAAGTTTTACTGTTGTTCCTTCTTTTCCTTTTATGTAATCAGCAATAGTAGAAAAATCATCTGCAGTATATTCTGTTCCATCTACACTTACTATTAAATCTCCTGCTTTTATTCCTGCTTTTTCAGCTGGGCTTTCTGGGATTGGGTAATAGACCACTACTCTTCCAGAATCTTTATCTGCTATCATATAAATTCCTATTCCAACAAAATTTCCTGTTATATTTTGAGTATATTCATCCATATCACTTGCAGGAATATATTCAGTGTATTCATCTCCTAGCCCTTCTACGTAACCTTTTATTGCTCCTTCTTGTAATTTTGTTTCATCAATTTTGTCATTCCATAAATAATATTTATCTATTGTTGTTTTTATCTTTTTTAAATATTTTTCTAAGTCTGTAGAACTGCTTTTTTCTTCACTTACACTTGTTGTAACATTTCCTATAAGGGATTTTATTGAAGTTTCGCTATAATATGAATACATTGAAACTGCTGTTATCATAAATGTAACAAATGCTGTTAAAGCAACTAACATTATTGTCTTATAAATTCTATTTTTTTTATCTTCCATTTTGACTTGTTTAAAATCGCAAAATTATTGTAACTTTAAACTGCCTCCTTTCATATATTTCATTTTATATAATTATATATTTGCTAAATTTCTTTTTATTCTTGTATATGTTTTATTTTTCCAATTATTATGGTAAGTATGGCAATGGATTTACTGCTTTGAATCTTCCATTTGTAAGTACTTGTACCTCAAAATGTAAATGTGTACCAGTTGAATTTCCTGTAGAACCAACTATTCCTAAAGCTTGACCTTGAGATACTTTATCTCCTTTTGAAACTTTTCTTGAACCTGCCAACATATGTGCATATAATGTAACTGTTCCGTCTCCATGGTTTATCATTATGAACTCTCCATAGCTTCTATAACTTCCGTCTGAATTTTTTAATGCTTCAGATTTAAGTACAGTTCCTCCCTTTGCAGCAACTACTGTTTTTCCTGTTACATTAATATTTACGTCCACTCCTGTATGGCCTGCATATGATGGAAATGTTTTTACTCTTATATTTGCTTTGCTACATCCTGAAACTGGGAAAATAAATCCTGAAACACTTGGTGTTGATGTATTATTATTTGAATTTGATGTTGAATTTGAAGATGAATTGTGTTTTCCACTAGATGTGTTTGATGAACTACTTGATTGATTTTTCTTAGCTGCTTCAGCCGCTTCTTTTTCCCTTTTTTCTTTTTCTATTCTTTCTTTCTCAATTCTTTCAGCTTCTTGTCTTGCTAATTCTTTTAATTCTTTATCAATAACCGCTTTATCTTCTAGCATTTCTTCAATTTCTTTTTGTGTTGCCTTTTCACTTTCTGATAATTCGCTTGCTTTTGCTTCTTTTTCTTTTTTTGCAACTTTTAAAGCACTCGCTTTTGCTTCTTTATTTTTCTTAGCTTCATCTAATGATGTTTTGCTATTTTCCAATTCAGTTTTTTCTGTTTCTATTTTTTGTTTTTCTTCTTCTACTTGTTTTAACATTTCTGTATCATATGATGTTAGTTCTGACACAATATAGTAACTTGATATAAAATCTGTTAAACTACTAGCTGATAATAATACATCTAAATATGATATATCTCCATTTTCATACATAGTTACTAATCTTTCATCTAATGCTGCTTGTTGTTTTTTATATTCTTCTTCATCAGCTTTTATTTGCTTTTGAGCTTCTTTAATTTTATTTTGTAAGCTTGTTATTTGCGAATCTAACTCATCTATATCTGATTGATAATCTGATATTTGGCTCATTAGATTTTCAACCTGATTTAATGTATCTGATTTTTCTTGCTGAATATCATTTAAATCTTCTTGTGCCTGTGAAATAGAGTCATTTAAATCCGATTTTTGATTTTGTAAATCTGTTTTACTAGTTGCAATACTTATGTTTGTGTATGTACTACAAATTCCTACTATTAGTATAATCGCTAGTATTTTAAAACTTTTTTTCATAATATAAAATTCCTTTCTTGTATCTTAAAGTAATTTATCCTTCTGGTATAGAAACATAGTCAAGTGGATTTACCGGTGATCCATTAACTCTTACTTCAAAATGAGCATGTGGACCTGTTGAATATCCTGTTGATCCAACCTTTAAAACTACATCTCCTGCTTTTACTTCTTGCCCTACCTCAGCAATTATTTGAGAACCATGTGCATATAATGTTTGTACTCCTCCTCCATGATCTATTATAACCATGTTTCCATATGCTGTATTATATCCTGCCTTTACAACAACTCCATCTGCCATAGCTGTAAAGTCATTTCCTATTGTTGCACTTATATCCACTCCTGTATGTAATTTATAAACTCCTGTTATTGGGTGAGTTCTCATTCCATAATTTGATGTTATTGTATAATGACCTTCAATTGGCCACTGCATTGGTCCGCCTTTGTAGTCTTCACCAAAGCTGATTGTAGATGCTATTTTCTTTATTTCTGCTTCAATTTCATTGATTTGGTTATTATACTCATCTATTTTTGCCTGTACTGCTTGTTCTTCTATACTTAATTTTTCTAAATAATTTTGTCTTAAAACTTTTGTATTTGATAGTGCTATTTGTGTTTTTTGCTGAGTTGATTTTTGTTTTTCTAAACTTTCTTTTTGCTTATCTAACTCTAAATTTTTATCTGCTATTTGTTTTCTTTGGTTTTCCACTAGTTCTAGTAAATCCATATCATATGAAGTTAATTCTGAAATTAAGTAGTATGTTGATATAAAATCAGATATACTATTAGATCCAAGTACAACATCTAAATAATTTGTATTATTTGTTTCATACATCTCAACAAGCCTTGCATCTAATAATTCTTTTTGTGTATTATATTTTTTTGTTATTTTTTCAAGATTTTCTTCAACTTTTGATATTTCATTTTCTTTGTTTTCAATTTCACTATTTAATTTATCTAAATTAGTTTGCGTTGTTTCAATACTTTCATCTAATTTTTGTATTTGTTTTAGGTTATCTGTGAGTTCATCATTAACATCAGATAGTTGATTATTACTTTCATCTAATTGTGCTTGTATTTCGTTTTTCTGATTTTGTAATTCGTTAAAATCTGCTGCATATGAAACAAAAGAAATGGTGCAAATTAGCATAACAATAATTGCTATTTTATAAATTTTGCCCATTACTTTTTCCTCCTTTCTAAACTATTACTTTTTTAAACTTTTAAATATTTTCTCATTGAAAGACTGCTTCCTAATACTCCTATTCCAACTCCTAATACCAAGTATATAATCAAAATAAGATTAAACATATCGCTAAAGTCTAGTAATTTTAGTCCTAATTTTGATAAAAATCCAACAAATCCTGCATTTTGTCCTATTAAAATATATATTCCTGCAATTATTGCTAAAGAAATTGCACCAGATATTAAACCAATTATTACACCTTCTACTATAAATGGCCATCTTATGAAACTATTTGTTGCTCCAACATATTTCATAATTGATATTTCTTTTCTTCTAGCATAAACAGTAAGTTTTATTGTATTTGAAATTATAAAAATGCTTACTCCTACTAATGCTATTATTATTACATAACTTCCAATTTTTACTCCTTTAGCTATTTTTATAAGTGCTTCTATTGTTTCATCACTACTTGTTACTTTTTTTATGTTTTCCATTTCTTTTATTTCTTTTTGTACTTCTGTACTTTTACTTAAATCTGTTAATGTTACTATATAAGATGATGGAAAGACGTTGTTTTCGTCATATCCATCTAGTAAATATGATTTATCTCCTAGTTTGTCTTTCATATGCTGAAGTGCTTCTTTTTTTGATACAAATTCAATTGTATTTACTCCATCTAGTGCATTTATTTTTTCGCCTAAGTCTTTTATTTCCTCATCTGTTGAATCATTTGTTATATATACTTGTATTCCTTGTTTTGTTTCTACTTGCTTTACAAAGTTATTAAAATTACCAACTAATATAAAACAAATTCCAAAAAATATCATTATTACACACATCGTTCCAAAAGATGTTGCTGCCTGCTTTTTGTTTTTAAATATATTTGAAATTCCTTCACCTATCAAATATGTTAATACATTATATTTCATCATAACCACCTTTTTTATCATCTCTTATTATTTCGCCTTTTTCGATATGTATAACTCTTTTTTTCATTTTGTCTACTATATCCTTGGCGTGAGTTGCAACAACTACTGTTGTTCCTCTCATGTTTATATCATTTAATAAATTCATAATATCCCATGCTGTATCTGGGTCTAGGTTTCCTGTTGGTTCGTCTGCAATTAGCATAGATGGATTATTTACCAAAGCTCTTGCAAGTGCTACTCTTTGTTGTTCTCCTCCAGATAACTCATGTGGATACATTTTAGCTTTTTGGCTTAGTCCTACTAATGATAGTACCATTGGTACTTGTCTACGAATGTGTCTTTGTGTTGCACGAACAATATACATTGCATATGCTACATTGTCATATACTGTTTTATCTGGTAATAATCTAAAGTCTTGAAAAACAACTCCCATACTTCTACGTAAATATGGTACTCTATTTGGTTTTAAAAAAGTTGTATCTTTTCCATTTATTATGATGTTTCCAGATGTTGCTTCTTCTTCTTTTAAGATTAATTTTATTAATGTTGATTTTCCACTTCCTGATGTTCCAACTAAAAAACAAAACTCTCCTTTCTCTATCAAAAAATTAGCATTTTTGACAGCTTTTGTTCCTGTATCATACGTTTTTGAAACGTTTCTAAATTCTATCATTTTTACAAATTACTCCTTTTGTCTACTTTATTATATTTATTCTCATCTATCATAACAATAATTTTTTTTTTTTTCAATAGAATTTACGAAAAATTTACAAATTATTCGTGCCTTTAGTTTGTTTTTTTATCTCCATTCTTAATAGTGCAATTTCTTTAGTTAGATTTATTAATAATTTATCTCTTGAGTTTATTTTTCTTTCTATTGATTTTAAAATTTGTTCAACTTTCTTTTCTTCCATAATGATTTTCCTTTCAATAACTTTAATAAATTTTGAATTTAAATATTTTTGACTTAACTGCAAGCATTATACTTATATTTTTGCATTTTGTCAATAGTTTTTTTAGAATATTTGTTCGTTTGATTAAAAATAAAAAACTACAATACAAAATTTATGTATCGTAGTTAAAAAATCTTGTTATACTAAATGTTTTTTACTTAATTCTATAATTAATTCCATATTATCATCTTCGGCTGCTTTATTTTTTCTTATTGCACCACATTTTTTACATTTAAAAATAATAACATATCCTTTTTTATTATTTATTTCTAATCCAACTGGCTCTAAGTCTCCTTTGCATTCTTCTTGCCTATCTCCTGGATTTATATCAACATGTTTTGAATGCAAACAATATGGGCAATGATTTCTGCAAGAATATCCTAGTTTGGGGACTTTTTTTCCGCAGTTTTCACATATAAATTCTTCATCAATTACTGTAAAGTTCCTTGCCATAATAAAATTAAACTCCTTATTTTAAAAATTAATATTCAAAATATCCTCCACCTAAAAATTCTTTTAATAATGAATTTGCAGGTATATATTCAGATTTAATTGGTTCAAAATATTTTAATATATTTATTAATCTTTGTGCTTCTGCATGTTCTTTTTTACTAGAATCAATTTCAGAAAGTAATGGAAGTGCCACATCTTTTAATGCCGCTATTTCGTAAATTAAAGATGTATTAAATATGCTGTCTGCTGTTTCTTGATATGGGAAGATATTTTTCCTTTCTCCTCTATTTACTTTTGGCCATGAATCAAGAGTATGTATTGCACTATATCCTCTAAATTGATAGTCTCTTACTATTCTTCTTATCAATCTTGTATCTGTTGTTGATATACGATTTAGTCTATCCATATTTAATACTGTTAAATCACTTATATAAACTTTATATTTATTCTCCTTTGGAATTTGTGATGTAAGTTTGTCATTTAAGCAATGTATTCCTTCAATTACTAAAATCTCGTCATCTGCTAAGCTCATTGTTTTTCCTTTGTATCTTTTAGTTCCAACATTAAAGTCAAATTCTGGACAATTTATTGTTTTTCCGTTTAGTAAAGCTGTTAAATCACTGTTAAATAATTCTAAATCTATTGCTTCTATATTTTCAAAATCATACTCTCCATTTTCATCTTTTGGTGTATCTGGTCTTTCTACAAAATAATTATCAACTGAAATTGTAACTGGTTTTAACCCATTTATTTTTAATTGTAATCCTAGTCTTTGAGCAAATGTTGTTTTTCCAGATGATGATGGTCCTGCAATTAATACCATTTTTACATTTTTATTTTCTGCAATTTTATCTGCAATTTGTGCAATTTTCTTTTCATGAAGTGCTTCTTCAAGCATTATTAAGTTTTTTATATTTCCATTTTTTATAATATTATTTAATTTATAAATTGTTGTAACATCAAGTATTTTATGTATATCATTATATTCGTCTAATGCCCAATGTAACTTTTTGGTTTCTTGATATAAAGGTAAAGTATCTGGATCTATAGCACTTGGATACCTTAGTAAAAATCCATCATCATATTGAACTAAGTCAAATACTTTTACTATTCCTGTGTTTATTGCAATATCTTCATATATGTAATTATAATAATCTTCGCAATAATACATATTTATTTCATCATTATTTTCTAAATCTAGTTGCAACCTTCCTCTTGATGAATCTTCTTTTTTATATAATTCTTCTGCTTCATTTCTTGTTAATACTTTTTTTGTTATTGGCAAATTTTTAGCAACTATTCTTCTCATTTCATTTTCAACATTTGTTAATATTTCTCCTGTTACTTCCATGTTGTCTATTGAACAAAACATCGAATTTGATAATTGGTAGTTTACTCTTATTTTAGCATCTTTATATATTTTATAAAATGCCTTTGCCATTACAAATATTAATGTTCTTCTGTATATTTTCATTCCGCCTTCTGATGCTATATTTACTAAAGATACTTTCCCATCTTCTTTTATTTCGTAATCAAGTCTTTGATATTCATTGTTGAATTTTGCTCCTATTATTGGAATACTACTATTTTCTATTTCTTCTTTTAAAGCTTCTTTTATCTGGATTTTATTTAAAAATTCTTTTTCTTCGTCATTATATATTATTTTCATAATTTCACCCTTTCTTCTGTTTTGATATTTGTAGTATAGCATATTTTTATTTGCTTCGTCAATTGCAGGATTAAAAACCGCTATTTTTAGCTAATTGTTGACTTTTTTGCCAAAAAATAGTATAATTATAAGTGGTAAAAAAAATACTTCTTTACTAAGGAGGGAATTATTATGGAAAATAAAGTTTTTAAAATATTGAATAAAGTAATTATTGTATTATTATTGATGTCTTTTATGGCTTGTCAGAGTGGAATTGTTTATGGAATGGATTTTGGTAGCCCCGAGCTTTCATACCCACCAACTCCTAGCTCAGGTGGCGGAGGTGGAACTGTAGCACCCACCCCAAATCCAGGAACAACTCATCCTGATGATACTAACTCTGATGAAACCGATATATGCAAACATGAAGAATCACGTAAATTAAAAGGTACCTTAGCCGAAATAGTTGACTCTACTTCTGACACTCAACTTGGTACACCAGGCAACGAGGCTTTAGATGCCAATTCAACAAAATCTCAAAAACTAAATTATGATGATGTTACTGTAAATATAATAGATAGAAATACCTTAATGTCTACTCCTGTTGCAGTAAATAGTCAAGATGGTTCATATGAAGTCGATTTATTATCTAGTGGTTGGTCTGAAGGTGTTCATGACTATTCTGTACAATATGTATACCCTATTGTTTCTAAAGCCGAAATTAGTACAATTGATACCCTAGAAAAAGCAAAAAAAATACAACAAAAATTAAGATATAATAGTCAAGATTACGAGCATAGTACACAAGCATTTAAAGATACTATATTCAAAACCAATGGTGACTCTGTTGCACAAGTATTTCTTGCTCTCGATTGTTCTCAAAGTATGAATGAAAAAGTAACTGTAAAAGATTCAAGCGGAAATTCTGTAACAAAAACAAAATTAAATGTTGAAAAAGAAATTGCCCAAAAAATTGTAACTAGTTTATTATCCGAAAACAAAAATATATATATAGGAATTGTTGTTTTTACAGAAACATGTTATAGATATGTTGGATTAACAAATAATAGTGAAGTACTAAATAAAGCTCTATCTGTAGATAACACCATAGAACTAGATAATTTTAATTACACAAATATATATGGAGCACTTGAAAAATGTGAAAAATCTTTTGCTGGTTCATCAGATAGATATATTTTCTTACTATCAGATGGTTTGCCAACATCAGATGGAACAGAAGAAAATAGAATATATAGAGCAGAACCAAATAATACATCACTAATTAACCAAAACAATAGAAGATTAGATAATATTACTGATAAAACAGCAGAAAAAATAAAGTCACTAGAACAAAATAATATTCATATATATTCTGTAATCTCAAAAGCTTCTTTAGATGATGAAGATTTACAAAGATATAATAAAATTTTTATTGATACACATAAATACCACGAAGAAGTTAACAGTTTAACTGATGTTTCTCAACAAATCATTGACGATTTTCAAAAATACGTTTCTAGTAATCTATCTATAAAAACAACTAAATATGAACTTGAAACAAATGGTACTACAAGATTTGAAAATAGTAAAAATGCTTTAAATAGCAATAATTTTTCATATGCTAATACTAAATATACAGAAGCAATAGATATGGAATTAACAAATAATGATCAATTAAATGCATTTTGTAAATTATTACAAGAACTAGCTGATACAAATTCAGATCTACTAACTGATACTATAACTGTTAATGCACCTCACCCAATAGAATTGTTTTCTGCTGAACCAGAACATGCTACAAATGGTACTAGAACTCCTGTATATACAACTGATGAAGAAGGTAAGGAAATAGTAGACCATTATATTCTTCATATATGTATAACATATCCTAGAGTAACTACCGCTCCATCTATCTACCTAAAAAAACTACCATCATACTCACTAACTCCATCACTTGCCCTTACAGGAATGGCACTTACAGCAAGTAACGGTACAAAATTATTTACACAAACAACTAAAATAGCGGATCCAAAACACTTAATGGCAACATTAGAATCAAAAAAACAATATGGTAGTGTTGTAACTTTACGTTACACAATAGGAGTAACAAATTCATCTGTTTATACAGATACTAAAGCATTAAAATTACTATTTTATATACCAGATGGCTTTGACTATAATCCAGGAAAAGAAACTGCAAATGTAATAACAGATACAGAAAAAATAAATATATCTAAACCTAAATCTAAATCTAAATGCCTAAAAGTAACACATTTATCAAAAGATAATATAGACGATATTATAAACCAATACAAAGACACAGATTTTGCATCAAGCGACCTACAAGATAAATTAAAAAACAATAACCAAAGAGCCCTACTAATAGATATTGATTTAAACAAAAACAAAAATGCTATACTACTTCAAAATGGTAGTCTGAACGTAAATTTGCAAGTAAGTAAACTTCTTGGAAATGATACAGACATGGCTTATAGTGGAGATGCTGAAATTCTTTCATACACAAATAGTTCAAAAAGAAGAATTTCATATCAATCAACATCAAATCCTTCTCAAACTGTAGTTTCAGTAGCAGGAAATAACAATCATAACTACTCTTCTCTTTCTACAAAGCTTACTGAACAAGATTATACAGTAGCAGAAAACCAAGCAACAATAACTCCACCAACAGGAAAAGATAAGAGTATGCATAAAGTATATATAGCATTATCATTATTAGGAATTCTTGCACTTATTGTTATAATACAATTAATAAAATCCAAACACAATAAAAATAAATAATTTCAAAACATATTGGAGGTTTTTCTCCAATATGTTTTTTTATTTTAAAAATATTTTTTAAACATGTCATAAACCCTAAACTTTCTCATATAAATTACTAAAAGCAAGTACAAACAATGTACATAGGAGGTAAAAAAATGGAAAATCTCGGATTATACCAAGACATAGCCCAAAGAACACAAGGAGACATATATGTCGGAGTTGTAGGACCTGTAAGGACACGGAAAATCCACATTCATAAAAAAATTTATGGATTTACTTGTAATTCCAAACATAAACAATGACTACAAAAAAGAACGTGCAAAAGATGAACTCCCTCAAAGTGCAGGTGGAAAAACCATAATGACAACAGAGCCAAAATTTGTTCCGAATGAGGCTGTAGAAATTACAATAGATGACAATTTAAAATTAAAAACACGCTTAGTAGACTGTGTTGGATATTTAGTTCCAAGTAGTATTGGTTATCTTGAAGATGATAAACCAAGAATGGTAAAAACGCCTTGGTCTGATAAAGAAATTCCATTTGAGCAGGCTGCTGAAATAGGTACAAAAAAAGTTATTGAAGAACATTCGACTATTGGAATATTAATTACAACAGATGGAAGTTTTACCGAAATTTCAAGGCAAGACTATATTCCTGCTGAGGAACGTGTTGTTTCTGAATTAAAAGCAATTAATAAGCCATTTATAATACTTTTAAATTCTGAGCACCCAGAATCTAGTGAAACTAAAGAATTAGCTATAAATTTATCAAAAAAATATAATTCTACAGTAATTCCAATTAATTGTGCTAAATTAGATATATCTGATATAACAAATATATTTTCAAAAATTTTATATGAATTTCCTGTAAGTCAAATTGGATTTTCTTTTCCTAAATGGATAAATGGCCTTGATACCTCTCACCCACTAAAACAAGAACTTTTTGGTAGTGTTATGAATGCTTTTAGCAATATATCGCTTTTAAAAGAAGCAAATAACTGTTGTGCTTCAATTAATCAAACTGATATTATAACAAAAACTAAAATTGATAATATTAAATTAGGTACAGGAAAAATTAATATTTCTATTACATTAAAAAATGATTTATTTTACAATGTTTTAACACAAATGACAGGTGTTACAATAAAAAATGAAGGTGATTTATTTGCAATTATAAATGACTTAGCTTTAACTAAAAAGAAATATGATAAAATTGCCGAAGCACTTGAAGATGTTGACAGAAAGGGTTATGGAATTGTTACTCCTTCTATTGATGAATTAGTCCTTGATGAACCTCAAATGGTAAAACAAGGTTCTCGTTTTGGAGTAAAATTGAAAGCTACAGCACCTAGCCTACATATTATTAAGGCTAATATAGAAACAGAAGTATCCCCTATTGTAGGCTCTGAAAAACAATCTGAAGAACTTGTTAATTACCTACTTTCTGGTTTTGAAAGTGACCCTAAAAAGATTTGGAATTCTAATATTTTTGGTAAGAGTTTACACGAATTAGTTAATGAAGGCTTGCAAACCAAGCTTGCAAAAATGCCAGAAGAGGCACAAATTAAATTACAAGAAACCTTAGAAAGAATAGTTAACGAAGGTAGTGGCGGATTAATTTGCATTATATTATAAACAAATTTCCTTGCATTTTTCATAATAATTTTGTATAATAGTCGCATAATAAAACTATGGAGGCATATTATGGAAAAAATAGTAGTAAGAAATTTGTATAAAAAAACTAAAGAATATGAAAATAAAGAAATAACAATACAAGGATGGGTTCGCACAATAAGAGCCTCTAAAAACTTTGGATTTATAGAATTAAATGATGGTTCTTTTTTTAAAAATATTCAAATAGTAATTTCTGATAATTTACCAAATTTTAAAGAACTTTCAAAACTTACAATAAGCTCTTCAATTAAAGTTACAGGAGAATTTATTTTAACACCAAATTCTAAACAACCTTTTGAAATACAAGCAAAAAGTGTAAAAATTCTAAATGTTTGTGATAGTGATTATCCTTTACAAAAAAAGAGACACACATTTGAATATTTAAGAACCATTTCTCATTTACGCCCACGTGCAAATACTTTTTATGCAGTATTTAGAGTAAGAAGTGTTTTATCATATGCAATACACAAATTTTTCCAAGAAAAAGGATTTGTATATGTTCATACTCCCCTAATAACATCAAGTGATGCAGAAGGTGCTGGAGAAATGTTTAATGTAAATTCATTTGACTTAGCAAATGTTCCTAAAGCTGAAGATGGAAATGTTGATTATTCAAAAGACTTTTTCGGAAAACCAGCTCACCTAACAGTTAGTGGTCAATTAGATGTTGAAACATATAGTGCTGCATTTAGAAATGTTTATACATTTGGACCAACTTTTAGAGCAGAAAACTCAAATACTGTAAAACATGCAGCAGAATTTTGGATGATAGAACCAGAAATTAGTTTTGCAGATTTATCTGATGATATGGATTTAGCGGAAGAAATGATAAAATATATCTTTTCTTATGTTTTAGAACACTGCCCAGAAGAAATGGAATTTTTTAATAAATTTGTAGACACAAGTTTACTTGAAAGATTAAATAATGTTATTAATTCTAGTTTTGCAAGAATTTCATATACAGATGCTGTAAAAGAACTTGAAAAACATAATGATGAATTTGAATTTAAAGTATCTTGGGGAATTGATCTTCAAACAGAACATGAAAGATATTTATGTGAAAAAATATTTAATAAACCTGTTTTTGTAACAGATTATCCAAAAGATATTAAAGCATTTTATATGAAACAAAATCCAGATGGCAAAACCGTGGCTGCTGCAGATTTATTAGCTCCAGGAATTGGCGAAATTATTGGAGGAAGTCAAAGAGAAGAAGACTATGATAAATTAATAAATAGAATGAAAGAATTAAACATGGATTTAAAAGAATATTTATGGTACCTAGATTTAAGAAAATATGGTAGTGTTGAACACTCTGGTTTTGGTCTTGGTTTTGAAAGAGCTATGATGTATTTAACAGGTATGCAAAATATTCGTGATGTTATACCATTCCCTAGAACACCAAAAAATTGTGAATTTTAATATAACTAAAAGAAATTAATTTTTTAAATTAGTTTCTTTTTTTGTTTACATAAGTTTGTTTTTGGTGTATAATATTTTATATAAGAACACCTTAAGGAGGAATTACATATGTTAGAAAAAAGAAGACGGAGAATGAATGAAATTCACATGGCAGAGTTAATTGCAGATTCCTTTAACGTAGATGATATCTACGACTGGACTCATGCACCGAACATAAACTGCTATGCCTTCGCAAGAGGGCTTACATATCCTGATGTAAATCAGAGATATTATGCCCCTGGAAAGATACATCAATTGATGTTTGGAACTGGTGATATTACTATCAGCGAAACCAATCCAGATTATATCGACAAGTGTATCCAGAATGACAGCATTGCCCTTAATCAGGAAGTTGAGAAGGTAAATTTTAAAGATATCTCTCCTACAGATGGTCAGTTTTATTTTGCTATCTGTAACTTCAAAATGAAGGATAACGAGGATATCAAACATTGGCATTTTATCTGCCGAACTCCAACAAACCTTTGGCTTCACAAGCCTAATTGGGCACAAGATGTTCAGGCAGTAAACTGGATTAAAGACGGCCAAACATTTACTTTTGCAGATGCTACCGTTGGCATTCCTTTTATGGGATTTCAGCCAGATCCTGCAAATGCTGACCTCAACTTTCTTCCATGCCTTGGAGTTTGTTTCGAGGACTACTTTTATAAGTTGAAACTGCCAGAATAATATTCCAACAAATATTGATTTTGTGTAGTAACACATCTTCGTTAATTTTCGATAACAAAGGGACATACTTTTTAGTACGTCCCTTCTTCTTTTTATTAAATTTTATTCATCGCTTTCATTAGCCCAATCTCTTGGCCTCATAAGTGGATATAATACAACATCTCTAATATTTTGACTACTTGTTAAGAATTGTAAAAATCTATCTACACCAAGTCCCCATCCAGAAATTGGTGGCATTCCATATTCCATAGCTCTTATATATTCTTTATCTATTGACATTGCTTCTTCATCGCCTTGTGCTTTTAATTCACTCTGCTTTATTAGTCTTCTTTCTTGTTCTCTAGCATCTACTAATTCTGAATATCCATTTATAATTTCTTGTCCATTAACTATTAATTGGAATCTATCTGTTAAATTTGGATTTTCATCATTGCTTCTTGCAAGTGGTGATAAGTCTATAGGATGTTTTATTAAAAATGTAGGTTCTATTATACTTGGTCTGCTTACTTTTTTATATAATTGATCTATTAAATTTCCTCTACCTAAACTTTCTATATTTTCTGCTTCTAGATCAATTTTTTGATTTCTTATTTCTTGAAGTAAGCTTTCTGCTGTTTCATATTTATCTATATCTATTCCGCAATCTTTTAAAATTAATTCTCTAAATGAAACTACTTTCCATTCTCCTCCAAAATCTATAACCTTATCACCTATTTGAATATTTAGATTTCCATCGTAAAGTTTTTCTAAAATAGATGTTATCATTTCTTTCATAAACTTCATGTTGTCTTCATAATTCCAATATGCACTATAACCTTCTACCATTGTAAAATCTTGTAGATGGTTTGCATCCATTCCTTCATTTCTGAAATCTCTTGCAACTTCATATATATTGTTGAATCCACCTATTATTAATTTTTTTAGTGTTAATTCTGGTGATATTCTTAAATATACATCTCTATCTAAAGCATTGTGATGAGCTATAAATGGTTTTGCTGTTGCTCCTGATGCTGTGTTTTGTAGTGCTGGTGTCTCTACTTCTATAAATCCATGATTATCTAAAAATTCTCTTAATAATCTTACAAATTTTGATCTTAAAAGAAATTTTTTCTTTGTTTCTTCATTCATTATTAAATCAAGATGTCTTTCTCTGTATATTGCTTCTTGATTTACTAGTCCATGATATTTTTCTGGTAATGGTCTTAGTGATTTTCCTAAAAACTCATAGCTATATACTTGTAATGATTTTTCTCCTGCTTGAGTTGTAAATATTTCTCCTTTTACTCCTATAAAATCTCCAATATCTGTTATTTCATGAAATTTTTGGTATTCTCCTTCTGGGAAATCATCTCTTTTCATTACTAGTTGGATATGTCCTGTTACATCGCTTAAATCTAAAAATGCTATTTTTCCCATTTTTCTTTTTGACATTATTCTTCCAGCTATTGATATATCTTTGCTTCCGTCTTCTAATAATCTACTTTGACCAATTTCATGTGTTGTTTCATATCTTTCTGGATGTGGATTTATTCCATATTGTTCTATTTTTTGTAATTTTTCGTTTCTAACTTGCATTAATTCTTTTACATTTGCCATTTTTATATCACCTTTCTTTTTCTCTTTTTTACAATACCAATATTTTACAACGTTTGGGGCTATTTGTCAATTGTAATTGACTGAATTTCTGTTCAATTCGCTTGTAAAATGAAAATGTTAAATTTGTTATAATTACTTTCTCATTTTTTATAAAACAAAAATTAGGCACATCCAGCTTAGATGTGCCTTTAAGTCAGTTTATTACGAGTTTACGCATTCACTTCCGTTCCTGTACCCTCCAATAAAGTAAGGTCAAAGTAGGCTTTTAATATCTCATCTGCCTCTTTTCCTTTTTTTACATGGATAGTCTTTCCATTATTAAAAACAATGTCTAGCCTTCCTGTTTCTTTAATTGGAATTCCAGCTCTTCTCTTTACCATTTCAAAGAAATTTGAATCATCCTCGAAAACTCCAGCTACAATTTCTGTGAGTTCTCTTATTTTCTCTGGTAATGTACCACTGATTTTAATAACGCCTTCAAAGATAGAATCTCTATCCACGAAGATTCTGCTTTCGTACGGGGTTAAAGAGTTAAACTCCCAGCTGACTCTTTCTCCCAGCCGAAATTCTGCGTTTTCTTTGTAATAAATAATAGTTGCCTTAATCATGATTTTTGTCCTCCTTCTGACTTTTTTGCTTGCAACTATATATAATTATACTACTTTTATTGTAATTTAGCAATAGTACTTTTTATATCCATACTTAATAAAATATGTCCAAATTAACTATACCCCAAACTTTTATTATTTAAAATACATTACTTAATAACCACAAACACCGAAAGAACGAATTCTTTCGGTGCCTGTTTTACATAAAATCATTTTTTATTTTCTTCAATTGCACATAATTTTCTCATTTCTCCCCATACCAACTTATGTGAACTTATAACTGGTATTCCTTTAGTTACTCCTCCATCAATTGTATAATAGATACAGTTTACGTCTGCATTATTATCCCAATTGACTTCGATTTCACTTGTAGCTGGAATGATTTCTAGCATTTTCAACGAAATCTCGTTGTTTGAACTAAATTTTTCTGCTAATTCTTTGAATATGGCAAATATTTTTCTCCTTTTAACTTTTTTAGAATACATTTTGCCGTCTTTTTTCCATTTTAAAATGATTTCTTTTTTAACCATGATGCTTCCTCCTTTTTAGTAAATATCATTTTAATAGTTACTTTTCGGAGGTTTTTTGTCCTCCGAAATTTCCGAAAGACTTTAACGCCTTTTTTACGTTTTTGATTATACCATCATTTTTTTCTTTTTTCAATAGTATTTGCCTACTTTTCTTTTATACCAAACAATAATTTAACAATTCCTCTAAAAGCTTTTGGAACCTTTTTTACAACAATTGTCATTTTATGTACCTCCCTTTTAACAAGCTAACCAGATAAAGCCAACAGCAATTACAGCTAGCCCTATAATTATTAACCATCCTGTGATTGGAAGCAATAATACCATTAAAATACCAACTCCTAATCCTATTAAACATACACCAAAAGTTTTTTTGAAAAAGCATCCCATATTGTTACCTCCAACTCTTTTAGTTTATTATATGTATTTTGTAGATTAATGTTACCTTTTGACAAATGTTATTAAAAATTATATAATTTAGAGGACATAATATATTACTAATGTGAAAGGATTTTATTTTATGAATAAAAATGATATTAATGAATTAATAAATATTTTAAAAATTACATACCCAGATGCTAAATGCAGTTTAAATTTTAATACACCTTTTGAGCTTGTAGTTGCAGTTTGTCTTTCTGCTCAGTGTACAGATGAAAGAGTAAATCTTGTAACTCCTTCTTTATTTAATAGATGTAAGGAAATTAAAGATTTTGCAAATATTAATTTAACAGAACTTGAAGAACTTATCCGCCCTTGTGGCTTTTATAAAAATAAAGCCAAAAATATAAAAAAATGTGCAAACCAAATCTTACAGGATTTTGATGGAAAAGTTCCTCAAAATATGGAAGATTTAACCAAACTTGCAGGTGTAGGTAGAAAAAGTGCAAATGTTATTATGCTCGAAGTTTTTGGTAATCCACAAGGCATTGCTGTAGATACACATTGCAAACGAATTTCTAACAGAATTGGATTATCTTCACATAAAGATCCTTTAAAAATTGAATATGATTTGCTAAAACAAATAAATAGCTTAGATTATAAAGATGTTAACCACTTATTTATCTGGCATGGAAGATATACTTGCAAAGCAAAAAATCCATTATGTGATAGTTGCAAAGTAAAACATCTTTGCAATTATTACAAAAATCAACATTAAATTCGTATATTTTTTATTATTTTACAAATACTAATTATATGTTAGGAGGTTTTTTCTTGTAATGATTGTTTGTACAGAAAATTGTAAATATCAAAAAAATGGAGAATGCACTTATGGTCAAGTTCTTTCATCAAAAAGCATTTCGTCTTCTCCTTCTAATTGTATGTATTTTGAGCAAGAATAAAATTATTCTTGCTCATTTTCACTTTTTTGTATAGTTGTTTCTTCTATTATTACCTCTTCTTTTTTATCTTCTTTGCTTTCTTTTTCTTCTTTTTTATTTTCTTCATTTTGTTTTTTTATGTTATTTATTATTTTTTCTCCTAAATCTTTTTTATTTTGAATACATTTATTCAACATACCATTCATTTTTTCAATTATGTCTGGTACATAATCTAAGATTTTATCTAATGTATTTGAATGATCTACAGGTAACAATTTTACAACATTTGATTGAACCACTATAAAAGCTATTGGATTTATAGAAACACCTGCTCCAGCTCCCCCTCCAAATGGTAATCTATATTGAATTTGCTCATCTTTATCTTTTTTATTATATTCATCTATTGTTTCGCCTTTAAATTCACTTCCACCTGCTGCAAATCCAAATGAAACTTTAGATATTGGTATTATTACTGTATTATTAGAGGCTTGTATAGGTTCACCTATTATTGTATTTACATCAACCATATCTTTTATACTATTCATTGCAGTTAGCATAAGCCCTTCTATTGGATGATCTGACATTTTTTTCTCCCTTCTTTTTTATTTTATATATTGTATAAATAATATGTATCAAATTTAAACTAATTATACAATCTAAAGTTATATTTAAAAAGTTTTCTTTTTTATATAAAGGCATTATTTCCCATTTTATTTGTTTTATAGATTTGATCATTTTTTTATCTAGCATTTTTCCTAAAAGTATTGATATTACGGTGGATATTAACCCTGTTGCTATTGCATTTATTGATGAATTTTCTAATGATATTTTTATTTTTAGATTTAAGCTATTAATTTTAAATTTTAGATTTTTCATAATTTCTAGTGCTATTTTTTCTGACTTTATTTGGTTTTGTTTTATTTTTTCTTCAAATTTTTTTATGTTTTTTTTAGCTAGTTCTTTTTTAATTTTTTGAGGTGTAATTTTTAAATTTAAATAGTCTATTTTGTTTAATATTGAAAATATTATTATTATTTGGTATTTTGTTTTTATTTCTTTTTGGGTTGATATTTGCATATTATGAATTTGAAATTTTATTGTTGTTAGAATTATTAGTATTGATATAATAATTATTAAAGCAATTATTATGTAAAAAAAGAACAATATTATCACCTCTTTTAATGGTTTTAATATTATTCTTTACTTTTTCTTTAATTTTAAACATTTTTTATTATTTTTTAGGTAAATCTGTAAGCCGGGTTCTGTCATTTAAATTAGTCATTTATCTAGGCTATATATTGCTATATAGCTCAAGCCACGCAATTTTGGACCACCGAGCAGGTGTTTAAATATCCATTTTAGGTGTTGCTCCAGATGGGGTTTACACTGACGCCATAAGTCACCTTACAGCCGGTGAGCTCTTACCTCGCCTTTTCATCCTTACCATTTTTTATTTAAATGGCGGTTATTTTCTGTTGCACTTTCCTTAAGGTTTCCCTCACTAGACGTTATCTAGCATCATTGCTCTTTGGAGCCCGGACTTTCCTCTCGCAAACCCTTTCGAGTTTTGCCAGCGACTAATCAATTTACTCGTGGTATATTATAGCATATTTTTTGAATTTTGCAAGAGATTTTTAACTATATAACATAATATTGCTTTTTAGTGAAATGAAAAAGTAAATTCTATTTAGAAAAATATAACTAGAAATTCGTATTACATTAATGGTTATTGTAAGACTAAAGGAAATTTAGTATAATATAGGTGTAAATGCTAAGTGCAAAAAAGCTAAATACTTTTACTATGCAAATGTTGCTCAGCAAAATTATGAATACACATTAAAAGACTCTCGAGAAGGCGTTAATTTAAACACTAGAGAACTTTTTGAACTAGCTCATATCATTTGTCCACTAATAAAACAAGGACAATCTATCTACACCATTTTAGAAAATCATCCAGAAATAACTCAATGTGAAAAAACTATTTATACATACATTGAAATGGGTTTGTTTAAGGATTGGGGGATTACAAATCTCGAATTAAGAAGAAAAGTAAAAAGAAAACTTAATAAGAAAAAACTAAAGAAAAGAGCAGAACCTGCTGATTATACAGGAAAGAAATACGATGATTATTTAGATTTTGTTAAAAGTAATCCTGATATGCCTACAACAGAAATGGACACTGTTTATAATCAACAAGATGGTCCCTATATTCAAACTTTTATTTTTGAAAATACAGGTTTAATGATAGGTCTTTTAAAGCAACATAAAACAGCAAAAGAAATGTCCAATTCTTTGAATTATTTTCAAGACATTTTATCAGATGAGATGTATCACAAGTTATTTGGACTATTATTAACTGATAGAGGCTCTGAATTTGCTAAGCCTAATCTATTTGAAATTAATCATGAAACAGGTGAAATAAGAACCAATATTTTTTATTGTGATGCTCAAACACCTAGTCAAAAACCTCATGTGGAAAATAATCATGAATTTATAAGAAATATCATTTCTAAAAAGAAAAGTATGAAAGATTTAACACAAGAAAAAATAAATTTAATGTTTTCTCACATTAATTCAGTTCCAAGAAAATCATTAGGCGGAAAAACTCCTTATGAAGCATTTGAATTCTTCTATGGTGAGGAAACATTAGATAAATTAAATATACAGAAGATAAACAAAGATATGGTCACATTACAACCATATCTTTTAAAATAATTTAACCAATTTATATCCAAGAAACATTTACGATTAACTAAATAAATTGCTGTTGCAATTCATTTCAAGTGAATAGAACTTAATCTTACACTAAAAAAAATTGGGTTAAATTCACTCGCTTAAACTCGCTTTTTTTCTTGATTATATCTTCATTTTACACAATGTACATCATAACTGAAAATATAATTATTTATTATTTTACTTTAAAATTATATACTCTTTAGCTA
>CAKPCG010000006.1 GCA_934141475.1 uncultured Clostridia bacterium
TATGCGATAGTTTTCACTATCACACACCTACCCAGTATAGTAAAATATGTCATCTATTTTGTTCAAAAGCATTGGTAATGTTGGTTTTGCCAATTATTAAAATGTCCAATTTAGGAATTTATTTTACTCGAAAATTTGGAAAGTTTGAGCTAATATATTTTTTATTATCAAAAATACTTTTTGTAAATTTTTACTATGTTCGCTCGATTTATGTAAAAAAAATAGTATAATCTTTTTCGAAATAAGCAAATTAGAGTGTGGTCACTTATCTTTCTATAATTATTAGACTCATAAAAAAAGTAAAAGTCAATAATTTTTAAAATTTTAATCCGATATGGGCTTTATTTTTATTTTATCGACTACCACGTTCTATAGTTGTTTCATCTATAGTGTCTCTATTTTTATTATCAAATGTATGCATTAATAATAAATTTTCTTTTGCTTGTTTGGCATCAAAGTTCTTATCATTAGTTTCAAAATTTTCTAGTTTTAAACTATCTACATATGATGTTTTTCTTTCATTTTGAGTCTCTGAACTTTCTGGTAATGCAATTACTTTATCTTCTCTATGAAATATTTTATTTAACACAGCAGAACTCGAATCATATATATTATTTGCAACTCTACCAGCAATCGACATAGCAATAGTAAAAAATCTTTGTACAGTATGTTTATGACCTTTAAAAGCTTCTTCTCTTGTTGTTGTATTAAATTCTCCCAGTTCGTTAATGCTTGCTGCTTCAACCGCATGGTCACTTAAAATATTTCTCTTTAAAGAATTATTGTTTTTTACATACTTAATGTTGTCTTGAAATAAATCAGATTCTTTCAAATCAGAAACCCAATCTCCACCAATTACATAACAACTAAATTTATTTGGATTATTAAACATTTTTATTTTTTCGTCAGTATTTAATAAATCTTGTGAAATGTGTTCAGGATTAATTACAAATGCATTTCCAATACTATCTGTATTTTCTACCATAATATGTTCAACTAAATTTCCTCCAAGCGAATGCCCAAATAGAAAATTGGAATTATCTCTACCTGAATATTGTGTAAAGAATTCCATTGCCTGTTCAACTTGTGTATCACTATTTGTTATGTATTCATTTGCATCTGTTAATGAGTCTAATGCCAATTCCTTTGGACTTGATACATCTGTTCCTCTAAAAGTTATTCCTGTATTACCAGAGCTATCTAAAAGTGCCATAGCATAAAATCCAGTTTTTGTATCTTGCTGAACTCCCTTTATTTCAAAATCTCCTAATCCACTATCAATCATTTCTTGAATTAGCTCTTTTGAAGATATTTTTATTCCTGTGATTTTTTCAGCAGCACTTCCTAAATATGGTGTGTTTTCATCTTGTAACATTTGTGAAAGCTGACTTATTTTAATATTTTCACCATTCTTTATTTGTTCATATTTTACTAAATCTAAATTAATATAAGCTAACTGTGTTAGTAAAGTTTTTTGTTCGTCGCTTAATTTATTAAATGTAACATTATTATTCATTAGTTTTATTTCCTTTTCTTATTGATTATAATTTCTTTTTAATAGCTTTTTCTTATTTTTTCTATCAATTTAATTGCCTTTTGATTCCCTGCAGTTGCTGATTTTTCTAACATTTGGATGGCATAATCAATATTCTTCTTTACATCTAAACCATTTTCTTCTCCATAATAGTATATTTCTCCAAGTATATATTGGGCGTCACTATTTCCATTTATAGCTGATTTTTCAAACCAAAAAATAGCTTTTTTATCATTTGATTCTATTCCATCCCAATACAAATATGCGTCTCCTAACATCATTTGGCTAACTGCATCCCATTCATTATTTTCTGCATGTTTTTTAAATTGATAAAATGCTAATTTGTAATTTTGCTTTGTTCCATTTCCATAATAATACATCCAAGCTAAATAAGGATATTTTAGTGTTACATCATAGTTATCTTCAATATCCTTAGCATATTGAAAAGCTTTGTTATAATCCTTTTGTACATAATTTCCATGATAATACATATCAGCCAATATCTCTTTAGTTTTATAGGTTTCATCTTGGTCTAAAAAATCTATTGCAATATTATAAGCTTTTTTATAATCACACTTATCTCCCCAATAATATTCATAAAGTAACAATCTTATAGCTTTTTTATATTTATACTCTTTTAAAAGAAACTCAAAAATTTCAATTGCCTTATCTATGTCTTTATTTAAATAATATCCATAGTAATACATTAATCCTATATAATATTTTGCATCCTTATCATTTGGCGCCAATTCTTGGAAAATATTGTATGCTTTTTCATAATCTTGCTCTAAATAATATCCATAATAATACATTAATCCAATAAAATATTTTGAATCCTTATCATTTGGCGCCAATTCTTGGAAAATATTGTATGCTTTTTCATAATCTTGCTCTAAATAATCTCCATAGTAATACATTAATCCTATATAATATTTTGCATCTTTATCATCATACTTTTCAACTAACTCATTAAAAATTTCATATGCTTTTTTATTATCTTTAGCAACATATTTTCCCAAATAGTACATTTCTCCTAAATAAAATTTTGCATTCTTATCATCAGCATTAGCAAGTTCACTAAATATTTCAAAGGCTTTTTTATAATCGCATTCAATGTAATGACCATAATAGTACATTCTGCCTATAAAATATTTTGCTTTTTTATTATCATATTTTTCGACTAATTCTTCGAAATTGTTATAGGCTCTTTCTAAATCTTTTTCCATACCCCTGCAATAATACATACAAATTGCTAATTTAAGTTTAGCTTTAATATTTCCCAACTTTGTTGCTTTTTCAAAATATTTAATAGCTACTTCATAATTTTTATCCGTATTTATTCCCTCATAATATCTTCTGCCTAGTTC
The DNA here is from genome assembly GCA_934141475.1 of uncultured Clostridia bacterium. Taxonomy (GTDB): domain Bacteria; phylum Bacillota; class Clostridia; order TANB77; family CAG-508; genus CAG-269. Next base: position 2,902 of record CAKPCG010000006.1, read on the forward strand.
ATATATAAATTCAGGTTTACAATCATTACTATCAACCATTTTCTTTAATTCATGTAACTCAAATATATTCTCATATATTTGTTCTATATATTTTTCTACTGAATATATTTCTCCATAAAGAGTTTCTTCACTAATATCGCATTTTTTAAACTTATTATCAACAGTATCATAAATGACAAATATGTTGTCTCCTAAATCTATTAATGGTATCATTTCAATAGTAACATTTAAATCTTCTTTATAATTCTCAATTTCGCTTTTTGATAACACTCTTTTATTATCCTTTAGAAATATTGGTTCTTCTTGAAACAATCCTAATAATTCTTGTAATTCACTGTTTTTAATTGAATCAATTATTTTTTTTAGTTCCATACTTATATCCTCCTAAAATCCAATTTTCTTTTCTAAATTATCTGCTATTAATTTTTCATATTGAGCATCTACTTTCTTTATTCTATACATATCTTCCTTATAATAATTTATTTCTTCATTTTTAGCATGTTCTATTAATAACTTTTGGTATAAACTGTTTATATATCTGGCATTTCCAAAATTTTCAATTTTTGATGAATCTCTAATAATTATTTTTATCTTTTCTAATGCTTCATCTGAAATTTCTAAATTATTTCTTTTAACTAGTTTTAAAAATATGTTAGTTAATTCATCTAAACTATAATCTGGAAAATCTATTTTATATCCTATTCTAGAAGCTAAACCTGGATTTGTTTTTATAGATTTTTCCATTTCTTCTTTATATCCCGCAAATATAATAATTAATTTTAAAAGTGTGGTACTACATTTACTACCATATAAGGCCGTTCCAGTACCTGAATTACCAGTAAATATCATATGTAAATTAAAATTTTCTATATTTACTTGTGCCTTTTTGTTAAATTTTAAAAGACTTGCAAAATCTTTTATTTGAATTTTTATGTTTGATAATCCTGTTAATGCGTTTAAATCATTCAAAATCGTAGGAAGATCCCTTTCATTAAATTTTTTTGGGATATCTTCCAAAGTGATTTTATCTTTAACACATTCTGAATACGACATATCTACTATTTCTCGATTATATCTCTGTATAGCATAATATGCTCTCATTATATTTTCCTCACTTTTTATACAACAGGTTAATGTTATTTTATTAAAATTAAATGTCTTATTTTTCTTTTTATCTAAAAATTTATAATATGCTACTTATATAATATACCATTTTGACTTTATTGGCAATATCTGTTTTCCAACAATGTATTTTGAATTTGTAGTGTTACAATTGATGTGAAACAAAAAATATAGAAAAAAAGTGATTCAAGTAGATAATGGAATAGAATTTACTTATAATCAAGCAAAAATAAAAAAAGAACATCCAATGGACATATTATTGAATAGTTTAAATATAAGGCATCATAAAATAAGACCAAGAACACCAGAACACAATGAAAAGGTTGAAAGAAGTCATAAAAACGACAATGAAAGATTTTACAGTTAGCTTACATTTTATAGTTTAGAAAATTTAAGAAAACAAGGAGTAGCATATTTAAAAAGATCCAATAGGATACCAATGGCTGTTTTAGGCTATTTAACACCAAAAGAAAAAAGGGCGAAATTAATGTGTGCATAAAATATCTATTATCTTAAATAATGCCTCGACTTTATCATACGATAACTTGTTTATTTTTTTCAAAAATTTTAATTTTCTGTTTCAATTCAGGATTCGTAATAAACTCTTTATACAAAATATTAGGTTTTTAATAACTAGAAAATTTATCAAATTCAAATTGTTCTATCCTGCATACTGTCTACTTTGAAATCTACCTTCTGGTATATCATGCAAACATATCGCAATTGCAAGACCTATTCCTAATTTTGTTGAAGCTTCAAATCCTGAACCAATTGCCAAACCTTCTGGAAAATTGTGTATTGCAAGACCTATACTTACAATTATTCCTGTTTTTAGTAAATTGTTGTTTTTTAATTTATTTTGTTTGCTAAATTTGTTTGTAACTAATAAATCGCAAATAATCATTGTTATTATTCCCACTACTATTCCTAGCATCACAACTAAAATATTTGCAATTTTTAATGCTTCTGGTAATAAATCAAAGCATATTATAGACATCATAAGACCTGAAGCAAATGATAATATGAAACTTAAAAATTTATTTGATACATTTTTTATAAAGCATCCTATTATCCCTCCTAGTGTGGTTCCAAAAGTGCCAAAAAATAAGCCTAATAGGGTTGTTTTTATTATTTCCATAACTTCACCTCTATTAGACTTTATTATTATAGCTTGCCTTTTATTCTTTTCAATTTGTCAGTTTATTTTATTAGTTAATTTTACTAATATACTTTTTTATCTATTGTTATTTTTTAGTTTAATAATTCTTTTACTACTTCATTTATTGCTCTTCCGTCAGCTGCTACTCCTATTTTTGCTTTTGCTTCTTTCATAACAGGTCCCATATCTTTTATTGAAGTTGCACCTAAAGTAGTTATTATATCTTTTACAATTTCAGTTATTTCTTCTTTAGTTAATTGTTTTGGCAAATATTTTTCTAATATTTCTATTTCTTTATTTGTTTGTTCTATTAAATCATTTCTTCCGCCTTTTTCAAATTCTACTAAAGCATCTTTTTTTCCTTTTACTTCTTTTGCTATAATTTCTATTATTTTGTTATCATCTACTTCTATTGCCTTATCTTTTTCTATTTGTAATATAGCTGCTCTAACCATTTGAACAGTGTCCTTTTTTATTGTATTTTTTTCTTTCATTGCATCTTTTAAATCTTGCATTAATTCTTCTTTTAACATTTTTATTCCTTCTTTCTAAATTTTTATTTACATTTTTTATTTGCATTATTTTTTATCTTCTTTTTTATCTTCTTTTTCTTCGACTTCCTCTGTTTCGTATCCTTTTCCTGTTTTCTTTAAAATTCCATTTATACTGTTCATTATATCATCTAAATTTTCATCAAAATCATCTCTTTTTACTTCTAGCATTTTTTTCATCTCCAATCTTTATTTTATAAAAAGTTTTTCTGCATTTTGGTATGTTATTTTTGCCATTTGCTCTGAGGTAATATTTTTAAATTCTGCTAATTTTTGTACTACATATTTTAAGTTGCTTGAATCGTTTCTAGTTCCTCTTACTGGCTCTGGTGCTAAATATGGTGCATCTGTTTCTATTAGCATTTTTTGAATAGGAACCATTTCTACTATTTTAGAAACATTTTTTGAACTTTTAAATGTTGATGTTCCACCAAATGCAATATATAGTCCAGCTTCTAATCCATGCCTTACAAGTTCTGGATTAAATGGGCAGCAATGTAATACTCCAGATTTTTGTATTTTATTTTCTTTTATTATTTTTATTGTATCATCTATCGCATCTCTTGTATGAATTGATATTGGTAGGTTTAGTTCATTTGCAAGTTCGATTTGTTTTTTAAATATTATTTTTTGTGTTTCTTTATTTGTTTGAACCCAATGGTAATCTAATCCAATTTCACCTATTGCAATAACTTTCTTATTTTTAATTGCCAATTCTTTTATTATTTCTATTTTTTTCCACAATTCATCCATTTTTTGTGGATTTTGATTTGGTAAATTTTCAGGATGTATTCCACAAGAAGCATATATAAAATCATTTTTGTTTGCAAGTTCTATTGCTTTTTTAGATGATTTTATATCACATCCTATATCTATACATTTAGTTACTCCTGCATTCCATATTTTTTGTATTACTTGATTCCTATCTTCATCAAATTTTTCATCATCTAAGTGCATATGTGTATCAAAGTATTCCAATTTTTTCTCCTTATAAATAAATTTATTTATATAGCACTGTTACATTTGCTATAGCATATTCTTTACAATGTGATATGCTTACATCTACATTTTCTACTTTATTATTTTTTAAAAATAGTATTTCTATTTTTGGTCTTCCATTCTCATCATTTATTGTTTCAACATCTTTCCATGTAATTGCATATTTGTCTTTTACCCCTTCAGATACGGCCTTAAAAGCTGCTTCTTTTACTGCAAATCTTGCAGCATAATGTTCGTATTTTGATATTCCCTTGCTTTCGCAGTATTCTATTTCTTTTTTTGTAAATACCTTTTTTAAAAATGGATCTCCTAATTTTTCTATACTTTCTTTTATTCTACTTATTTCTATTATATCTACTCCACATTTTACCTTCATAGCAATCAACCTTTCTTTTTACAATTTATAGTATAGCATATTTTTTTATTACTTTAAAGCTTTTTTATTATAATAATACCGCTACAATAATTATCTTTTGTAACGGTATTATTTTTATTTTAAGCAAATTATAAAGTTTACAATGTTAAATGCTAATGTGGCTATTAATATTGCTATTATAAACCCTGACATTTTTTCACTTTTTTCTATTTTTAACTCACTATATAAAACATTATACTTGTTTTTTACATCATTATATAGTTTTTCTATTTCTAAAACTTCTTTTAAATATGAATAATATAAACTTCCCATATCATCTGATGTTATTTCTTGAATCCATAACTTTTTTGTAAAATCTATAAATTTTTTTCTTGTTATTTCTATATCTTTAGAGTCTTTTGCTTCTTTAAATTCATAGTTTAATTTTTTTAAGTATATTTTTAGGTATAATGATAATATATATGTGTAAAAATATTGTTTTTCAAATTCTTCTGGCAATACTGTGTAGTTTTTTAAATCACAATCAGAGCTTAATAGGTTTACTCCTAATTTTGATATTCCTATTTTAGCATATTTTGATGTTCCTATTACTTTTGAGTTTTCACATATAACTGAACTTGCACTACTATCATTTGGTAGTATATTTATATATTTTAGAAAATCTCCTTTTATGTTATCAAATACTGTATTTATATTCCATGCTTCTTGTTTTATACATGTATATGAATATGTATAAAATCTTTCTATATCAAGGTTTAATTTTAGAGCATCAATGTTTGGTCCTGTTATATTATTTATGAATTCTTGTATTTCTTCTATATTTTCTAAAGTGTTGGCTTGTACTTTTATATTTTCGTAGTTTTTTAGGTTATTACATTCTTGATTTATGTCTCTAAACTTATAATTAAAGTTTAAAATATCTGAAAATTCTTCGCTTCCTTCTATATTTGTTTTTAAGTATATAAAGCAAATACCAGTATTAAAAAGTACTAAACCTATTTTTTGTATTTTGAAAAATATACTATTTTCGTCTACTGTTTTTCCTTGTATGTCATTTGATAACTCATATTCAAATGTTATACTTGGATATTTACTAAGTATTGCTGCTCTTGTTTCTATTGGAAGTTCTTGTAATTTTGATTGTTTATATCTATCATCTAGTTCAAATGTTCCAAATAAAAATTCTTTCATTTTTGGTAAAAAGTGTGTGTATATTTCTAAGTCTTGATCTTTTTTAAAAATTTTTAGTTTAAATCTTTTGTCTTTTAGTAATCTTAGTATATATTTACTATATTTATTTTCTTTTACTATAAAAGTATTTATAAAATATGTATATTGATACCTTGTCTTTAGCTCCATTTTTTTATTCTCCTCTTATATTTATTTATCACAATAGTAGTTCATATTTAAATCTAATCCTAAGTGCCATTTTCCAATAAAATCTATTACTAGATTTTCGTCTAAGTTATATGTTGGTTCAATTACAACCTCTCCATTACTATTTATTGCTCCCCATTTTCCATCTTGCTTTACGGCTGCATATCCATAGCTGTTAAATTCTGTTGCATCATCATATTTATTTTCTACAACTTTGTTTTGTTTATTATCTATATATCCATATTTTCCATCTTGTTTTTGAACAAATAGTTTATTGTTTGGCAATATTTCTTGTACTGTTTTTTCTTCAAATTTAAAGTTGTAATATTTGTAATCTTGGTCTTGTTTTATTTTCATGTATCCGTCATCAGTGTTAATTTCTGAAATAATTCCTGTTATTTTTTCTTCAAAATCTTGGTTTAATATTTTAGATGTATAATCTTCGTTTTCTGCTATATATATACCGGCTTTTTTGTTATATGTTACATTTTTATATTCGTATGGTAATTTTTCGTTTTGATCTATATCTATTATTCCGGCTTTTCCTTCTTTTACTGCTTCAAATATATCTTGATTTAATTCTTTTAATCCATCATATTTAGGCTCTATTTTTATATTTCCATCGAAATCCATTAAACCGTATTTATTTTGCTTTGTATATATAATTCCTGAATTTGCAATTTGTTTTATTTCGTCAAAGTTTTCTGTTACTTTTTTGTTTCCTTGGCTATCTATTAGTTGCTCTTTCCCATTTTCTTTTATTACAAAGTATTTTTCACCATAGATATTTTCTATTTTTTCATATTGGTTTGGTAAAATACTTTCACCAGTAAAACTTATTACTCCATATTTGTCTTCTTGATTTATCGTTATATATCCATTTTTGTAGTCATCTCCAAAGCTTTGTATTTCCTTGTATTCAGAATCTATTATTTTGCTTCCTTTGTCATTTAGTAATCCTTTTTTCCCATCTTTTTCAACTACTATACTATTTTCTACACCTTTTAATGTTGAGATATTGTCATAAATTGGTTCTACTATTTCTTTTCCATCTATGTCTATTAATCCCCATTTTTCATTTTTTTGTACTTTTAGTACATTTTCTTCATACCATATGTTTTCAGAAGAATTATAGTTATCTAATGCTTCTATTTTGTCATAGTTTGTATATATTTCTTCATTTTTGCTGTTTATTGCCTTTGTTTTATATGTTCCATTTTCTTCATCTATATCATATGTGCATAAAAAGACATCTTTTTCTTTGTCTATAATTATTGGCATTTCTTGGTACATTGGATCTATTACAATTTTTCCATCTGATCCTAGTACCCCCCATTTGTTATCACTATATACTGCAAAGTAGTTTATTTTCTCTAGTGGTTTTGTATTTTTTGCTTTTGTTAGGATTTTTTTTACTGCTATTATTGCTATTATTAGTACAACTATTGCTATAATAACTGCAAATACTTTTTTATAGTTTAGTTTTGCTTCACTATCGTACCTTTTTCCCCTACTCATATTTTTCCTCCAATATTTATATTTTTACATGCTTATTCTACTATAAAAGATTTTTATTGTCAATTTTTTCTTTAAATCCTGTACCTAAAACTTCTCTTGAATTTGTAATTATTAAAAATGCTTTTGGATCTATTTTTTTTATTTCTTGTTTTATAGCAACTAAATCATTTCTTCCTATTGCACACATTAATACTAATTTTTCTTTGTTTGTATACATTCCTTTTCCATATATTCCTGTAATTCCTCTTTTTATATCTTTTTCTATAAATTTTGCTATTTCTGGTGTTTTATCTGATATTATAAATATTAGTTTTGTAAAATAAATTCCTTCAAATACTATATCTATTATTTTTCCCATTAAATATATTGCAATTGCAGAATATAGACCTATTTCAATTTTTCTTAAAAATATTACATTTAAAAGTACAATTATAAAATCTATTATTGTAATTAGATTTCCGTGTTCTAAGCATTGGTTTATATTCTTTAATTAAAATTCCCGCTAAATCTGAACCTCCTGTTGATGAATGTGCTCTTAATATTAAGGCTGTTCCAATCCCTGTTAGAATTCCTCCATATACACAAGCTAGTATTTTATCATTTGTTAATGGATTAAATTTATCTAATATGTCTATAAATATTGATAAGCTAATTGTACCAACAATTGATTTTTCTAAAAATTTTCTGCCTATTTTTAATGTTGCAAATACAAATAATGGTATATTTAAAGCAAGTATTGTTGTTCCCATTGGAATTTTAAATATATAATACATTATTGTTGCAATACCTGAAAATCCTCCTGATGATAATTCGTTTGGTAATAAAAATAATGATACTGCTATTGCCATTATAAATGAGCCTATTATAGTTTCTATTATTTGGATACAAAATATTTTTATTTCTTGTTTTTTCATAAAAAATCTCCTCATTTGTTATTATTTGATTATAAGTCAATTTTATTCTATTTAAATTCATTTAATATCTCATTATAATTTGTAACCAAATTTGCTCCTTGTTTTATTAATTCATTTGTTCCAAAAGAATTTTCTGAATTTATGTTACCGAGGTATTACAAAAACTTCTTTTCCTTGTTCTAACGCAAAATCTACAGTTATTAGTGTTCCACTTTTTTGCTTTGCTTCAATTACTAACACGCCTTTGGCAATTCCACTTATTATTCTATTTCTTGCTGGGAAATTCATTTTTTCTGGTTTGGTTCCTATTGGATATTCTGAAATTATTGCACCATTTTTCTCTATAATTTTTTGTGCTAAATTGTAATTTTCTTTTGGATATATTGTGTCTAAACCATTTCCAAGTACTGCTGTTGTTATACCATTTGCACATATTGCACCAAAATGGGCATAACTATCTATCCCTCTTGCTAGTCCACTTACTATATTAATATTGTTTTTTGCTAATTTATAGCTAAATTCCTTTGCCATTTCTATTCCGTATTTAGTGCAGTCTCTACACCCTATTATTGCTATACTTTTTAGGTCAAATATTTTTTGGTTTCCTTTAATGTAAACACATATTGGTGGGTTGTAAGTGTTTTTTAGGTCTAGTGGATAGTTTTTATCTAAAATTGATATTATTTCAATTTTGTTACATGTTATATATTTTAGATGATTTTTTGCAGTTTGTTTGTGTTTTACGTTTAGTATTTCTTGTATTATTTGATTATTTATTAGTTCGATTCCCTTTAAATCATTGTAACTTGCATTGAATATATTTTTGTTGTTTTTTAATCTTTTTATTAGATTTAAGTATCTTTTTACTCCTAGTTTTGGAATTAATGTTATCCATATTTTATAATATTTTTCTTCTATGTTATCCTCTCCTTTTTATATGCAAAAAAGCAAAGAGAATAATTAAAAAATTATTCTCTTTGCCCCTTAAGCTTTGTATATAATAACATTTTTTTGGATATTTAGCAATATATTTATGCACATTTTTTTACTTATTCTATTATAAATTTACATCTTTAAGCTTTCTAAATTTTATGTACATCACTGTTCCTACTAAAATAATTACAATTGTTATTAGTATAAACACTTTTTTAGAAAATCCTGTTTTAGGTAATATTTTATTATTAGACTTACTGTTGTCATTATTTGCTGATAGCTGTTCTTTATTTGTGCTGCTTGTGTCATTATTTTTTATTATTACACTATCATCGTCATATTCATCGTCGTCATCATCACTTTCTTCTGGTCTTACAGTTATATTAAATGTTGCTTTCTTTTCTTTATATATTACAGTAATTGTTTGTTCTCCTGTCTCTTCTGAATTGTAGCCTTGAATTGATACATCGTCTTCATCCATGTCTATTTCTTCAGATTCTCCATTTTCATATACTACCTTTATTTTTCCTCCTGTTACATCTAAGTCGTCGTCTATTTCATATATTAATTTTTCTGGGACCTTAGATATAATTATTTCTTCTACATCATTTTTTACTTTTACTTTATATGTTACAGTCTTTTTACCATATGTAATTGTAATTGTTTGCTCTCCAAGTGTGTCTTTATCATATCCTGTTACCATATCTTCTGTTATGTCTATTTCTTTTGATGTCTTATCTTCATATATTACTTTTAATTTTCCACCTTCTAAACTTAATTTTTCACCCTTTATATATATTGTTTTTGAAGGTATATTTTCAAGTTCAATTTCATCTACATTATTTTTTACAGTTATTTTAAATGTTTCAGTATTTTTGCTATATGTAACTGTAATTGTTTGTTCTCCAAGTGTATCTTTATTATATCCTGTTATCATATCTTCTGTTATGCTTATATCTTTTGTTGTTTTGTCCTCGTATGTTACTGTTATTTCTCCCCCTGTTAAATCTAAGTCTTCACCTTTTATATATGTTGTCTTTGTAGGTTCACTTTTTAATTTTATTCCAACTACTTCGTTTTTTACTACTATATTAAATGTTAATTTTTGCTCTGCATATGTTATAGTTATTAATTGCTCTCCTAATGTATCTTTGTTATAACCTGTTACCATATTTTCTGTTATATTTACATCATTTGTTGACCCATCTTCATATGTTACTGTTATTTCTCCTCCTGTTAAATCTAAGTCTTCACCTTTTATGTATGTTGTTTTGGTAGGCAAGCTTTTTATTTTTATTCCTGTTATATCATTTTTTACTGTTATTTTAAATGTTGTTGTATTTCCTTTTAATGTTACAGTTAAAGTTTGTTCTCCTAGCATATTTTTGTCATATCCTGTTACCATATCTTCTGTTATTTCGGCATCTTTTGTTGTATCATCTTCATATATAACAGTTATTATTCCACCTGATACATCAATTTTTTCACCTTTTATGTATGTTGTTTTAGTAGGTGCTTTCTTTACTTCGATTTTCTTTACGTCTTTTTCCAATACTTTTACATTACATGTAGCTTTTTTTGCTCCATCATCAGTTGTTACAGTTATTGTTGCGGTTCCTTCTGAAATAGCTGTTACCACACCATTATTTACTGTTGCAACTTTTTCATTGCTACTACTCCATTTAACATTTTTGTTTGTTGCATTTTCTGGTAATATTGTTGCTGTTAAAGTTTGTGTTTTTCCTTCTTTTATTTCTAAATTTGTTTTGTCCAAATTTATTCCAGTTACAAATACTCCTGGTACTTTTATATCATATGTTATAGAATGCCCGTCGTGCTTAATTGTTATAGTAGAAGTTCCTGGACTTTTAGCAATTAGTTTACCATTTACAAATCTTATAACATTTTTATCTGATATACTGACATTTTTGTCATCTATTATGCTTTGAACATTTTCCACTTTTTTCGATTGATATACTAACTGATAATTTACTTTTAGTTCTGTTCCTACAGTAATATTTTTGTTTTGGTCATCACTTCTAGATATTGATTCAACAAAATCTAATGAACAAATATATTTCCACCAATTATTAAAATGTCCATCTTCATAATATCCTGTAACATGTGGAAATAGTGAAAGCCACCATCTTACAAACATTCTATCTGAGCTCTTTTCTTCGTTTTTTCCTTGTAATTTATCTAGTTCTGTTTGATTCATCCATGCTGTATAATTTGTAAGTTCTTTTTTTCCTGTTAAGTTCGGATAATTTTTCCAATCTACCCATGTACTGTAAACACTCTTAGAATTTTCATAATCATATGAATCTTCCGCATTTGGTGGTAAATGGACATTTCCTACTCCTGCATAATCTCCAGTACAATTGAATTTACTTAATGAAAATTTTTCCCATAAATTTAATTTTTCATATTGCTCATCTGTTGTTACATCATATCCGTCTTTGGTATAGTCTTTTTGTTCACCTGTATTTATATTAAATGCTCTTCTTACAACATTTTCAAATGCGTGACCCAAAGCATGCAGACTTGAGTCTCTCCTAGAAAAAGTAGGACTAAATATTATAAAATTAGGGCAATCTTTTTCTAACACCCCTCCATTTACAAAATATGGCGTTCTTCCAACCATCATGTCTTCATAAGCATCTGATGGATCTAATGAACATAACCACACTTGATCAAATTCTCCCGCATTTCTCTTGTTTACTAAATCATATTTTTCTAATAAATACTCATAATCATATGTAAAACCTGTAGGGCTATATTTTCCTGAATATTCTTTATTCATAGCAAAATTATACCAGTCTCCCTTGTTGCTATTGTCTTTACTCCTACTTCTTTCGATATATGTATTTTCATCAAAACTTTTTGCAGTTGTTGTATCATTTAAGTAAAATTCCTTTGTGTATTTTGGAAATTCATTTAATCTTTCTGTTTTTACTATATTAACGTCTAAATATCCGTGTGAAGAATATTCTAAATCTTCAACTAACTCATCTACCAGTGCTGTTTCACTCTGCCCAAACCAGTCTGTTACCTTTGGATGATATCCATCATTATTAGGATATAAATTTTGATCTGTTATTGAATATAATGTTGGATTGATATTTATTACATATACCTTTAGTTCTTGTTTTTCTCTATTTCCATCTTCTTCTAAATTTGCATTACTAACTCTTAAAACCGAATCAGATTTAGAGTTATCTACTTTTGCATTTTGACTTGTATAATCGCTTGTTTTCGAGCTATTATATATACTAATTGCAAGTAATCCAATTATAAGAAAACTTAATAGTACCGAAACTATTATTATAATCTTTTTTCTCATATACATCCTCCTTATTTTTCTATGTAAAATTTTATCATATATTAGTTTTTCATTCAATTATATTTTTATTACATTTTTGTTACACTTTATATTTTTAACTATTTTATTACTTAAAAAAAATAACAAAAATTAAAGATAAAAAAACTTGTAATCTAGTTATTTCTAGTTTACAAGCTTTTTTATATAATTATAAATTTAAGCATTATTGATAAAAATAGTCTATAATTCCATTATAAATTCCCCACGCTAATTTGTTTTGGTATTCGTCTTCAAGTAATAATTTTTCCTCATCTGGATTTGATAAAAAACCACATTCTACTATTGTTGTTGGAATTTCGACATGTTTTATTATATATATATTCTCAATACTTTTTGCTATTCTACTATTTTCTTTTTGTATAGCATTATTTAAGTTATTTTGTATCGAAACTGCCAGTCTTTGCCCTTCTTGGCTTTTTTCGTTATAAAATGTTTGCCATCCATCATACTGACTTTGTGGAATCTTATTTAGATGTATTGATACAAATATATCTGCCGAGCTCTCATTTCCTATTTTTACTCTATTTCTAATGTCTGACACTTTTTTTTGCTTTAAGGTTTTACTGTCTAAGTCATATATAGCATTTTCATCTGAACGAGTAAGTATTACTGTTGAACCACTTTGTTCTAGCAAATTTTGAAGTTTTAGTGCTATTTTTAAGTTTGTTTGTGCTTCTGTTGTTCCATTACTACTTTCTGCTCCCTCATCTGGCACACCATGTCCGAGTATCTTCTTAACAAGGAGATTATACTAATTTTATAATGTTCAATTCAATGTCAATATCTCTAGTATTAGTATCTGGGTCAAGTTTTCCTATCCAGACTTTATCAATAAACTCATCTACTATTTCTTTATTAAGTTTATCTATATGTCTATACTTTTTAAATATTGCCTCACTGTTTTGAACATTATCTTCAATTTGTTCGACTTTTTTCAATTCTTCTTCTATTATACTTATTCTGCTTTTGTAATCTTCAATTTCTTTTAAAAATTTTTTTCTGAACATCATAAATTCTTTTGAAGAAATAATTCCTTCAATTTTATCTTCATATAATGTTTTATAATGTTCATTTTTCCTGTCTATTTTGCTTTGCAAATATTGTTTTTCTATTCTTAAACTTCCAATCCTTGTATATGTAGATTTATCTAATTTTCTTTTTTGAAGTTCATATTGTCTTTCCAACTTATTTAAACTGTAATACTTATCTAATTGTTTATTCAATTCGTCTAATATTATTTGTTCTAAAACATCACATCTAATTGACCTATCATTTATACATTCTTCTTTTTTTATTCTTCTACCTTTACATTTTAAATATGCTGTTTTACCATCTTTTGTTTTATATAATTGCCTATTGAATACTCTTTTACATTCTTTACAATATGTTTTTCTACTTAACATATATGCTTCTCCTGTTGTTCTACAAACTCTGGCTCTTTCATCAAATCTTTTATGAATACAATTCCATGTTTCCATATCAATTATTGGTTCGTGTGTTCCATAGCTATAAGTCCATTCTTCTTTTGGTTTCTTTATGCACTTATGATTTTTATAACTAACATAAGTCTTTTTTCCTTGAACTAAATTTCCTATATAAACTTCATTCTTTAATATAGTACAAATAGTATCCATAGTCCATTTTGTATGTTCTACTCCATTTTTCGCTTGTCTGCATTGGTATCTACTTCCATTTTGTTTTTTATAATTACTCGGTGTTAGTACACCCTTATCATTTAGATACCCTGCTATTCTGTGATAACCATATCCTTTCTTTGATAATTCAAATATCTCTTTTACTACTTCACTCGCAACTGGATCAATTAGTAATTTATTTTTATTATTAGGGTCTTTTATATAACCATAAGGTGCAAATGAGCCTAAAAATAATCCATCATCTCTCCTATTTTGAAGTGAACTTCTAATATTATCTGATAAATCTTCCAAATACCATTCATTTATCAAACCATTTATTTGTCTTGCTTTTTTATTGCCTCTAACTTGTGTATCTGCATTATCTACTATACTAACAAAGCGAACTCCCCATTCTATAAATTTATTATGGATATATTTTTCTATAACTTCCATATCTCTTGAAAATCTTGATTGTGTTTTACAAAGTACAATATCAATTTCTCCGTTTTCACAATCTTTTAAAAGTTCGTTAAATTTAGGTCTATTTATATCTGCACCAGAATAATCATCATCACTATATACATTGATTACTTCCCAATTTTTATTAAGTGCATATTTCAATAGCATACTTTTTTGATTAGCAATAGATTCACTATCATCACTTTTATCTTTCTTGAATCTATCTTCATCAGATAATCTACAATATATGCCAACTCTATTCCCCATAAGAGTTCCCTCCTTTCGTACAGAATAATACATAATAATTTATTATATTTGAAATGTGCTATTTACTTTATTCATACATTTGACATCCATGAGAGTCATCACTTTTTTCAAAGGAAATTATAAGTTTTAATAGTTTTGAATTGAAAATATCACTTAATTCTTCCTCATTTGTAGTATTTGCCTTTATTATTGTTTTCACATTATATGTAATTCCATCATTCACATTTCAATACCTCCTCAACTAATGTATATGAAAAATTTTTAAAATTAACCCTCATTTTTTAAATCCAGGAAAAAATTTGTGAGTATTATTTCTGTCTCTTGCATTGTCTTTCTTGGATGATGTGAATGTATTTCTGATAAAAATTCTTTTACTATTTTTTCGCTAGTTATTTGAATTTCTCTATTTATCAATACATAAAATATGCAAATTGCATAAGCTACAAAATCATCTGCTGACAAAACCCAAGAGAAATGTATTCTTTTCAGTAGGTTTGTATCTAGTCCTGTTATTTCTGTTGCATTTATATTTTCTTTTGCGACTTCCAATATATCTTTCAAAATATCTCCAAGTCCATTTTGTGCTTTATCTTGTTCATATCTTTTATAACCTAAAATATAATAGACAACTGCCTCTTCTATTAAATATTCTTTATTTCTTATATCTTTTTTCATCTAAAAATCCTCCTAACATAAAAACAAGCCCTATCTGGACTTGTCGTTTCTTTCTTTTAACTTTTTTTGTTCTTTTGTGTATTCTGGGTATCTTATTTTTACTGCCTCATAAAAATATGGTGCATAACTACATCTGTTTTTCCATATTTCTGTAATACTAAATTCTTTTCTTCCCAAAATAATTTGTGTTCTTTATCTATAAATTCCATACTCGCTCCTTTCTAGTTCGTCTAACCATATTTCAAATTCTTTGTAAGTTTTTTTACCATTTACTATATCTTCTAAAAATTTTCGTGTTGTAATTTTACATACTTGATAACTTTTCCTGTAATATGAATTATTTGGGTGTCTTTTTACTAACATTCCTTTTCTGTATGTTAATAATCTCTGGAAAAAGTTTGAAACAATTATGATATTAAAATGCCCTTTATATTCCAGAGATTTTTTATTTTTATATTATTTCTTAATAATTCATTAGACAGATGTTAGCAAAACATCTTCATAGGAATTTCACCTGCCAGAACTCTGACTTGTATTCATTGCGTGGGACGGTTTTATCTCGCTCGTTCTATGACTATACAAAAGTTTCTCCCCCTATAATTACTTATCTTCGCCTTATTAGGTGCTAACTAATATTTAAGTATTAGCAATATTTTATATTACTTTACTAGCTCAAATAATCAAGGGCTGTATCTAATGAATTTGATATTCAATTTTCAATGTGCCTTTTATCTCTTTTTTAAAGAAAAACAAGTAAGAGATTTTACCCTCTCACTTGTTTCCTACTTTTACCCCTTATTTGTTGCTAGTGAATTAAAAAATTTTCCAATTTTTTTTGTAATTTTTTTATTCCTGCCTCTACACTTCGCTTTACAACTGACCTATGGACTTTTTCCATTTTTGAAATTTTTGAATATGTAAAGCCATCAACCACATACATATATACTCTATGATTTTGTAGCTCTGGCAAATTCCATATTTCCCTTATAATTGTTGTTACAACTTCATTCTCAATTACTTGGTCTTCTATACTTGGACTTTTATATTTTGCTCTTTTGTTCAATGTATTTTCATTTAATACTGAATGTTCTATGTACTTGTCATATTTATTCTGTTGCGACTTGTCCTCATTTTTAGCTTTACGAAAAGCTATTTTTATATTACTTTCTACTCTTGTAAATTTTCTTTTGCCCATTACATCTTTAAAAGTTGCAATATGTTTTGTTTCATTTTCATTACTAAAAACTATATAAGATTCAAGATTTTCTCTTTTTATCTTGTATTCTTTTTTCATACCTTTCTCCATTCGATTTGTTTTTGTTCAAATCGAATAGAGGTGGTCTTCATTTGGTAGTTTATAGTGCGAGTATTTCTATTTGAATCATTTTAATTAAAACGCAAAAAGGCATACTTGTAACTTTATCTAAAAATTACAGTATGTCTTATTTAATCTCATTTTAATTAAACCTAAATAATCCATCTTTTCCTACTATTTTCTAAATACTTTCATTTGGTTTTTTCCTCATTTACATCGTGTTCAAAAGAACTCAAATACCTTTCCCATTCTACTAAATTTGCATTTTTATCTTTTAGATAATATTCATCAAGTTGTTTTCTCTGTTTTCCAAATTTTTTTATATCTTTTTTTGTAAATTCTAACAAATCAATAGTTTTACTTCTTTATAAATCAATACACAACATATTTACCTCCTGTATCTTCTTTTTATCTATTGTACTACATTATTTTTACTTATTTTGTCGAAAATTGTAATATAAATAAACAGAATAAGTATTTGTTTACTGTTTCAAAATATTGTTCATATATTTGTTCCAGATCCTGCATAACTTTTATCATCCTTTGCTTATATGACGACTGAAATTGCAATTTGTTACAACTTTATACTAAACATTTAAAAATTTCTACTCAATAATATAATTTTATTATGACTTTCTGTAAAACAGTTACTGTTCACAGCTTATAAATATCTTTATTTATCAAGGATTTTATAAGTATAAAATGAAAAATAGCTCGTTTCAGTGCTTTCTTTTATAAATGAATTTTTATCAAATTCTTGAACTACTTGTAAATACTAACTTTTTTGTTTGAAATCGGCTGTGAATTGTAACGGAATTTCTAAAAACCTTGTTACTGTATAATATTTTCTTTTTGTATAATAGCTTAACTGTATCACTATAGATAAATCAATTAATTAGTTTACAATCTTTTGAGTAATCATTGGTGTATTTTCAGTAATTCTTTCAAAATTATATCCATTATCTTTTCCATATCTAATAATATCTCTTAGTGCATTTAATGTTTTGGTATTTCCAGAAAAGTCATGCATTAGAACTATGTTATTCCTATTCTTTCTTATTCCTTTAGTTACATTGTTGTAAACTGCTTCTTTAGTTTTTACATCTCCTGAATCTCCTGAGGCTACATTCCAATCATAGTATTTATATCCTTTTTCCAGTAAATTTACTGCTAAATTTGTCATTATACCTGGATTAAATTTACTAACTGTGTTTGAACTTCCTCCTGGAAATCTAATAAGTTTCGTATCTATTCCTGTACTTTCTTTTACTTTATTATTTAAGTTGATAAAGTTATTTAATCCATTTTCTAGTGATCCATAAATATCCTTATAATTATGTGAGACTCCATGAAGTCCTATTGAGTGTCCTTCTTTTGCTTCTCTTTTTACTAATTCTTCCTTTTTATTATTATAATCTAATATAAAAAATGTAGCTTTTACATTCTCTTCTTTTAAAATGTCTAAAATATGTGGAGTAATGTCTAGGCTTGGTCCATCATCAAAAGTTAAATAAATTACGCTTTCATTTTGCTTAGGTTTGTTTTTTATTAATATCCTCTCGTTTTTTGTTTCATTTCCTGAAGAATCTTTTACCTTATATATTATTTTATATTCATCTTCATTTATATTTTCTTTTTGAATTATTACATTGTTTGTAATATCTCCATCATAATTATCTTTTGCTACATATCCCATTTCTTCATATTCTTCATTTTCTTTTATATTTATAATTTTACTTCCTTTAAGTTCTAAGTTTGGTGCAATATTATCATTTACTTCTATATTTCTAGTTGCATATGGTTTATTATTTATACAATAGTTTATATTATATTTTCCGACTTTTGATGTGTCAACTTCACCTTTTACTTGAATTTTATCATTTATTTCTTTTTTGTGTACTGTTGCATTTGCTCCTAATTCCTTATATTCGCTTCCAAGTGTTAATGAAATATTACTGTCACCAATTAATTTAACTTGTGGCTTTTCCATAAAATAGCAAATTAATTTTATAGCTACTACTATTAGTATTACAATTATTACTACCAAAATGATTTTTTTCTTGTTTATCTTTTTTATATTTTTTGCTTCGTTCATACTATATCTCTTTTCTATTTTAATATTTCAAATTCTGGTGTTCCCATATATCCAGCTGCTATTGAATATTTGTCAAAGATTATTACTGGATTTCCGTTTTTATTTATATAAAATGATTGATTTTCAGATATTCCATGGAAATAATTATCTTCTCCTCTTATATATTCATCATCTGGATGAAAGTATCTTATGTTTTCATCACTTTTTTCTTGTTCTTCAATTTGTTTATAAATTTGTTTATCTATGATTTTTTTATAATCTTTTCCTAATATATCTTCTAATTTAATTTCTTTTTCTGTTTCTAAATTATAATTATATGTGTATATATCTTTACTACTTGTATTTAGTCCTTCTTCCTTAATTAAAATAAATGATAACATATTATCTTTATTATATTTTACTTCATAGTCAATTCTTATATGATATTTTCCATATATTGAACCATTAATATTGTTTTTTCCTATTTCTGCTGCTATTTGGTTTGCAGATTTTTCTGTTTCATTTAATAAGTCAACAATTTTTTGTGCTATTTTATTATTTATCTTATTTTGCAAAATTTCATTATCTAAGTGTGCTACTTCTGGTATTTTGATATCTCTTTGAGAATTCTCTGTTTCGTCATGATAATCTGCCCAAGTTAAAATTTCAGCGACCTTTCCTATTACCGGTATGTTTTTAGCTGTTTCTGCAAATGTAACATTTGTGTTTAGTAATACTATGAATAAAAAGCAAAATGACATCGCAGTTGATAATATGATTTTGCTTTGTTTTGTCAATAACTTTTTATTTATTTTCTCTAATATGTTTTTATTTCTATTTTCTTTATTCCTCTCATATTCATAAATTATATTTTCTACCTTTTGATTTAACTCTTTTGGTATTTTAGTTGATTTATAAAAATTTTTTATTTTTTTAAAATTCATTATAATTCGTCCTTTCCTATTTTTATTTTTAATTCTTTTAAAGCCTTATATAGTCTTGTTTTTACAGTGCTTAGGTTAGAATTTGTAATTTTAGAAATTTCAGCTAAACTCTTATCTTCAAAAAATCTTAAAATAATAACAGTTTTTAGTTTTGGTTTTAGACTGTATATTGCCTTATATAAGTCCATTATATCCGTTATTTCTTTATCTTTAAAATCCTCTGAAGAAAATTCATAATCTTGAATATTAAATATTGGCTCTTTTTTTTGTTTTTTTAGATATTTTAAACTTTCATTTATTGCTATTCTATATATCCAAGTTTCAAGATATTTTTCTTCTCTTAATTTTTCAAAATTATCTAAAGCTTTTACTATAATATTTTGTATTATATCTAAAGCTTGTTCTTCATCTTTAATATAACTAAACACTAGTCTATAAAGCTTTTCTTGATTTTTATTTATATATTGTATTATTTGCTGATTTCTTTTATCTAAATTTTTCAAATTTTTCTCCTCTTTCTTTGGCTTACATTTATTAGATATTTTTCTTTATAAAAAAGTTTGTTTTTTTTATTTATTTTTTATTTATTTATTATACTTCAATATTATAAATATTCATATAGTTATATATTTTTTGCTATACTTATAGATAAAATTTTATTTTTAATATATTACAATCTAAATTTCAATTTTAATATTTTAATTTAATGCCAATTTATCACTGTATAATCTTTTTTCCAGATGTACTTCAATGAAAAGAATCAAATCAAAATCTATCATTGCTTTATGTTTATCTTTAGTTATGTGCTTCCAATGAATCAGGTTACCATAGAACGGTCAAACTTCAATAGCGACACTAGTATAGTGGTTGGTATCTTTAATAGTAACGGCACACGTGTTATGGACGATATGTGGTTTACTGGAAACGGAAAAAAGGAAAATATTTCAATGACAGTTCCTGGTGCATTCATAAATGGTGGAACTTATACTATTAAGTATAATATTTATCATGGAGGCACAACTCCTCTCGCTGGTGATGATGGCTGGATTGGTGTTTGGATTTACTAATCTTTGAGCCTTACTAATTTAGTTTAGTTAAAAAGACATCCTACATTGGACTAAAGCTCTCACTTGAAAGCTTTAGTTTTTTATATAAAAAGTTTTCTAAATAAAATAAGAGTGAAATTTATTTTTATATTTTATAAATTATTATATAAATATATTCTTTTCAGTTGGTATAGAGTTGGTTTTAAAAGGGATTTGTAAGGGGGAATTTTTAAAAAAATACTCCCACATTTTTGGACATACTCCTAGCGTACATACTCTTTCCTTTTTTCCTCCCTTTGATTGTGTTCTTCAATGCACTTGATTACAAAATCTTCTGCTTGTTTTTCAGTTATTATATATTTGGGGAGTACCTTATTTATTCTTTCTGCACTAAATTTTATATGCTCTTTTTGGTTAGGTTTAGGCTGTTGCATTATTTCTTCAATTTTTTCTGTTGTCAATCTTCCCTCTTGACTCAATTTTTTCAAATATTGTGCCTATGATAATGTCGGTGTTGCCTCATCATATTCATATATATTGAGTATGATATATTGTTCATCATCTTTTAAATATGATAATTCTACTGCTGGGCTAAATGATATACGCTCATCATCTACTAGTATTAATAATTCTGGTATTAGTTCAGTTAGTCTAATGTATCTATACACTGTATCTTTGCTTTCTCCGAATTCATTTCCTATTTTCTTTGCTGTTCTTTCCTCATTCAACTTTGTCGCAAGTTGCGACGAAGTTAAATCCGTTCTTTTTCCTTGATGTTTTTGTGCCTCTAACTTCATTTTATACGCAAATGCTTTTTCACTAGGTAGTATCTTTTCTCTTTGCATATTACTATCTACCATTTGAATTATTGCCTCATCATCTGTTAAATTCCTTATAATACACGGAAGTTCTTTTATTTGTGCTAGTTCACTTGCTTTTTTTCTTCTATGTCCAGATATAATTTCATAATTGACATCACTTCTTTGTCTTACAATTAAAGGGTGCATAAATCCCTCTGTTTTTATGCTTTCTGTCATTCCTTTGGCTGATAAATAATGTGCTTATACTGGTATTATTACACTATCACTACTCGCAAGAGCATTAAGAGTAATCATACTTAATGACGGTCTACAATCAATTATTACATAATCGTATTTGTCTTTAATTTGGTTTAGGTAACTTTTCAATATAAATTCTCTACTCATTATATTTACAAGTCCTAGTTCTATTGTTTCTAAATCAATATTAGACAGAACTAAATCCACTCCCTCACTATGATGTAAAATTGCTTCATCTTCTTTTATTGGAATATCTTTTATTACTTTGTTTAATACATCTGCTAATGAATTCTCTAATTCGTCTTGATTTCTCCAGCCTAAACAAGTTGTCAAATCTCCTTGTGGATCTGCGTCAACAAGTAATACTTTCTTTCCATTTTTAACAAGTCATACTCCTAAATTTAATGCTGTTGTAGTTTTACCAACTCCTCCTTTCGTCTTTTATTTAGTCATTTAAAAATGACTATGTTACTTCGCTGATATGTATAAAACAAATAAAGCAAGTTGCTTTTATACAACCTGCTTATCTGTAATCTCTTTCTTTATGCTTAACTCTCTTTTCTTTTTAAAAACACAAAAGAGCCAATAATTCAATCGACTCTAATGTTTTATTCAATTTTAATTTTACCTTGTTAAGAAGTATCCTTGATGCCCAGCATCTATTATTATTGTTTTTCCTGATGCTGGCAAACTTACTGTTGAAATATAGCCATTTTGTTTTTCGTTTGTCTCACTAGTTAAAAAGAATATGAAAATTGATAAGAATATACCTGATAAAATTAATGTTATTCTTTTTTTGTTTAATATAATCATAAAAACCTCACTTTTTGTTTTTGGTAAATTATATTCATTTTGCTTAGTTTTTATGATTTTAAATTTTATCTTTCTTCATCATTTATTTCTTTTTGAGTATTATTTATTTGCTCTTTATCTCCATTTTCTTTTTGATACTCATAATTTGTTACAGCATTAACTAAATCATTATAATAATTTTTTCTACTTGCTTGTGCTCTTGGAGAATCATAATCTTCTTTGTTATTCATTTCTGCATAATATTTAATTCCGTTTCCTATTACACTTGCAACTTCTGGTAAAATTCCCTCTTCATAGCTTTGTACTGTTTCTTCTGAATCATATATATGAGTATATTTACCATTGTAGTATGCAACTATTTCTTCTGATTTTATATCCTTTTCTTCGTTTTCTACTCTTGCTGATATGGTATCTTTTTCAAATCCGTTTTCTATTCCATTTTTTTTATTTATTTTTCTTAAAATTTCATCTCCGTTTTCAGCTTTATCTTTATATATTGTATAAATATAACCATTGCTTCCTTCATATTGCATACTTAGTGTTACATCATCTGTTGTTATTTTTTCTTGATTTTCTTCGTTATATTCGTCAGTATAAAATTCTTTTAAATATGTTAATAGTTCATTAGGATCTTTTATTTTGCTAATTTCTTGACTTACATCTTCTTGTACTTGTTGTTTTGTCTTTTTGGCTTCTACATTGTATTTTATTTCATCTTTAAACTTTCTTTTATTTTCATCTTTTGTTGATTCATTCTCGCTTTGATTTTGGGCTTTACTTGTGCTAGCTGCACCTAATAAATATCCACCTCCACCAACTAAAGCTAATGAAATAGCTGATGCTGAAAATACTGCAACTAATTTTGCCTTTTTTGCATTTCTTCTTATAATTTTAATTTTTTCTTTTTTAGTTAATGGTCTTTGTTCTTCTCTTTCTTTTGCTCTTATATCTTCTCTACTTTTCTTATGTGTAAGTGATATAAAGATACTTCTTTTTCTGTTATGTGCTTCTTTATCCATATTTTATCCTCCACTTTTTATTCATAGTTATTATATACTTTACTTAAGTATATATCAAGTATTTTTAATAAAAAAAACTTTTGCACATTTAATATGCAAAAGTTTTTTATATATTTAAATAAAATTATTTTTTATTTACGATGTCTTTTAAAGCTTTTCCAGCTTTGAATACTGGAGCTTTTGAAGCAGGTATTTTTATTTCTTCTTTAGTTTGTGGATTTCTTCCTTTTCTTGCAGCTCTTTTTCTTACTTCAAATGATCCAAATCCTACTAATTGAATTTTGTCTCCTTCTGTTAAAGCTTCTGTTACTACTTCGATAAATGCATTTACTGATGCTTCAGCTGCTTTTTTTGTTTCTCCTGTTTTTGCAGCTACTGCTGCTACTAATTCAGCTTTGTTCATTATAATTACCTCCTAAAATATGTGTGTATGTAGTTACTTTCCATGCTGTTTTCGCACTTTTATAATCTACTTTAATTAATTTATTCGCCAATCTTCGATAAAATCCCTCTTTATTTAGAAATTTTTTTATTTTTATTTAATATTTTTATTTCTTTTAGTGAAATTATTCTTAAAATTACTATTAAAACTATATATATTAAAAGACTTGCAAATAGTGTTAATATTATAGACAAATAGCTATTTTTTATACACTTTGCATTTTGGTATATTAAACTTGATAATGTTATCATTATAATTGTTGCTATAAATGGTTTTATTATAACTTTTTTTATATTCAATTTAATTTTTATGTTTTTGTTAAGTATAATTATTCCTATTGTAAATGCAACTATATTACATACTATATTTCCAATTATAGCTCCATATATTCCTATCTTTGGATTTGGTAGTAATGTTATATTAATTACTAATTTAAATATCATTCCAATCCCGAATGCAATTGCTGGTACACCCACTTTTCCTATTGCTTGAAGTATTCCATTTATAGTTTGTGCTAGAATCATAAATATTATAGATATACTACTTATTTTTAAATACATACTACCTTCCATAGCATTTGGAAATAATACCATCAATATTTCTTTAGAATATACGTACATGATTGCTGTAATTGGAAATGCAATTAAAACACTCACCAAAATAAATATTTCCGATTTTTTTCTTACTTCTTCTATTCTTCCTTTTGCCATTGATTTAGAAATACTTGGAACCAGTGCTGTTACAAATGCTATATTTAATGAAAATGGTAAACTACATAAGCTGTCTATTTTTCCACTTAATATTCCATATTGAATTTTTGCTTCTTCTTCTGTTAAAAATCTTTTTAGGTATCTTACAATTGTAAATGAATCTATATTTTTATTAAATGATGATATTAAACTGCTTATTGATATAGGCATTGCAACTGTTAATATTTTTTTTAATGTTTTTCTTATTCTAGTTGGTTTGTAATTTACTGTTTCTGTGATTTCTTGTGCTATTTCTCTTCTTTTTAATCTGTAATACATATATATGTATATAAAACTTGTAATTGTTGCAACTGTAGTTGCAAAATTTGCAGAAGCAGACATTATTTCTGTATTGTTTTTACCAAGTATAATAACTATTTCTACTAAAACTATTGTAAATACTGTTTTAAATATCTGTTCTACAGATTGCGATTTAGCAGTTACTGAAAAGTTTTGTCTTCCATTAAAATATCCTCTTACAACAGATGTAATTGATACAAAAAATATTGATGGAGAAAGTGCAATTAGTGAGTATTTTGCCTCTGGTATTTGTAAAAACGCATTTGCTATTTTTTCTGCACCTAGAAATAATAAAATAGAACCTACTAAGCCTATAAATGCAAATGTAACAAATGCTATCTTAAAAATTTTATGTGCTCCTTTATTATCTCCTATTGCTAATCTTTCAGAAACTAAATATGAAATTGCATTGGGAACACCAGTAGATGAAAATGTAAGAAGTAATGCGTATATTTGAAATCCACTACTATAAATAGCGTTTCCTGCATCTCCAAATCCTTGTTTATTTGTTAAATATAATTTATATATTAGTCCTATTACCTTTATAAAAATTTGTGAAATTAATAATGACATAATTCCTTTTATTATTCCCTCTTTTTTATTTTCCATAAAAATCGCTAAACCCCTTGACAAATTTACTTTTTTGTAATAAAATTATTCAGTATTATGAGAAAATATGAATTAAATGTAAGACTTCTCCCCGGTGGTTTTAAATTTAATTATCATATAAATATATAATTAATTAAAATAGGAGGGTACATTTTACCATGAATAATATGACATATAGTGTTAAAAAAAGTGAAATACAAAGAAAATGGTATATAATCGATGCAGCCAACAAACCTTTAGGTAGAGTTGCTACAGAAGCTGCAAGATTACTTGCTGGAAAACATAAACCAATCTATACAAAAAACTTAGATACTGGTGACCATGTTATAATCTTAAATTGTAAAGATGTAGTATTAACAGGAAACAAATTAAACCAAAAAATTTACAGACATCATTCTGGATATATTGGTGGAATGAAAGAAGTTCCTGCAAAAGACATGTTAGAAAAAAATCCTGAAAAAGCTATGATGTTAGCTGTTAAAGGAATGTTACCTCACAACTCTTTAGGAGCTCAAATGCTTAAAAAATTAAGAGTATATGGTGGTAATGAACATGAAAACCAAGCACAAAAACCAGAAATATGGAATTTTTAATTTAAAGGGAGGAAACATAAATGCCTAAAGCTGAAAAAAAATATTATTACGGTACAGGTAGAAGAAAAGATGCAGTAGCTAGAGTAAGACTTGTAGAAGGAACTGGAAAAATTACAATTAATGGAAAAGATTTAGATGAATATTTCGGATTAGAAACTTTAAAAGTTATCGTAAGACAACCTTTAACAGTTACTAATACAACAGCTAAATATGACGTAATTTCTACTGTAAAAGGTGGAGGATACACAGGTCAAGCTGGAGCTATTCGTCATGGTATAGCTAGAGCTTTAAATGAAGCTGACGCAGAATATAGACCACTTTTAAAATCAAACGGATTCTTAACAAGAGATCCTCGTATGAAAGAAAGAAAGAAATATGGTCTTAAAAAAGCTAGAAAAGCACCACAATTTTCAAAGAGATAAAAAGCTTTTATCAGAAGCAATTCAACCTCAGAAGTTTTACGACTTCCGAGGTTTTTATTATTTTTTAAATTTATCAAAAAAACTTTTTTTCTTCTTAGATTTGTCTTTATTATCTATTTTTACAAATTCATTTTCCCATGAATTATCATTGTTTGTATTTTTGTTTTCTGTTTTTTTATTTTTTCTGCCTTTTGTTTTTTTATTATCTTTTGCTTCTAATTCTTCTTCGTCTATTTTATCCCATTCGTCATCCCATTCGTCGTCTTCTTCCTCTACTTGTGTATCGTCATCATCTTCTTCATCCCATATGCTATCTACTTCGTCCTCTTCTTCATCATTGGCATCATGTTCTTCATATTCATCATCGTCGTCTTCATATTCGTCTTCTTCGTCTTCGTAATCGTCATCATCACCATCCCAGTAGTTTTCTTCTCCTCTTTTAGGATCGTTTCCCCATATGTCATATGATATTTCGTCATCATCTTCATCGCTATTATTGCTTTGCTCGTAGTCTTCATCTTCGTCTTCATCTTCATCAGTGTCAAATCCTAATATCATGTCTATTTTTTTATCTATTTCCGCTTTTACATCATCTTCCTTGTTTGATATGCTTTTTATTTTTCTTTTTGACTTTGTGTTTGTTTCTTTTTCTTTGTTGTTATCTTTTTCTTTAGTTGCTTTAGGTAGTATTTCTTCTTCAAAATCATCATCCCAGTCGTCATCATCATCTTCTTGTTGTAATTCTTCTTTTTCTTCTACAGGCATATACTGACTTAAGTCTCTACCATATTCTTCTGTAACATTTTTGTAAAATACATCATATATTTTTTTCATTCCTTCAATTCTCCAATAATTTGGATTTATTATTGTTACAGGTAAATTTAATTTCTTGATTTCATTATCAAATTGTTCTGATTTCATTTCTAGTTTTTTTAGATAGTCAACATTATATAGTTCTGCATATGATTTTTTTGTTACTTTTTTAGTTATTTCTTTTAATAATAATGTATACAAATTATTAATTTGCACTAAATCTTCATCTAAATTTTTGCAGGCTTCTTTCATTAACTTTTTATGTTCTTCTTCCCCATTTACAGATGTTAATCTTTCGTTGTCTAAAAATTGTATTAAATATTCTTTTAGTGCTCCTACAAATTCTAGTTTACATTTAGCATCTTTTATTATTTTTTTATGTTTTTCGCCCTTGGTTGTATTGTTTTTTATTTCTGTAAATAGTTTATTAGTCTTTTCATATATTCCTGTTAATATTTCTGTTTCTCTTTTTTGTATGTCTACATTTAGCGTAATTGCTTTTTTTATTACATCCATATCAAAAGGTATTTTTTCGTTTTGACCATTTTTTTGTATTTTTTCTTTTAGTTCGTTTTCTATTTCTTCTGTTTCTAAATCTACAAATTGCTTTGCTCTTTTTTCTATATTTATATCAATTTCTTTGTAATCATCTAAAATTTTATTTAATCTTTGATTATATTCATTTTCTATAGTTCTTCTTGACTTGCCACAGTTTGTCCTTATTTTGCTCTTTTCGTTAAATTCTACAACTACATTTATAAAATCTTGTGCATTTTGTTTTACTTGTTCATTTAATTCTTCAATACTACTATGTACATTGTCAAATCTCTTTTGTATCTTTTCTGAGTTTTCATCTATTGTTTGAAATATTTCATTTCTTTCTATTTGGTATTTTTCAATTTTTTTATTTAGCACTTCTTCTTTCTTTTGTATTTCTCTTATTTTGTTTGCGATCGAGTCATATTCTTGCATTATATTTTCTTCATCGTCTGATATTTCTCTATATTGTTCTAAGCTTTCAACTAAATCGCAATAATCTTTAAAGTTCGTTTTTATGTTACTTTTCATGTTGTAACCAAACATTTGATTAAAATATCTTTCTAATACTATTGCGTTCCTCTCATACATAATTAATACCTCCAAATTATGACTTATGTCTTCTTCTATCTATTGCATAACTACTTCCCATTACAGCTTTTACAGCATGTTTTACTTGTGCTGCTGTGTCTCCAATTTCTAGTATGTTTGCAAACCTTCCTTTGTCTACAACTACTACAGCTATTGATATTGAAGTTAGTGGGAATTTTTCTATTATTCCTTTACGATTAGCAACTTCAATATAACCATCTTCTCTGTCTTTTTCGTTGTAAAATTTTAATACTCCATTATCGAAATTGTAGATTATTGCTTGACATAGTTTTTCTACGTCTTTGCTTGGCATTATTGCAATAAAGTCGTCTCCTCCTATGTGTCCTACAAAACCATTACCATAATTATGAACAGCATTTACTATTGTATTTGCCGTATATTCAATTATTTGGTCTCCTTTCAAAAATCCATAAACATCATTATATGCCTTAAAGTTGTCTAAATCTAAATATAGTATTGAAAATTCTTCGTTTTTCATAAGATGTTTTTTTAATTCCGAATTTATTTGTACATTTCCTGGCAGTCCTGTTAGTGGACTCATTCTTCTGTTTATTGTAAGTAATCTCATTAAATTTTTAACTGTATAGTATAAATACCCTTCATCTACTGGCTTTCTTATAAAATATTCAACAGATTCGCTTAAAATTCTCATTCTATGATCTCTTATACCATTTGATGAAACCACTATTACAGGTGTAATTTTGTTATCTTCATCTCTTCTTATTTTTTTACATACATCTATTACATCAATTTTTATTGCATCTTCGTTTATAACTATTAGTGATGGAATATTTTTTAATGCTATATCTATTTGTTCTGTTTTTACACTTATAAATTTGTATTCTTTATCATCTCTAAATAGTTCTCTAAATATTATAATTGAAGATTCATCGTCATCTATTATATATACTTCATTTATCATTATTTTACTCCTTAACGTATCTTACTTTCGCTGTTTTTGATAGTCCATTTTTGTTGTATATTGTAACTATTAGCTTATTTTCTCCATCTACAAGGTCTACTGAACCTTTGTATGTTTTTTGATTTATTTCTTCTGTTTTTGTTTCATCAGAATTTAATGTTATTTCTATTTTTGATAGTTCTTCATCATCTGAACCTGTTATTGTAAATGTTTTTCCATCTGTTTGAACATCTAACTCTGGTTTGTTGTCTCCTATTACTTTTTGTGCTTTTGTTGATTTTACTCCATTTATGTCTTGAGCTACTAAGCTTAATGTGTGTATTCCTTCTTCTACATCTATTAATGTTTCTGTTTTAACATCGTTTACTGTAAATTTCTTTGCATCTTGTTCGTTTTCATCCCAATAATACATTATAAAGTCTATATTTTCATTACTTGTTACTGTTGCTTTTATCTTTCCATCTACTTGTTCTAATGTTATTGTTGGTTTGTCTTCTGTTTCTTGTGATGTTTCATATGATGAAGAAATTCCATTTATGTCTTTTGCTGTTATTTTTATTGTTGAGTTTCCAGATGGAAGTTCTACTTCTTGTTTTACTTCTGTTTTGTTTTTTCCATCTATTTCTACTACATCTTCATCATTTATTTGGTATGTAACACTTGCTATTGCTTTATCGTGTGTTACTACTATATTTATTGTTGTAGCATCTTCTCTTTCTGTTGTAATTATTGGTTTTGAGCTTGCCGATGTCGCCTTTGCATTATCTACATTATTTGTTACATTTTTATAACATGAGTATGCTCCAGAACATGTTAATCCTATACCAAATATTAATAAAATTACTGCAAAAACTACTATAACGGAATGTATTTCTGTTTTATGTTGTTTCTTTTTTTTATTTTTTGTATTTTCTACTGATAATATTTGATTCATTTTCTTCTTTCCTTTCAATATTTCTTTTAGATTATAACATACCAGCTTTTTATTGTAAACATTTTTTTGAAAAAAGCTTTTGGTAAAAACTTGTATTTTCTTGCTTATTTTTTAATATTTATAAAGCAAAAAAGGAAAATCAGTTATTAAATGATTTTCCTTTTTATTTTATTATAATACAAATTTCTTAATTAAAATTATTCCTGTAGTTAATACTGCTAGTATTACTGCTCCAATTGCTGTATACATTGCAACATGAGCTATTACACCTGTTTTTATTGATAGTAATACTTTTGCATCATCTATGTCGTCTTCTCCTGGTTTTTGGTTATCTGGAGTTGAGTCTCTATCTGGAACACCTTCGTCATTATAGTCTTCTGATATTTCTGCTGTATTTGTTTTTAATCCAAGATTCGAGCTTCCATTTATCCATCTTAGTATTACTGTTACTTGTGCACTTTCACCTGGTTGTAATAATGTGTTTTCTAGTAGTCTTGTTGATATTACATTATTTCCTTCATCTGTCCATCCTTCATTGTCTTCTGCATAGAATTTTAATCCTTCTGGAACATAGTCTGTTATTTCTTTAGCATAACCTGCTATATCTCCTTCGTTTGTTATTTTTATTGTATATCCAAATTTTACTACAGTTGAATTTAATTTCTTTTTGTTTATTTCTACTTTTGGTATTTTATCTGTATTGTCATCTCCAGTATTTCCTGTTTGTGTTGTTGTTGTTTTACCATCTTCTGTTACATATACTGTAGAAACATATTTTAGTAAACTTAAGTCAAATGTTTTTATTAATATTACTTCATAGTCATCATCATCTTCATTTTTCTTGTCTACATTGTCTGGTGTTGAGTCTATATCTTTTGGTACATCATCACCATTTTTATCTTCGTATTTTGTTATTTCTGCAATGTTTACTATATTTGTATTTGTTGGAGCTTTTTCATTTACTCTACAAAGTACTTGTACATCTCTATAATCTAATCCTGAACCTGCTCCATCATCTGTTTTCTTGTCAAATGCTTTTAGTAGGTTTTTAGCTGATTCATCTTCTTTATTATATCCTAAATATGTTGTTGTTATTGTTTTTCCGTCTGTTCCAACTTTCCATCCATATTGTGTATTAAAGTCACAGTCTACATAGTCTAAGTAGTCTGGTAAGTGATCTGTTATTTCTCCTGCATATACATCTGTTTCTCCTTCGTTATATACTCTTATATTATATAATACATATGCTTGTTCTGGAACAGTTAGTGGATCTTTTACCATTACATATGTTGCATCATGGCAGTCTTTGTTGTCTCTTAATGCTTTTGTATCTACTCTTGTTGCTCTTGTATATGGATTTGTTTTGTTTCCTATTTTTCCATCTGCTGTTAAATATTCTCCATCTTCTATTTTTATGTCTTCACTTACTGCTGTAATGAATTTTGTTAATGCTAAGTCTACTTTCTTTTTCTTGATGTTTACTACTTCGTAGTCATCATCATCTTCTTCTCTTTTTTCTTTGTTTTTGTCTTTTAAATTGTCTGGTGTTGAATCTATATCTTTTGGTATATCATTTCCATCTTCATCTTGATATTTAGAAATTTGTGCAGAGTTTACTAAGTTTGTTGCTTCTGGTGCTTTTGAATTTACTCTACATAGTATTTGAATGTCTCTATAATCTAATCCTGAACCTGCTCCATCGTCTGTTTTCTTATCAAATGCTTTTAATAAATTTTTAGCTGATTCATCTTCTTTGTTATATCCTAAATAGCTTGATTTTACTGTTTTTCCATCTGTTCCAACTTTCCATCCATATTGTGTATTAAAGTCACAGTCTACATAGTCTAAGTAGTCTGGTAAGTGATCTGTTATTTCTCCTGCATATACATCTGTTTCTCCTTCGTTATATACTCTTATATTATATAATACATATGCTTGTTCTGGAACAGTTAGTGGATCTTTTACCATTACATATGTTGCATCATGGCAGTCTTTGTTGTCTCTTAATGCTTTTGTATCTACTCTTGTTGCTCTTGTATATGGATTTGTTTTGTTTCCTATTTTTCCATCTGCTGTTAAATATTCTCCATCTTCTATTTTTATGTCTTCACTTACTGCTGTAATGAATTTTGTTAATGCTAAGTCTACTTTTCCAAGAATAATGTTATCATAGTCTTCATCATCTTGATATTTTTTGTCTCCATCTTTTCCTGGCCAATTGTTTGTTTCAGAATCTCTATCTTTTAAGTCTGTTTCATCTTGTTTATTTCCATCTGCATCTTGTGCTTCTGTAATAGCTGCTTCGTTTCTGATTGTAACTCCTGCTCCATCTTGAGCTGAAACTCTATAAACTACTGTTACACTTAATTTATCTAAGCTTTCTCCATTGTGGTTTGTATCTTTTGAGCTATCATATGCTTTTAATAATTTATTTGTTCCTCCTAAATAGCTTTTTACATCACATGTTATGCTTGTTGTATTTTCACCATTAAAGCTATCCATTGTTAATTTGTCATTTTGTGATTCTATTGTCCAATATGAATTATTCTTTTCTACTAGTTTGTAAGTTTCTTCATCTACTTCTATTTCTTCTGATTTTCCTTGTGAGTCACATGTTATTAAAGTTTTTCCATCTGATGGTTCTTTTGGATAAACAAATTCAACTCCTGTTGGAATATTGTCTCTTATTTTGTTTACATATCCATCTACATCTCCTTCATTATATACTGTAAATGTGTATGTTACATAATCTCCGTGTTTTACACTAATAGGTGTTTTGTCTAATTCATATTTTGCTGTTGTTGCTGTTTTATTTGCTAAATCTGTTGTATCAATTTTTGGTTCTTGTCTTCCTGCTTTTGTTGTTCCTTTTGAATATATGCTTGTTATATATTTTTGTAATGCTAAGTCGAATTGTGCTGGTTTTATTACAACTACTTCAAAATCATCATCATCTTCTCTTCCTGGGAAGTAGTCATCATTATTTGTTCCATCTTTGTATACATCTTTTGAGTTGTCTCCATTTTTGTTATCTCCACCATGATATCCTTCGTATTTATCTCCTGTTGTTTTTTGTTCTGCTGATGGAATTTTTGTTACATCAGAGTCTCTATCTTTTGTTACTTCTGTGTTTGTTTCTGTATTATATTCTTTTGATATATACGCAAGGTTTGTTAAATAAGTATTTTTTGATGCTGATGGTTCTTCTGTTATTTCACAATCTACTTTTATTGTTTCACTAGAAAGTGTATCACTTCCGTTATATGCTGTTAATACATTTTTGCTTACATTTGTAAATGTTATTTGATTTGTTTCTTCATCATATACATATGTATATTTTATATTGTCTGATTCATATGTTCCTGTTTTTTCACCTTTTAGTTTCATTCCTTGTGGTAATTTATCTACTATTTCTGCTGCATATCCATTCATATCTCCTTCGTTGTATACTGTTATTTCATATGTTACTATGTCTCCTTTTTCTACAACTACTGGATCTTTTCTATGTTTATATGTGGCTGTTCCATTTTTTTCTATATCACTTGCTACATATGTTATTTTTCTTGTTGCTAATTTTCCGTCTTCATTTGATATTAATTTTGCATTCACTTCTGTGTTTGCTTGATTTTTTAATGCTACTATAGCTTTTCTTAAAGCTAAATCAAATTCTTTTTCTATTGGTGCTGTTACTGTTAGTTGGAATTTTTCATCTCCTGGTGTTACTTCTATAATTGGTTGTTCTGTTTTTGTTGTTGATATCCATAATGTTTTTTGATTTGTTTTGTAACTTCCATCAAAATCTATTTTTATATTGTTTCCTGTTACTTTTGATTTTGGTATAGATACATAAAATTCTTCTCTTCCTACATAATCTCCAACTTTTTGATTGCTATTTTTTGTTCCATTTGCATCTGATAAATATGCTCCAGTATTTGTATCACCATTTACTGTTATTGTATCTAATAATGTGTATACTGATGTTCTTTGTGATTCTATTTTTACAGGTCCTACTACATAGTAATCTACATTATCTACCTTTTTTTGTTGTATTTCAGCTGTTGAAGGTGTTATTTTTAATGGATTTCCTGTTGTTTCTGTGTCTGTATTTGATTCAGCGTATTTATTTGCTGCATCTATTAGGTATTGGCTAAGTATTCCTGCTTGTTCTTGTTTCCATATACCTATTTTAACTTCGTTTCCGCCTTCATCTTCATCTGTAACTGCTTCCAAATGAGTCCATTGAGATGTATTAGTATTTGTTGTACCATTTGAATATTTTAATGCTATCCATGGGTCTTTTATATTATATCCTTCACTCTTATTTGGATTATTTTCTAAGTAGTTTGTAAAATACCATAAAGATGCTTGTTGTACTACTTCTACTAAATCATCAGATAAGCTAATATTTACAAGTTCTCCAGATTTATTAAAATAAACATACCCTTGTTTTCCAGTATTAGAAACTTTTGATGAATAGTCATATCCTTCTTGAGCAATATATCTATATCCTTTTAAAGGTGTACCATCTTGTAGTTCTGCATCAACATTTCCATATACTAATCCTGCTTTTGCAAGTAAAGCCTCTTTTTGTGCTTTGTTTTGTTCTTCTGTTGCTGAACTATCTGGTATATATATGTTATCTAATATCCATAATATTTGTTTTATATATTTGCTGTTTACAACATTTTTATATGTTTCTGATAATGAAGTATCATTTTTTAATAATTCTATATCACTTTTTAAATTTAAATTATATGATCTGTTGTATGTTGCAGATGTTCCTATAGTTCCACTTAACCAACTTTCTCCTGCTGTTGCATTTAAACAATAATAATTTGTTTTATTGCTAGCATTCATTATTTGGTATATTGGATGTGTAGCACTTCCTTTAGTATCTAAGGCATACCCATCTGTATATTTACCATTTGAATATCTAAAATATGACAATCTTAGTGTTACTGCATTGTCTCCTTGATAATCTTGCATTGCGAAACTTGAAGTTGTTCCTAATCCTAGAATAACTATTAACATCGCAATAAGTAATTTGGTGATATTTTTTTTCATTTTCATAATTTCTCCTTACTACATATTTTTAGCTATATTTATTCTACTATGTTTATTTTGCTTTTTCAATATGTATATTTCAGTTTATTTTTCTATGCTTTATATAGCTTACGGACTGCGTATTTTAAGATTTTTTACAGTTCCTTTACAATTATATTACATTTTGGTCACAAAATCAATGTTTTGTTTTAATATTTTAGATTTTTTCGCTATTTTCCAATTGTTTTATTTGTTTTTAGTAATATTTTTTTATGTGTTTTATATATTTATATTAATTTTGTTTGGAGGGGTATTGATGTATTTAAAAAAAATCTCTATATTGGTTTTATTTTTCATTTTTATACAATCTTCGCTAATTTCTTTTGCAGATGATTTTGATGATTATTATGAGGAAACTTTTTCACCTTTAAATAGTAACTTAACCACGTCCCATGATATTCCTGATATAAATGCAAGACACGCTGTTGTATTAGACAGGGCTTCTAAAACAGTTTTATTTGGTAAAAATGAAAATGAAACATGTAAAATGGCTTCAACAACTAAAATTATCACTGCGTTAATAGTTATTGAAAATACTCCTGACTTAAATTCAATTACATCTATATCAAAAAAAGCTAGTCGGAACAGGTGGTTCGAGGCTTGGGCTTTCTTTTAATGACAAAATTACTATAAATGATTTGCTTTATGGTTTACTTATGGTTTCTGGAAATGACTCGGCTGTTGCTCTTGCAGAATTTGTAAGTGGTAGTGTTGAAAATTTTGCAAATCTTATGAATGAAAAAGCCTCTTTTTTAGGGCTTACTTCTACACATTTTGTTACTCCTCATGGTTTAGATGAAGACGAACATTATACAACTGCTTTTGAACTTGCTAAAATTGCAGATTATGCTCTTAAAAATGAAATATTTTCTAAAATTGTAAGCACATCTTATTATACTGTAAAAATTAATGGAAAATCTAAAACATTGCATAATACTAACGAACTCTTAGGTAATTTCGAGGGCGTTTATGGTGTAAAAACTGGATTTACAAATGGTGCTAATAGATGTCTTGTTACCTCTTGTAAAAAAAATGATTTGGATATTATTTGCGTTGTTTTAGGATGTGATACGAAGAAAAACAGAACCCTGGATAGTGTAAAAATTTTAAATTATATATTTAATAATTTTCATATAATTGATGTAAAAAAAATAATAAATGATGATTTTACTAAATGGAATAATTCACAATCAAAATATATATTTTTTAATAAAGGTTCTTTTGCAAATCCAGAGTATTATTT
The DNA here is from genome assembly GCA_934141475.1 of uncultured Clostridia bacterium. Lineage (GTDB taxonomy): Bacteria > Bacillota > Clostridia > TANB77 > CAG-508 > CAG-269. The sequence continues at coordinate 39,816 of CAKPCG010000006.1, forward strand.
AGATGAATCGCAAATTCTGTATGATAAGGTTGCAGTTGATAAAAATTTAAACAATAATATTTTTACATCAGTTTACAGCGAAAATTCTTTTGACACTCCTTTGTATTCTGATAGTGTAATTGGAAAAATTTCTATATTTAATGGAGATACAGAACTTTTTTCTGTTAATATTTTAAATAAAAACACTATTGGAAGAAAGACTTTTCTTGAATATTTTAAAATTTTCTTTGAAAAAAATATTTTTGAATTTTGATGTTTTTGTATTGACTTTTGACTATTTTTTTGCTATCATAGAAAAGTGCTTGCGGGAATAGCTCAGTTGATAGAGCGCCGCCTTGCCAAGGCGGAGGTCGCGGGTTTGAGCCCCGTTTCCCGCTCCAAATTTTAAGTACTATTTTTGCTTTTATAGCATATAATTTAATATAAGGCGACTTAGCCAAGCGGTAAGGCACGAGTCTGCAAAACTCTGATGATCGGTTCGACTCCGATAGTCGCCTCCAAAAAATAATCGATAAAACGTTGGTATATCAACATTTTATCGATTTTTATATATTTTATGCTAAAAATAAAAATATAGTATTTTCAATACTTTTTAAAGCTGAAAAGTAAAAAAATCAATTTATATGGGTTAAAAAATAGTTAAAATAAAACAGAAATGAATAATATCATTTCTGTAATGGTATGGGTAATGGATTCGAACCATTTTGACCTTTATCTATAACTTTTACCTATTTTAATCAAACATATTTATTTCGCAACCCATATATACAAAGGTCTTTTCCATTTTTGCTATTTATTTTTTTCATTTTATCTTTCTCCCTTATAAAAATTTTGTCTATTAAGTTAATCATTAAAGTGATAATTGTTGGTATTGTGTCCATTCGTATAAGGATTATGAATAAAACTAGTTTAATTATTATAGGGAACATTATATGCAATGAATTTTTATGAATTTTAATAAAAACTATTGATTTTTATTAAAAAAATCTGTATAATTAACTTAATAATTACATATTATAGTTAATAATTCCCCTGTTGATTCGAAGCTTTACGTTTAGTGCGTAAAAGATTTATGTAGATGAGATGGGGGATTATTGATTTTATTGCTTTTTGGTAAGTTTTCTATAGTAAGTAGAATTACTTGGAATAAACTTCCAATGTCTATAAGGTATTGTCCATGTATTCATATTGTGTAATCCTGTTGATACTCCTATATTAAAATTTGGATGAATTTCTCTAATTCTACTTAATATATGTTTATATAGTTTTTCTTTAGCTATTGTCTTTTTTCCTCTTTTATTACTATTAGGCAATTTCTCTTTATGAAAATTATTCAATCTAAAATTTATTGAGCCTAATATTATATCCATACATTGTAAAATAACGTGATTATGAGAAATTACTTCTGCAATATTTTCTCTTTTAATATATATATTATTATCTTTAAAAATATTTACATTGTTTAATCCATAAACAAAATCTATAAAAGTGTTGTTTCTATTAGGTGTATTGGGCAATTTGTCAAAATAAAATCTAACTGAAATTTCTTTATTTTTTAAAGGATTACAATTTTCAAATCCAAAAGCCCATTTTACAAATTGATAATAAAGTAAATAATATTCATTATCTATTTGATTGTCTGTTAAATCATTTGCTATATAGCATACGGGTTTAAACATTATTCTAATTTTTATATTACTTATTTTAATATAATCAAAAAATAAGTCCATTATTTCTACATATTTTTCTAAATAGCTTTCTGTTACTTTAGACCATTTAATTTCTCCAAACAAATTTAATTCTAATTTCTTTTTATTTAAAGATGATGTTAATTTATCAATTTGCTTTGAATTAACAACAGCACCACCATAGAAATTTCCAAAATATTTTCCTTTTTTGGCAGACTCATCACAATAAACAATGTATTCTTCTTTCAAGATTTATCCTCCTTTAGTTTAATAATCAAATTATAGCATAATAAGGAGAAATATACAATATTATCAAACATATTTTCTATATAATTTTACAATATATAATAATATTTTTATAATATTAAATTTATTGGGTTAAAAATGTGTTAAAATGAGATTTTTTCAGCACAAAAGTACAGAATACAAGAGGGATACAGGATACACTCAATATGACTATCGCCTCCAATAAAAGAACGATAAAATGCTGTTACATCAACATTTTATCGTTTTTTATATGATTTTATGTGCAGAACAAGAATGTAGTATTTTCAATGATTTTATATATAAAAAAATGTGACAAAATTTTATATGTTCGCTTGAATTTTACCAATAAATGTTATATGATATCAAACATAGGAAATGAGATAGTAGATTTGTGTTACCACTTCAAATTGGATAGTTTTACTATCAGAAAGTGAGGTGGTGTTTATGAGTTTTTTATTATTTTCATTTTGCATGATTACTAAATATGGTATTAATTTTAATGCTTATGGTACATATTTTTTTATATTTGCTATTTCCTCATTTGATAAAAATAAATGTGTTGCATTTACCGAGTCTTCCCATACTTCTAGAAGTTTATTTATTATTGTTTCATTCCTATCTTTTACTTCAATTATTCTCATTTTGTTTATTCACTCCAAACTTATATTTAAATTTTATTTTATATAAGTATTTAAAATAAAATAAATATTTTCTACAACTTTATCAGCAAAATCTTCTTTTAAATATCCTATATTTTCTTTTTTCATTTTTGAATATTTTGTTAAAGTGTATTTTATTTCATCTTCAATCATCTGTTTATTCATTCCGCAAATTGGTAAAATTTTTGCACTTTTTATTTTTTGTTTTACTTCTTGCCACCATTTTTGGTCTATATTATTGCATTCTAATTTAAATATTCCTTCTTCATAATGTTTGTATGCTGTATTATAGTCAAAACCTTCTTTAATTAAATTTGGATATAATTCATTTTGATATATTTTATCACATATTATATCTGTTAAAACATGTATTAGATATCCTTTTAGATATGTTTCTTCATAATTTTCTTTGTTTTTTTTATAGAAATCTATTATATTTTTTTGCCATTTATCTAAATTTTCATCTCTTACATGAGTTCTCCATCTATCTTCCTTACTTGCAAAACCATACGCATTTACGCTATCTGGCACCATTAGTCCTAAATAAAAATCATTTGTGTCTAAGTTTAAATCGTTTTTGGCAATTTTATTTCCTACTAATTCATGAAATAGTATTGTTGGCATTTTCATTCCTCCTTTTCATTTTTGACATTATACCACATTTATATTTTATTTTACAGTTATTAAGTTTTTTATATTTTCAAATTTGTTTTCTCCTATTCCACTTACATTTTTTAAATCTTCTATATATTTAAATTTGCCATTTTGTTCTCTATATTCTACTATTCTTACAGCTATTGAAGCTCCTATACCCGGCAAAATTTGCAATTCTTCTTGTGTTGCTTTATTTATATTTATTAGTTTTGATTCTTTTTGTTTTATGTCCTCATTTTCTATAATTCCTTCGCCATTCTCTTTTTGAAAAATTTCTTCATCTTCTTCAATCTTTTCGTCATCGTTACTGTCATATTCACTGTAGTCATTATATTCGTCATAGTCATCATCTATATATTTTATAATCGGAATTTTTATTTTTACTCCATCTTCTAACATATATGCTAGATTGACTTTTGATATATCTGCCTCATCTGTTAGTCCTCCACTTGCTTCAATTGCATCTTCTATTCTGCTTCCTTCATTTAGTTCTACAACACCTGGATTTTTTACACCTCCTGTTATATGAACAAATATTTTTTTATTTTCTTCTTCTTCATCTTTTGTTTGGTTTTGTTTTGTTGTATTTGATACTAAAATCTCATCATCCAATTGAATATTTTCATTTGTCTGATTTTTATTATATATTATTGCAATTATTCCTATTGATATAATTGCTGCTATTAATACTATTAATATTTTTTGTTTTTTGCTTAAATTTTCTAACATTTTTCCTCCTTATTTTTATTTTTTTCCTAAAATTATTGCAAAATTTGCATATATATTGTATATTTTAAATATTAAATTTTAAAAAGTGGTGAATTTATGAAAAACAAGTTTTTAAGTATGCTTTTATTTTTTGTTTTTTGCATTTTTACTTTTCAAAGTAATTTTGTTTATTGTGCAAATGATAATAGTATATCTTCTAATGATAATATAAATATATATTCCGATGCGGGAATTTTAATAGATTTTAAGACTGGCAATGTTCTTTATTCTAAAAATGGTAATGAAAGAAGGTATCCTGCAAGTACAACTAAAATTTTGACTGCAATCCTTGCTATAGAAAAATGTAACTTAGATGATATAGTTACTGTTTCTAAAAGCGCTGTTTCATCTATTCCTTCAGGATATTCATCTGCTTATTTATCTGCTGATGAAGAAATTTCTGTAAGAGATTTAATAACAGTGTTTTTAGTTCATTCTGCAAATGATGCAGGATATGTTCTTGCAGAACACATTTCTGGCTCTATTGATGCCTTTGCAGATTTAATGAATTCTAAAGCAAAGGAAATTGGCTGTATAGATACTCATTTTACAAATCCAAGTGGTATTCATGATGAAAATCATTATACTACTGCTTCAGATTTAGCTTTAATTGCAAGATATTGCATGCAAAATGCAACTTTTAAAAGTATAGTTTCTAAAAAGACTTGTACAATTAGCAGTACTAATAAATTTGGTGAAAGATCTTATATAAATACCAATGATTTGCTTAATCCTTCTTCTAAATATTATTTGGAAGAATGTGTTGGCATAAAAACTGGTTATACAAGCCAAGCTAAAAATTGTTTAATTTCGGCTTGTTCTAAAAATGGACTTGGATTAATTTGTGTTATTTTAGGAGCAAACCCCATAAATAATAGTGAAAGTTCTAGATATATAGATTCTATTAACTTATTTAAATATGGATATTCTAATTATTCTTTAAAGACTTTAATAAATAAAGGTGATGTAGTGGAAACAATTAAAATTTCTAATGGTTCTGATGAAACTAAAAGTCTAGACCTGATAGTAGAAGATTCAATTTCTGCTTTATCAAATAACAGTGCTGTGGTTTCTGAACCTAAAATTGTATTAAAAGGTAATTTATCTGCTCCTATAGCAAAAAATTCTATAGTTGGTACTATTTCTTATACAATAGATGATACAACTTATACACAAAATTTACTTGCATCACATGATGTAGAGCAAAGTAATTACACTGTTTATATTTTAGGTTTTGTATTTATATTTTTAGTAATAATAAGTATTTTGACAATAATAATTATTATGAAATTTAAAAAAAGTAAATATGATTTTTAAATTTTATTGAATTCAAATTTTATGAAATTTAAATTTTATTTTGGGAGGGATTTTAAATCCCTCCTTTTTATTTGTAATCTTTTCCTAGAATTATTTTTACATCTACTGTACTTGTGCTCGATGTACTACTAGATATATTTCCTACTCCAAGAATTTCTTTTATTTTATCCGTTGTTTTGCTAGGAACTGCTGTCTTGTTTATTATTGTTGTTTTAGTTGTTGCTGTTGTAGTTCCTGTTTTATATACATTATATCCTTGTGCTTTTAGTGCTTTTGTTGCTTGATTTAAAAGTGCACTATTTCCACTTCCATTTAATAATTCTATTTTTATATTTGAATTAGTAGTTTCGGTTGATTCTTCATTATTAGTTGTAGAAGATTTTATTTGATTTGTTGTATTACTTTTAGTTTCTATTTCATTTGTTTCTTTTGTTTCACTTGCTTCATTTTCTGATGATGTTACATTTTGTTCATTAAATATTTCTTCTACTAGGCTTTTTGTTTCTTTTTCGTTATATATAAAGAATGATAATTTGTTATAGTAATCAGCTTCTCCTGGTATGCTTTCTGCTCTTATATTTTCTGTATTAAATTCTACTGCATATGGTATATAATCTGTTACCATTGACCAATTTTTTATATTTGTTGTTACATTTTCTTTTACTATGTCTATAAAACTTCCTATTTTTGTTATATTTTTTAATTGTAATGTTTGTTTTGCAACTTCTGTTATGAATTCTCTTTGTGTTCTCATTCTTCCTAAGTCATTATCTCCATAGCTTGATGGATATGATGTTCCATTGTTATTTTTTCTGAATCTTACTAATCCTTCTGCTTGTGTTCCATTTAGTTTTTGTTTTCCTTTTTTTAGGTGTATTGCTAGATCTTGTGAGCTATCATCGTAATTCATGTTTATTGGTACATCGAATTCTACTCCACCTATTTCGTCTACTAATTGAACAAGTGCATTGTTGCTTATTACTACATAGTAAATTATATTTAGACCTGTTATTTTATTTACTGCTGCTAGCGTTTTTTCTGGGCTTGATTGGTATAAGGCATTTATTTTGTCATATGAAGTTGCCTTATTTTTGTTTGTTCCAACAAATGTATCCCTTGGAATTGATAGTAATGCTGCTTTTTGAGTTTTTGGATTATATGATGCAACTATAATTGTGTCAGTAAGTTTTGAGCTTATGTCCTCACTTACTCCCATTATTAATACTGTAAATGGCTCTAAATTTTGTAATTTTTTTTCGTCTTGTCCTACTGCTGTTTGTATCATTCCTTTTAGTCCCCATCCGTTTTTGTAGGTACTGTATCCAATAAATCCTCCTATGAATAGTACTATCATTAATAATATTATTAGTAATACTTTTAGTGCTCTATGTTTCTTTTTTATTTTTTTATTTTTTTCTACTTTTTTATTCATTTGCTTATATTTTCCACTCTTTTCCTTCTAAATTAAAAACTATATGCTAAATTATACCAAATATTTTCCTAAAACGCAATAGTTTACTATAATATTGTTATTATATAGTACTTTTGTTACATATGATTCTTCTATTGCTGTTGATATTTTTTCATTTCCTTTTATTGATATAATAAAAAACATTATTGTTAATATTATATAAACTATTACTAATCCCTTTATTGCTCCATAGGCTATTCCTCCAACTTCATTTAATTGTTTTATAATTGGAAATTTAGCAATACTTCCTGTTATAATTTTTAGAATAAATAGAATTGCTCTTATTACAATAAATAAAATTATTCCTGTAATCACTTCTACTACTTTTGTTGATATTTGTTTTGCAACAACTTCAGTCGCTTGTTTTTTTGCTTCTTCTGCTGTGTTTTGTATGGCATTTTGTATAAATATGTTTATATCTTTGCTATTTTTTTTCTCTTCTTTTTCTGTTTCGTTATCACTGTTTTTTATTATTATTTCTTCTATTTTATTATCTATTTGAGTATTATTTATTATAATATTTGAAATAGGTTTATATAGTACTAATGTCGCAATAATTGCTATTAAAAATGCGCATATATTTAATATTACATTCATTAATCCTTTTTTGTACCCTATTATTATATTTATAATTAATATTGCAATTATAATTATATCTAAAAAAATTCCCATCTTTATCACCTACTACAAATTTATTATTTCTATTCTGTCTTTATATATAATTATTGCTATATTGCTTGTTAACATTACATTTGTTATTTCTTGTTTTGAAGCGTATTTTTTTATTAGCATTCCATTTGTGTTTATAAAGTGCATTTCTGTTCCTATATTTATTCCTATTATGTTTTCGTTTGTATACATTTCTTTTGCTATTTCATCGAAATTATATGATACTGTTTGGTTATTTTGTGTGTTTATTATGTTTAGTGTTGAACTTGAATCAAATATTCCTTTTTGTTCTTCTTTTATGTATGCTAAACTATTATTTAAATTTCCAGAGATAAATGTTGCACCTTCATCATCTTTTATTATTTCTGTTTCTTCATTATTTTTTACTATTGAAACAGAATTATCGTATACACAAACAAGTTCTCCTTTTTCTTGATATTTAACTTTTATTATCATTTTTGATGTTTCAGATTCTTTTGAATATACAATTGATTCGCTTGAATTAGTTGTTGCTTTATCTACTGATATTATTTTTACATTTGATTTTATTAGTGTTCCAGAGGTATCCATTTCTCCAAAAGCTACATATTTGTTATCATTTGATATTGTTACATCAATTACTCTTGTAGATGATATAAAGTTTCTTAGCAATTGTTTTCCATTTGGATCATATAATGTGATTATTGATTTATATGTTGTATTTGTTGTAACTAAAGCAACATATCCGTTTTTGTTTATACTAATTTGTAAAATTTCTCCCTCTACTTGTTGTTTCCACTTGTAAGTTTTATCTGAAATTACACAAAATTCTTGTCCTCCTTTTTCGGCTATTGCTAAATATTTGTCGCTTGACGAAAATAAGGCTGTATTTATATCTATTGGTATATCTGTTATATTTTCTCCATTTTGACTATATAATTTAAGATTTTTTTCATTTAATATACATATATATTTACTATAACAAAATATTTGATTGTTTTTTTCTACATTTAAGTCTATTGAAGCTACTTCTTCAGATGTTATATTTTTTCTAAGTACATTTTCATCTATCCATTTTCTAAAACTTTCGTCTGCTATATATATTGAACTTATAATAATAATTGCTATTAGAAAAATTGATATTATTGCTACTATTACTATTTTTCTAATATTTAGTTCTCTTTGTATTTTGTATTGTTCATTATTTTCCTCTTCCATATTTGACTCCTTTTTAGGCTGTTTTATTTTGTACATTTTACCAAATATGTAATTATTTTACAAGTTTAATTTCTCATATTTATATAAAAAATCTCTATTAAGCCTAAAAATCCAAATAGTGGAAATAAGTTTCCAATAAGATTTGAGAATCCAATTGGTGATACTAAAACTGATATTACACATATTGCCATTGCTAACTTCTTAAATTTTATATTATTTTCTGCTGACATATTATTTAAAAAAACTATTCCAACTGAAATAGCTGTTGTAAATATTGCAATTAATACTGCTATTCCATATATAATATTGAATTTATTAAATGTATTATTTATAACATATATTATTGGCATTTCTATTTTTTCAAAATTTTTATCTACATTTGCTAGTAATAAAAAGACAAAAATTGATAATATGCTCATTATAATTCCTGTTCCAATTGATGAAAATATAATTTGTTTTTTGTTTTTTATTAATTTTTTTAAATTTATCAAAACTGGAATTAATAAAATTAAATTATAACTTGCATATAAAATCGCTTGTACAATCCAAATAAGATTATTTTTATCGGAAATTTGATATATTGTTTTATATATATTTAAATTTTTCATATTTTCTATTCCAACAATAAATACTATTGTAATTAAAATAGGTATTATGATATCATTTACTTTTGTTATGCTTTCTATGTTTTTTAGAAAAATTATATATGAGATAAATGCTAATATTATGCTTCCTAATATTTTATTTAGTCCAATTGCTTGATTTAAATATGTTCCAAATCCTGATATCATTATAAAATATGTTGCACATAAAAATATATTTATTATATTATTTATTATTGAAATCAATTTTGTTTTGTCTTTTAATATATATTCTAAGAATTCTTTATATGAATTTATATTATTTTTTTTTGCAATCATTAATGTTTTATATATTGTAATTGACATTATTAAATTACATATTATAATTCCAAATATTCCTTTTATGCCAAATCTATAAAAAAATAAATATATTTCTTGTCCAGATGCAAAACCTGCACCGTATTATTGCACCTATTATTGTAAATAAAATCATAAATAAAACCCCTGTATTATTATATACAGGAGTTTTTTATTTATGATTTTAGTATTTTCTTCTTCTTACATTCCATATTACAAGTCCTAATACTATTATTGCAATTGGAACTATAAATATTATTCTCATTATTAATGCTTTTTGACTATCTGTTGTTTCAAAGCTACTTGTTTTTGTGTAATCTTTTCTAATTGTTATATCTTTATCATTATTTGTTAGATATGCTATTGAGTTTAAAGCTAAGTCTTTATTGTTCATTAAATATATCATTGGATGCACCTGGCTGTTTACTTGATAGTCTGAAACGAATGTATTATCTCCAATTATTACAAGTTTTGATTCAATTTGATTTTCATCTTCTGAACCTTCTTCTGATGAAGTTGTTATTTTTTTAGTGTACATTCCACCTACTGTAAATTCTCCTTGCTCATCTCCATCTGTATCTATAGATGTTTTTGATACATCTTTTCTAAAATATGATTTGTTTGATGATGTAAGTAAGGTTTGTTCTGTAACTCCTAAGTCTGAAAGACTATCTTTATTTACATTTATTTTTGTTGCATTTAATAACATTACATTTGTTAAATTTTTTGTTATATCTGCTGTTTTATCAGTAGATTCTACTATACAATTTGCATATCCTAGTGCACTTTTGCTTTCATCTGTTTCGTAAATATATCCTTCTTCAAATGGATTTATTCCATATAGTGCTAATACTTTGTTAACATTTGGTAAATCAATAGCTTTACTATAGCTTGAATTTAACCATAATATGTTTCCACCTTTGTTTATGTATTCTATAATTTTATTAGCTGTTAGTTCATCAAAATCTTTTGATGGTGTTGTTATAACTAATGTATCACAATCTTCTGGTATACTTCCAGTTACTAGCATATCTAAAGTATCGTATTCTAGTACTTCGTCTTTTAAATATGATGATAGATAATACATCCCTCCATCTTGGTCTAAGCTAAAGCTTGAATAACCTGTTAAGAAATATATTTTTGCTATTTTTTCAGATGTTACATTTAATATTGCTGATGTGATTTTTTCTTCTGTTATATCTATTGTTTGATAGTTGCTATCATATGTATATAGTTCGTCTGAATATATTGTTTTTGATTTTTCTCCATTTGTTACTATTATTGCTTGTGAGCTTGAAGATAGTTGGTATTTTTCTACTATATCTTGTCTTTCATTTAAATCAATTACTTCTACATTTATGTTTTTATTTGCTTTGCTGTATTGTTTTGCAAAACTTGTTTGAACTGCTGAGTCGTCATATCCTGCTAAATAAATTGTTACACTATTTTGAATGTCCTGAATTTTTTCTTTACTTTCTTTTGTTAATGTATATTCTTTATTTGTTGTACAATCTATTGCTGTTAAGTTAAGTGATTGTACAAATGTATTTATTAATACTACTACTGCAATTAGTATTGCAATTAAAAGTATTGTATTTGTTCTAGTTATTAGCCACCTTTTTTTTATTGTATTTAGAAATTTTGTTCCGAATTTTTCTTTGTTTTCGTTATTTTTCTTTGTTTTTATTGGCTTTTTCTCTTTTTTCTCTTTCAATTTTATTAGCTCCTTTCTATTTTACACTTTTTCTTCTTTGCATTATTATCATTGTGATTAATATACATGTAATTGTTAATGTTATAAATAGTACTACTGAGCCTATATTTATTTGACCATATAAGAAGTTTATAAATTGATCCATTAAAGATATATTTGAAAAACTTGATACTAAATATGGTACCCAAGTTGCTGCAAATACAAATGCAAATGTTATTATTCCTGCAATTATAGGTGATTCTGTAATACTTGATGCAAGGATTCCAAATGATATATATGTCATTGAAAGTAGTAAAAAACCTAACATTGATGTTAAATATATTGGAATATTTGGTACTTCAAAGAAGCATAAAATTCCAAAATACATAAGTGTACATATAACTGGTATTACTATTAAAATAAAAGCTGATAAAAATTTTGCAATTACAACTCCTAGCATACTTACAGGTGATGTTAATAGTAACTGTTCTGTTCCTGATTTTCTTTCACCTGAAAATGTCCACATTGTTAATAGTGGTGTTATAAACATTAATCCATATAATGCTGTATAGTAAAATAGATATGTTAAGTCTATACTTTGTTGATTTATTGTTGTTAGAAAGAAGAAACTACTAAATGCTAATAAGAATATTCCTATTACAACATATCCTATTGGTGATAGGAAATAATTTTTAAGTTCTTTTTTTATTACTGCTCCCATTATTTATCTCCCCCTTCTTTTATTATTTTCATAAATGCGTCTTCAAGTGTTGCTTCTGCTTTTTTCATTTCTACTATTGTTATTTCTTCTTTTGCAAACTCGTTAAATATTGTTTTATTTAAGTTTACATCATTTTCTCCCGTTATTTCGTATTGTTTTGTGTTATCTTCATTTGTTTTTATTAGTTTGATTTCTTTTATACCTTTTATTTTTTCTTTTATGTTATCTACTTTTCCTTCTTTGTCTTCAACTGTTACATATATTAAGTTATTGTCTGATACTTTTCTTTCTAAGTTTTCAGGAGTATCTACAGCGACAATCTTTCCTTTATTTATTATAATTACTCTATCACAAATTTGACTTACCTCTGATAAGATATGTGAACTTAGTATTACTGTATGTTTTTTTCCTAGATTTTTTATTAAACTTCTTATTTCTGTAATTTGTTTTGGATCTAGTCCTACTGTTGGTTCATCAAGTATTAATATTTTAGGATCTGCAACTAGTGTTCCTGCTAAGCTTACTCTTTGTTTTTGTCCTCTTGATAGATTTTTTATAAGTTTATTTTGCATTGTGTCTAATCCAGTTTCTTTTAAAACTTCTTGAACTTTTTGTTTTTTTGTTTTTCTTTCTACTTTTCTAAGTTCTGCCATGTAAGTAACAAATTCTTTTACTGTTAAATCTGTATATAATGGTACTCCCTCTGGCATATATCCTATTTCTTTCTTTGCTTTTTTTGGTTTTTTTATTGTATCATAGCCATCTACTATAATATTTCCTTCTGTTTGCTCGATGTATCCTGTTATCATGTTCATTGTTGTACTTTTTCCTGCACCATTAGGTCCTAAAAAACCAACAACTTCTCCATCTTTTATAGTGAAGCTGATATTGTCTACGGCTACAAAGCTTCCGTATTTTTTTGTGATATTTTTTACCTCAATCACTGGTGTTTCCTCCTTACTTTTTCTTTGATTTAACAAAATTATATTATCATTTATGCTTTTTATTGTAAACATTTTTCACACAATATTCACAAAAGATTGTTCTTTTCCTACGGATATTTTGTTTTTCGGTTTTATATCTTCTTAATTTTTTTATTATTTTAAATTTACTGCATAAATATTTCTAACTTTTTCTATATTTTTTTACTTTTTGTTGTAAATTTTGTTGACAATGTCATTTTTTTGTGATATTATTATTTCGTTGATTTGATATGGGTCAATAGCTCAGCTGGATAGAGCACAGGCCTTCTAAGCCTGGGGTCGGGGGTTCGAACCCCTCTTGGCTCACCATAACAGTCTTATACGAACCCTTTTGTATAAGTAATTATATAAAAAAAATCCTTACCAGTAAACGATACTGATAAGGATTTTTTAAAACATTAAATATTATTACAAGAACAGATTTTAAATTTTATATTTTATTAATTAAATTAATATTATACTTATTTCACAATATAAAGTTATTTAATTCTTACAGTTGGTATATCACATATTAAAAGAATTTTATCATTATCAGCAATAAAATTTAACATCTTCTATTCCGTAAAAAGTTTTCCATTCAGATACAATATAGAAAAAGTTATATCTTATCGATTTTAGTATTTTGTTTAAGTCATTCTCGGGAATTTTACTATTATTATTAGATAATATGCAATCACCACTTTTAGTTATCCAAACTTTAGTTGCATTAGGTCCGTGGATTGCCTTTGCAAATGTGAACATGGATTGGTTCTCCATTTTCATTTGCCCAGAAAAAGACAGTATATCCAAGATATCTAAATAAATTAGGCATTTTGTATTCCCCCTTTTTGAGCAGTTTCAAAAAAGTAGCTTGCACCTCTCTCTACAACACTCCTAAACATTTCAATTTCCTTCTCACTGTAATTCCCATCTTGTTTAACTATATTGTATGAAGGTAATTCAAATATTATAGTATCAAATCCGTTTTCTGTTGGTCTTTCAAAGCAAACAATAAGATACTCTTCACCATTTTCTTTTTTTCTTATATCTGAAGAAACAACTAATGTTCCATCTGAATATGTTACAAATTCATGCATCATTATTATCAACTCCTATCCATATAGTTAGTATATCACATATTAAAGGATTTTTCCATTTTTCTAGCAATTTAAATTACTAATTTATCACTATGCTGTTTACTCTAAAGTATATTGACTTATATCAGGTTCTGCAAATATAGAATCATCAACATTATCGAAATCATATTCATATTCTGCAACTGCATCTCCTTCGTCGGTTCTAATTAAAAGACCTGTATCTTTTTCTACATATATTTTTGCTCCTTCATATTCTAGTGATGTTGTAGATAAAAAATTTTTTATAATATAACATTCTTTGTTATTATAATTTGTTTTTCTTACATTTGCTAAAATACTTCCTAAAAATGTTTGCCATTTGTTTTCATTTTCTAATTGATTATAAATTCCATCAGACATTATTTTTCCACTGTTTAATTTTGCAACTTTTGATTCTTTAGAGTCTATAAATATATCCACTCTATCTCCATTATCATACATAGCTACTTGTTTTTTATTCTCATTTAAGTCTCTATTTATAAATACTGCCTGCTTATTATCTTTTTTGTAATATTTTACTGTTACTTTTGTTCCATCTTCAATTGTTGTTATAGTCGCTTTATAAAAATTTGTACTATTAGCATAGTTTGATATATTAGTTTGTAATTTTGTAATTATAATATAATTTCTAACTGTGTGAATTAAAATAATAACAATAATTACTAATAATATACATCCCAAAGTTTTTAAAAATTTTTTTTTACTCATAAAAAACACTCCTTTTCTTTTGTGAAATACAGATCATTTAACCTTTTATTATTCGCCTTTCACATTTAATTATATTTTTATTATAACATACTATAAACAAAAAGCAATTTTTTTCTACTAATTAACCTATTTATTTATAAAAGTTATACACTTTTTTTAATTTTTATGATATTATATGATGGAATTTTTTATAAAGGGGCAATTTATGTTGAAAAAAATAATTTATTTTTTTGGTGCAATATTTTTAGCACTAATTACTGGATTAAATTTGATTTTTACAGCTTCATTGGATAATTCTGAACAAATAACAATTTCTACAAATGGAATATTTTATGTTATTGGTTTATTAATAACTGTTTTTCTTATATTTGGAATAAATAAATTTTTAAATTATAAATTTACTAATAAGAAAAAAAAGAATTTAATATTTAAGATATCTATTATATTTTATGCACTTTTTAACATTGTATGGTGCATTGTAGTTAGACCTGCTATAGTTGCTGACCAAATTCATGCTTGTAATTTAGCTCAAACTTTTTATAGTGGCGATGACTCTAAATTCTTGTTTAATCAAACTTATGCAGGAATTCCTTTAATTGAATATATACAAGCATATTACCAACAAATTACTCTTGCTTTTGTTTTTAGCATATTTTTTAAAATAATACATTTCGACGGAATTGGAATTTTGAGAGTTTTAAATATTATTGGTAATTTAGGAATTGTGTTTGCGCTTTTTAAGATATGTACTCAATTAGACAAAAAATATAAAACAAATAAAGTTTTATTATTGTTTTTAATATTTACATTTTTCTCTTTAACAATGCTTTCTACATTTATATATGGTGATATACCAAGTATTGCTTTATGTTTATTTAGCGTTTATTTTATGATGAAATATGTAGAAAATAAAAAAATTTCTAATGCTATTTTAGCTTCTTTTTTAACTATGATTGCTTATATGATGAGAATGAATAGCTTAATTTTTATTATCGCAACTGTTATGTATTTGTTGTTTAGTTTTTTTAATAATTTTAAGACACATTCTTTAAAACATAATATTGTAGAATTAATTATTGTTTTTACATATATTTTAATTTCGATTTTGCCATCTAATTTAGTAAAATCTTATTATATAAATAAATATAATTTAGATAGAACTAAGGCATACCCTAGTATAAGCTATTTTTTAATGGCTATGGAGGAATCTCCTAGAGCAAATGGTTGGTATAACGAAAGTATAGGTGAACCTGCATTAAAAAATCCTCAAGAAAAGAAAGTAGAATATGTAGATGAAATTAAAAATCGTTTAAATTATTTTAAGGATAATCCTCGGATATTTTTTTAAATTTTATACGATGAAAATTGTTTCTATGTGGTGCGAAAATACATATTCTGCAATACATAATAATAGTATTGATTGTATTAATATAGATTTTTTAAGAAATCCTTTAACTTTTTACCAAAAATCATTATTAATATTTATTTGTTTATCTTGTTTTGTGGTTTTGTTACAGCAAAGAAAAAATATTTCTTTAGAACTTTTATTTTTAGTAACAATTTTTATAGGAGGATTTTCATTTCATTTATTATGGGAAGGTAAGTCAAGATATATAATTCCGTATATTATTGTTCTTATTCCTATTGCATGTATAAATATTGAGACTTTAAAATTTAACAAATATATAAAAAATATTTATTTAAAGTTTTTTCATCATACATAAAAAGAACTTCTAAATGGTAATAATTACTATTTAGAAGTTCTGTTTTTCATATAAGCTATCTTATCTTTATTTTAAAGAATTCTGTTTTAAATGAAGATAAATTTTTCGGAACCTTCCATTCTTTTATATCCACAGTGCTCGTATAACAAAGATTTCTGTCTTCCATAAATTTTTCTATTGCAAATTCATTAAAGATTTTATATACCATTTCCTGGTATTCCTTCATCCACCGTCCCGCACCTAACTCTTCATTTGGATCTGTCAGCATATCAAATATTTTTTTTGATAAATAGAATTCTTTATTTTGTGTTAGCTTGCAGTCTCCATGCCAAATTGAAAAGTAGCCTGATGGACCCATTGCTGTTTCGCCATGGTAAATTAAATCATTTCTAGTAAATACCAGAAAAAAAATATCGTTTAGCAATACATCTATACTATTTGCGTAGATATATTCAATTAATTCTTTTATCATCTTTGGCACTTGTTCTTTGATGTAATCTGATGGGTCATTTTCCATACGTTTGATTTTCTCTTCTTCCAAAGATAATTTTGAAATCATTTTGTTTCGCTTCTCAATAATTATTCCAGCTTTTTCTACAACTTCTGCTTCTTTTTCTGCAATTTCTTCTCTGCACTGCTTTGCTAATTCAGACTTACGGTCCTTGAGTTTTTCTTTGCACTCTTCAATCAGTTGCATTTCTTTTAAATAATATTTGTTTATTCTATCTTCCTCAAGTTCCTTAATTGCTTTTTGTAACCGGTTTTTTTCCTCAACTGCTTTGAAGTATTCTTTTTCGAAGCTCATATTTTTTCCTCCTTATACATATGTTCTTGAACTTTACATAGTTTATTTTATCATCTTTTTAATTTTATGTAAAGTTTTTTGGTGCTTTTAACTTACACACTTCATTTTATACTATCGCTAAAAAATTTAAACTTTAGTTTCTTTTTCGTAGTATAAAAATGTTTGAATTTGGTGCTGATATATATAATTATTCTGCATAGCTATTACTTAAAGCATATTCGTTAATTAAGTGGTTTACGTCTGAATTATTGTATGTTTTAATATCGTTTTCAGCAGAAGACTTTTTTAAATTAATGCTAGACAATACTGATTTATATTTAGAATCAAGTTCTGTTTGGATAACTTCATTAGTATCAGTTAAAGAGCCATCTTCATTTATTGTTAAAGTTAATGTACCATTTGTTGCTGTTAAACTTACATCAGAACCACTTGAAAATAATTTATTCATTTGAATTTTATTGTCAACAATTATATAATTACCAACAAAACCTTGTTCATGATATATCCCAAATGTATAGTTAAATGTTCCATTTTCGAATAAACATAAATTATAGAAAGATGTTTCATCGTTGTTTAATTTTTTAGAATATGTATATATACCTTTTAAATCGGCATAAGAAACTACTTTTGTGCTATTTTGTTGATTAGTATTTTTAGATGTATTAGCTATATTTTCAGATGCAGTAATTGTGTTTTCAGATGTATTTGCTATATTTTCGGATTGATCAATTTTATTTTGGTTAGCTAATTCAGAGGAATTACTATTTTGCACAGTTGCTTTTTCAGTTAGATTTAACTTTTCTCTATTTAGGTTATAAATAAAATATCCCATAATGCAAATAACAATAAGAGTAATAATTAGTAAAAATGTTGATAAGCTTATTTTTATACTTTTTCCTTCGTCCATTTGATTTTCACCGCCTTTTCTTAAATCTATATAGTTAGATTACTATATTAGAATTGTACTATAAAATAAAAATAATTTCAATAAAGCCGGGAAATTAAAAAAAATTGCTAAAAAGCACTTTTACACAATTATAAAATATCATCATGTTGTACAATTATGAAAATGGCATAAAACGCTGCGCTATTTATACATTTTCTCCATTGACAACATATAATTTTGTGCATATATTTTTTTCTCGTGTGCCCTTTGAATTGAATTTTGGAACAAACACTTCAATCAATTTACATAATATTAATTATACTATAATTTTTGGTATAGGTCTATTTTATTTATTGGGGACATTTTCTCATTTCTTTACTTAAGACATTATCACATTTTTCATAATTATGTAAAGTTTTTTCTTATAATCAATTGACATTTTTTGTATAATATGTTAAAATTTTTTGAAAATATTATTTATGGAGGTACAATATATGATTAAAGAGCTACGGGAAAATGGTGATTTTCAGACATTAAAAGAATCTGCTGGTCACATTGCAAACAACCGAGAGCCTGAAAATAACATTCCTTTTTTCAGCAATCGGTATACAAGAGATAATGAACATTCTGTTTCATATTTCAAAAATGTTTGCAAATACATAGGGAATCTCGATAACATGGAAATTCGGAATCTTGTTACTCTTCTTAAGAGCAAACATCAAAGACAAACGACTTTCTTTGATGGAGATATAATGTACGAGGTACTTATTTCCAATGAGATTTGCCGCAAGGTATGTGAAAAGCAGATGTATCGAAACTGGAATGAAATTATTTCCCATTTTTCAACCGTATTTTAAAACCTTCAAAAAAAGGGCAGTGTTTATCACCGCCCTTTTTCTTATTAGTCTTTTGTCCAAAATGCTTTGTATGCTCTGTATGCTTCATAAATATCAAATTTACTTGTAACTTCATATGGTGCATGCATTGAAAGAACTGGAACTCCACAGTCTATTACATCTACGCCTTTGTTTGCAAGAATGTATGCAATAGTTCCGCCACCTCCAACGTCAACTTTTCCAAGTTCTGATACTTGATATTTTATATTATTTGTTTCTAGTAATCTTCTTACCCATGCTACAAATTCTGCATTTGCATCAGATGCTCCTGATTTTCCTCTTGCTCCTGTATATTTATTTAAAGTTATTCCTTTTGATAAATATCCGCAGTTATCTTTATCTGATACTGAAGCATATATTGGATCAAATCCTGCATCAACATCTGAAGATAACATTTTTGAATAGCAAAATACTTTTTCTAATAAGTTTACTCTATTTTCGCCTGTTTTGTTTAATAATTCTGATATAAAATAGTCAAATACATGTGATTCCATACCTGTATTTCCCATACTTCCTATTTCTTCTTTATCTGAAAGTATACATATTGCTGTTTTTTGTGGTCTTTCTATTTCCATAAGTGCTTTTAATGCTGTGTAGCTACATACCTTATCATCTTGACCATATGCAGCAACCATTCCATAATCAAATCCTAGTGAACGTGCCTTAAATGCTGGTACTAGTTCTAATTCAGAACTTACAAAGTCTTTTTCTGTTATTCCGTATTTTTCATTTAATATTTTTAATATATTTAGTTTCACTTTTGCTTTTGTATCGTCATTTAATATTGGAATACTTCCTACAAGTAGGTCTAAGTCTTCTCCTTCTATTGCTTCC
The DNA here is from genome assembly GCA_934141475.1 of uncultured Clostridia bacterium. GTDB lineage: Bacteria > Bacillota > Clostridia > TANB77 > CAG-508 > CAG-269. The sequence goes on from CAKPCG010000006.1 coordinate 59,809, forward strand.
CTAAGTCTTTTTGATTCTTGGTCTTTTGCTAGGTGTGGTAATAAATCTGTTATTGTAAATATTGGATCATTTTCGTCTTCACCTATATTTATAGCAATTTTTTCTCCATTTGCTTTTATTATTACTCCATGTATACTTAATGGTATTGTTGTCCATTGATATTTTTTTATTCCACCATAATAGTGAGTATTAAAATATGCAAGTTCTCCATTTTCGTATAATGGATTTGGTTTTAGGTCTAATCTTGGTGAATCTATATGTGCACCAACAATGTGCATTCCATTTTCCATTTTTTGTTCACCTATTACTGCAAAGTATATACTTTTTTCTCTATTCATAAAATATACTCTGTCTCCAGGGTTTAGTTTTTCTACTTGGTTTACATCTTTAAATCCACTTTCTTCTGCTAATTTTTTTGCATTTGCTGCAAATTCTCTTTCTATTTTTGAACGGTTTAAAAATTCCATATAACCATTACAAAAATCAAATATTTTTCTAAATTTTTCATCATCTGTTTCTAACCATCCTGAATTTTTTTCGTTTAGTAACTCTTTTCTTTGATTCTCGTTCAAATCTTTTCCTCCTCCTTTGATTTATTTTTCATTATTATATCACTATATATTGATTTTTACTATATTTTTTTATTTTTTTTAACGGAAACCTCCTCCGGCTTCCTCCTCCACCAAATGAGCCTCCTCCGGCCTCCACCTGATGAAAATCCTCCTCCCCCTGATGAATAACTTCTTGCACGTGCTTCGTTATATGAATTTGAAGCCGCTCTTACATATGCAGATGAGCTGTAATGAATACAATCTAAATTATCATATGAATCAAAACATGATTGTTCTATCATATCTGGATATATTTCTTTAAATTCTTTTGATACTTCTTTTGCAATTCCTAACATTTGTGCATATATTAAATATTCTTCAAATATTTCTACTTCTATAGAACGTCTTTCTTCTATTAATGTATAGTCTTTTAAATATTTTTTTAGACCTGCTAATTGTTTTGCTATTTCTTTTAATTCTTCTGTTTCCTCCAATGCTCTGTAATTTATTATACCCATAACTTTTTTATCATTTTCTATTATTAGTTTTTCATTAATTAGTATTTTTTCTTCTTTTTCAAGTACAGTGTCAAACCAACCTAAGAATTTTGAATAATGTCTTTCAGACCATTTTTTAAATCTTGTACTATCTAAAACTCCATCTCCACTAGCTCTTTTTAACATTTGAAATAATTCGTATTCTTCTTGATTTATATTCATATTATCTTGTATAATATCTCCATCCATTATTATCGTAATGTCGTCATCTTTATCAAATAATCCTGTCTTTTCTCTTTTTTCTATTCTAACCTTTTTTTCTTTTACCCATTTTAATATAACTGCACCTAATAAGTCTGTTTTTTTCTTTACAAGACCATATGAATATCCTATAGCATATGCTTTGAATAGATCTTTTTTACATGGTATGTCTCTATAATAATTAATTTCATCTGTTCTTCTTAGTTTGAAACTTTTTATTACTCTGCTTTTTACCGAACTGTCATATAATGCAAAAATTGGTAATATAAATATTATTACAATTGCAAGTAATACCTCTAAAACTTGAAGTATTATATTTAAAATTTTACTAAAAATTGATTCACTTTTGTCGTTATATTTTATCGACCCTTCTTCTGCTAAATTGTAATAGTAATCAAAATTATGGTTTAAGTCATTTTTTGTTACATTAAATGTTTCTCTAGGAAATTTTACAAGTATTGTCATATATTCATTACTTGCTAAACTTTCTTTTGGTTGCATTTCTATATATCCATTATATACATATGCTGTTCCTCCGTAATTTCCATATCCCCATACATCTGTTGTATCTGGAATGTCAAAGTCTGTATGTATTTTTATATATGCTTTTCCTATTGGATTTGAAAAACCTTTTGTTACTAATGTCCAATATACCATTTGTGAGTCATATAAATTTGCAACAAATTTACTTATTTTGTATTGAACTTCGTATTTGTGTGAACCATATTTACTTACTCCCCAACATAGTTCTACTCCATTAGATATTTTATTTATTCCACATTTATATGCTTTTTCTTCCATTGTTGCCGAAACTTTCCATGATGATAATGTTTCGTATTTTCTTTCTCCTTCTTTTACTGTTAAGTCTGTTATTTTTGATTTTCCAATTCCGTAGTATGGATGGTACATTTCAGTTTTACTATCTACATAACAACTCCACGTTTCTGTTATTATTGCGTCACCATTGTTATCTATATATACATCCATATTCATTTGGTTTATTGTGTTTGCTTTTACATTTTTTCCTAAACTTAGTGTTATTATAAATAGTATACATAATATAAATATTTTTGCTATTTTTTTCATTTGCTTCCTCTCCTTTTTATTTTTAACGGAAACCTCCTCCGGCTTCCTCCTCCACCAAATGAGCCTCCTCCGGCCTCCTCCTGAGAAAAAACCTCCTCCATCTGAGGAATAATCATTTGCACGTGCTTCTGCGTTAAATGCTGTTCTTACATATTCTGATGAACTATAATTAATACATTCTAAATCGCTATATGAATTAAAACATGATTGTTTTACCATATTAGGATATATTTTCTTAAATTCTTTTGAAACATTTTTTGCAATTCCAAACATTTGCGCATATATTAAATAGTCTTCAAATAGTTCTACTTCTATAGTTTTTCTTTTTCTAAGTAAAGTATAATGTTTTAAATATTTTTTTAGTCCTAATATTTGCCTTGCTTTCTTCTGTAATTCTTTAGTGTCTTTATATGATGTGTATTTAATTAGTCCTAATATCTTTTTTTCTTTTTTATATAATATTCCTTCATCTTGTAACTTTTTTTCTCCATATTCAATTACATTTTCAAACCATTTTAAGAATATGGAATAATTTAATTTGCACCAATTGGCAAATTCTTTATTTTCCAAAACCTCATCTTTACTTGCATTTTTCATCATATTAAAAATCTCATATTCTCTTGAATTATTCATCTTTTCATATTGTGAAAATTCCCCATCCATTATTAGAGAAATTTTTTCGGTTCCAAATATCCTCTTTTTTTCTTCTTTTTTTATTTTTACCTTTTTTTCTTTTACCCATTTTAATACAATAGCACCTAATATGTCTGTTTTTTTATTTATAATTCCATAATCATATGCAATGGTATATACTTTGAGCAAATCATTTTCACTTGGTAATTCTCTATAAAAAAATACATATTTTTTCAATTTAAATCTTTTTGTTATTTTATTTTCTTTTGGAGGCATTAAGTCCAGCATTATCTTTATTAAAAAAACTACACTCCAAAATACTACAACTGCCCAGATAAGTATTTTTTCACTTCTGCTTTCTTCATTATATTTTTGTGCTCCAACTTCTGCTAAATTATAATAATAATCAAAATTATAATTCAAATCATTTTCAATTACATTAAATGTATTTTTAGGGAATTTTACAAGTATTGTCATATAATCACTACTTGCCAACTTTCCTTTAGATTGCATTTCTATATATCCATTATATACATATGCCGTTCCTCCGTAATTTCCATAGCCCCATACATCTGTTGTATTTGGAATATTAAAATCCGTATGTATTTTTATATACGCTTTTCCTATTGGATCTGAAAAGCCTTTTGTTACTAATGTCCAATATATCATTTGTGAATCATTTAAATTGGCAATGAATTTACTTATTTTATATTGCACCTCATATTTATGTGAACCATAGCTACTTATTCCCCAACATAATTCTACCCCGTTTGATGTTTTGTTTATTCCACATTTGTATGCTTTTTCTTCCATTGTTGCTGAAACATTCCATAAATATAATGTTTCATATTTTTTTTCTCCTTCTTTTACTGTTAAATTTGTTATTTCGGATTTTTCTATATCATAATATGGATGATACATTTCCGTTTTCCCGTTAACATAGCAATCCCATATTTCTGTTATTGTTGCATCTCCTTTGTTATCTATATATACATCCATATTCATCTGGTTTATTGTATTTGCTTTTACGTTTTTTCCTAAACTTAGTGTTATCATAAATAATATATATAGCATACATATTTTGGTTATCTTTTTCATTTGTTGCCCCCTTTTTGTTTTATTATATATTATTTAATAAAAATATACAACCATATAATTAATTTACATAATTGACCTTTTTATATTTTTATGATATAATTTCCAATGTCCAAAAATTACATATACAGGAGGGTATCATTATGGATGAACGGTTGGAAAGTAAATGGATAAACTATAATTACGTTTTTTCACAAATTTCTGAACATGGAAGGCTCATTTCCGAAATAGCAGAGGAGTTTAATATGAGTTTAGATCATTTTAAGGAAAAACTTAAGGCTGGATTTCCACCTAAGTTATATTTCACTGCTTTAAAATTAAACAAACGGAATGAAAAAAGAAGAAAATCATTAACAAAAGAACAGAAAAGTTCCGTATCCATGGGAGAAAAAAAGAAGTTAGAAAAAATTGAGAAAAAAGAACCTACTATATCTGAAGTTCAAAAACTTGAACAAAAAAAGAAAGCTCTTGAAAATTCTCTTTCAGAAACCGAAAGTAAACTTGCAAATTTTAGCACAGATTTAGAAAATCAGAAAAAAGCTTTATCAGAAAAACAAGAAGCATTTAACAAAGCTAAGTGTGATTTAGACGCCGCAAAAGCTAAATATGAATCAGCCCAAACTAAAGTTAATTCATATTCTTCGCAGAGAGATTTTCTAAAAGGGAAAATAAGTGAAGTTGTATCTCAAATTTCTGAAATAAAAAACCGAGCTGTATATTTAGTAGCTCCTGGTTTTAATGGAAAGGTTCCGGAATATGGGACATTCTTTTCTACTGTCCCTGTTAATGGACTAGCTAATTTGAAAATAATTGCAGCTAGTCCTGAATATGAAATTAACCCTGAACTTGACAACATGCTTGATTCTGGGTATGACTCATTTTCCGAGTACAGCGAAGGTCTTAATTTTATAATGCTATGTGCAGAGTTTACTTGTTGTGACAAGGAATATAAAGTATTAGTTTCTGATGAACGTATTGAAAAGCTTCTGCATTCACATATTTATTAGCATAATGGTATTTTTAAACAGATGTGGATTTTTTCCGCATCTGTTATTCATTTTATATTTAACTATAACTTTCTATATATAATGCTTTTGCAATATATGGAATAATTTCATTATAGTTATACCACCCTGAGCTTTTACTGTCATTTTCTCCTCCGATTTGGATTTGATATATATACCATGTCTTTATCATCTGTTGCAAGTAAGACCATATAATGTGACGATGTTGTCCATCTATTATTTTTATGCTTGTTCCAAACACAAATTAAAATTGGTCTATTTGATTTTAAATGTTCTTTTATATTTTCTTTTGATAAATGAGTACTATCATAATAAAAATTTGTATTTTTTATATTAAATGTGTTTTTTAATTCTTTAGATAGCAATTCATATCTTAATACTGGATAGTATTTTTTTCTAATATTTTCTGGTGTGTAATTTTTATTATAGCCACTTAGTATTATTGAAAGTGCCGTAATTCCGCAGCCATTTTTTTCCATTGTTCCTCCCCAATAACTATTATTAGACCATGAAGCATTTCCATTTTGTTTGTATTCTATATATGTTTTTTGATTATCTTCTATTGTTGTAAATGTTGTATAATATCCATCCATTCCTTCTTGTTTTTTCTGACCTATTCCTGAATAATTTTCATTTTTATCTTGTTTTATTATTTCATATTCTTTATTATTTATTATTTTTGAAAATATTTCATTTATTGTATTAAATTTATTATTTATTACTTCATTTTTTATAAACAGAATTGCTATTATTAGTATTAATAATTCAATTGTTTTCTTTTTCATTTATTCTCTCCATTATTTTTTTCTTAAATTATATATAAAAATAACAAAATATGTTTTAACAATTTATTAACTTTGTATTAATTTTTTCTTTTTTATTATATATATGGATTTTTTTTTGATATTAGTGTAATATTTATTCGGAGGGAAAAAATGTATTATACTTATATGATAAGATGTGATGATAATTCTATTTATACTGGTATGACTAATAATTTAGAGAAAAGAGTGGATGAACATATAACTAAAAGAGGTGCTAAATATACTAAATCTCATAATGCTATAAAATTGGAGATAGCTTGGAAAAGTAAGAATAAATCTCTTGCATGTAAATTGGAGTATTACATAAAAGGTCTTAATAAATTGCAAAAAGAAAATTTAATATCTGGTGAAAAATTGTCTTCTTATTTGTCTGGAAAAGTTGATTGTAGAAGATATAGAAGGGTTTTTTATTAAAATTTTAATTATTTTTATATTTTTTTTAAAAAACTATTGAATTTTTTATTGTAATATGTTATTATAGATAGCGTCAATTGGATATTGATTTTATCGAGGCGTAGCGCAGTTGGTAGCGCGCGTGGTTTGGGACCATGAGGTCGCAGGTTCGATCCCTGTCGCCTCGACCATATTTTGCCCTTTTTCAAGGGAATTTAAGAGAATTTATAAAAATTCAAAAATTATAATTATGCTATTTTTCAATAAAAATGAAGAATAGCATAATTTTTTGAGTTCAGAAAAATTCTATAAAATTTGCTTATTTTCTTCAAGAAAATTCTTATAATGTTTTTAGAAATTTACAAAAAGAATATACAAAAATTTTAGATAATAACGAAAAATTGCAAAATATTTTATTTGGAGATAAAATTGAAGTCGGATTAACTTCTAGTGAATGTAAGTTGCTTTATAAAGCAATAGAACTACAAGAAAAAATGCAAATTATGGCTGATGAAGAATTATATTTCAAAGGTGAAATGGATGCATATTATTATTTTAAAAGAATAGGAATTATATAAGATAAAAAAGTCGACAGTACAGTTTTGTGCTATCGACTTTTATTCAAAATTATTTTGTTTTATTTCCAACACTGAGGATCTTTTGCATAAAAATTTCCAGTTGCACATTTAGCTACCGAAGGACAACCTCTGCAAAATCGTAATAATTCGCACTTAGAACAAGCTTCAAAGCCCTCGAAATTGCGATATGATTCCATTTTATCTCCAAAGAAGATATCATACAAAGATTCTTTTGGAACTTTACCTATAGGGCTTTCACACCTTCTACATGCATAAACAGTTCCATTTGCTAAAACTGTAATATGAGAAATGCCACAATGGCATCCATCCATAATAAGTTCAGAGTCATCTTCAATTTTGAA
>CAKPCG010000007.1 GCA_934141475.1 uncultured Clostridia bacterium
TTATAGCATTTTATTCGTTTTCATTGCAATGATTTTTGATAATAATTTGATTTTAACTTTTTTGAATTTAATTTTTTGAAAAAATATTTGTTATTATAATATGCTTAACCTTGTTTGTCAAGAATATTTGTTCGACATTTTTCTGCTTTTTTTGAGATTATACAAAAATAGGTTTTTACGGCAATTATATGCCATAAAAACCTATTTTATAATACTATTTATTTTCTTTGTAATAATCAGTAATTACATACCCACCATTTGAATTACTTTTTAATTCCATATTTGTTGTTCTTACTACAATAGCATTATCTCCTGAACCTGATTTTTCTTGAATTGTTACTATATATTTATCAGAAGATTTATCATATTTAGAACCTGTAATTTCTAATGTATTTTTTTCTTCATTTGCAGTATTTTCTAATACATTTTGTTCATTATTTTCTTCTCTTTTATCTAAAAATGTTGCTCTTGAACGTTCAAATTCATAATTGTTCGGAAGCATAAATGCTGCTTCTGTTATTTGTAGTTCTTCTGCAAATATTTCTTGATATTTACTTTTTACTTGGTCTTGAGTAAGTTCTTTCTGTCTTTGACCACTTTGTTTATTTATTTGATCAATTGTATATGCCATTTTATTTTCTGGTGTTACTTCTCCTGTTAAATAGTCTAATAGTTCTAAATTCAAATAGTGCTCTTGTACATAATTTTCTACACTTGTATATCTTTTTCCAGTTGATGTGTTTCCATCTTTATTTTTATTTACTAATTTTGGAATTGCTATTATTAATACTACTAATATTATAATTATAGCAATCGTTATTGTTTTTTTATTTTTCATTACAGTTTATAACTCCTCCCTCTAATTCAAATTCTTTGTTATTTGAATATATAAATTTCTTTTGTACTTTGTCATAGAATCCGTTTTTCTCTGCTATTTTGCCTTCATATGTGTTACCTCTAATTGCAGGTACTAGATCTAAAACTAAATTATCTTCTTTATATACTTTAAAGTAATATATTACCATATTTGTTGTATAGTTATCTGCTGAACTTGCAAATAATTTTACATTACCCGATGTCCCATCTGTTACTGATTCTGTTAGCCAATTGCTTCCATCTACAGTTGCACTCATTGTTCCGTTTTTTACTTCTTCTGTTAATACATATGCTTGATTTTGAGTCATAGCTGATGTTGAATTTTTTGTTGTTCCATTACTTGTAAAATGTAGTTGTTTGTTTGTTGCATCTATGTAAGTTTCAAAGTTATTTTGACCTGTACTATATATGTAGTTATATGAACTTGCAAATGATGTATTTTTTATTTTTGTTTCTATTTTGTAATTTCCTGATAATGTAATTCCTGTGTCTGCTATACCGTTATTTTTGTTTAGTACTCCTGGAGTTGTAAGTGATTTTATTGGGTCGTTTCCGTCTTCAAATGCTATTGATGCCCAGTCTGATGATGAACCTGTGTAATTTATTTGACGGATTTTTGTGCATCCTGAGAATGCGGAAGTTCTTATTTTGGTAACTGTTTTTGGTATATTTATGTATGTGATACCTGTGCAGTCTTTAAACATATATGTTCCAATGCTGTCTATTCCGTCCTCGAATGTTATTGTTAGTTCGTTTTCTTTTGAGTAGTACCATGGAGTATAATCACATCTTGAGCCTGAATAACCGCTATTGCTATAATTATAGCCTGTTCCTGTTCCCTTACTAAACTCTATTTCTTGCAAGTTCGAATCAGCTGTAAAGATACTATATCCATTTTTAGTTACTGTTCCAATTGATATCGGCATCTTTAATTTTTTTAATCCTGTACAATTTGAAAATGCTCCATCTCCTATTTCATTTGTAATATTGTCATTTATTTCTAATTCATTTATTCCTGTACAATCTTTAAAGCTTTCTGAGCTTATAGTTATTGCTCCTGTAAGTTCTAATTTTCCTGTTATTCCAATGCAACCATAAAACGCATGATAGTTTATTGTTTTTAAGCCTTTTGCATTATCTATTCCATTAATACCTGTACATCCAGAAAATGCATAATTATCCACTATATTTATATTTTCTGCATTTAATGTTCCGCTTTTTCCTTTACAATTATAGAAGGCATAGCTATTTATTCTAGTTAACTTAGGTGGCAAATCCCAATTTCCTTGCATTTTTATACAACCAGAAAATGCATATACACCTATTTGAGTTACACTATCTGGAATTTCTACATTTTTCAACCCTGTACATTCTCTAAACATATAATTTCCGATACTATTAGTTCCGTTTTCAATAATTACCGATAGTTCATTGTTTCTTGAATAATGCCATGGTGTATATTCGTAATCATCCGAGCCAGAACTTGAATATGAATATCCTTCTCCAGTTCCTACACTAAAATCTATTTGATTTAGATTTTTAACATTTGAAAAAATACTTGTAGCTTTTAATGATATCGGCATCTTTAGTTTTTTTAGTCCCGTACAATTAGAAAATGCATCACTTCCTACTTCTTTTGTCATATCATCATTTATTTCTAATTCACTTATTCCCGTACAGTTATAAAAACTTTGGATTCCAATACCTTTCACGCTGGTAAGTGCTATTTTTCCTATAATTCCTTCGCATCCCCAAAACGCATAATTATCTACGGTTATTACTTTTTCTAAATTTATTGAATTATTTATACCCGTACATCCATAAAATGCATATTGATAGATTGTTGATATACTGTCTGTATTTTCCAAATTCGAAATACCCGTACATCCGTAAAATGTATATGATGATATAGTCTCTTTATTTGCAAAACTTATATTTCCTGTAATTCCTGTACATCCATAAAATGCATATGTATTTATTTCTTTTATTCCTTCTATAGCTAGATTTCCCTTTATTCCTGAACAGTTATAAAATGAATAACTGTTAATTGTTGTCAAATTAGATGAAAAGTCCCAAATTCCCTGAATTTTTGTACAATTATAAAATGCATATGAACCTATACTAGTCAAATTTTTTAAACTTATTTTCAAATCAATATTTTTGCAATTATAAAAGGCTCCATATCCAAGTTGGTTTATACTTTCTGGTATCTCAACATTTTTCAAACCTATACAATCGTAGAACATATAATTTCCAACACTACTTACTCCATCTTCAATATTTATTGTCAATTCGTTATTTCTTGAACGATACCATGGTGTATATTGGTAATATTCACTTCTGTAATAATTTGTGTAACTATATCCTATTCCAGTTCCTTTACTAAAGTATATTTGTGTCAATCCTGTAACATTTCCAAACACAGAATCTCCATCACTATCAACTGTCCTTAATGATATTGGCATTTTTAATTTTTTTAATCCTGTACAATTACTAAATGCATTGTATCCTATTTCATTTGTCATACTATCGTTTATTTCTAATTCTGTTATTCCTGTACAATTATAAAAGCTATTCGAACCTATTGTTGTTACATTAGAAAGTATCAATTTTCCTGTAAGTCCTGTACATCCATTAAACGCGTTGCTACTCACTGTTTTCAAGTTTTCTGCATTCATTATATTATTAATACCTACGCAACCATAAAATGCATAATCATAAATTGTCGATATACTGTCTGTATTTTCCAAATTCGAAATACCCGTACATCCGTAAAATGTATATGATGATATAGTTTCTTTATTTGCAAAATTTATATTTCCTGTAATTCCTGTACATCCATAAAATGCATATGTATTTATTTCTTTTATTCCTTCTATAGCTAGATTTCCCTTTATTCCTGAACAGTTATAAAATGAATAACTGTTAATTGTTGTCAAATTAGATGAAAAGTCCCAAATTCCCTGAATTTTTGTACAATTATAAAATGCATATGAACCTATACTAGTCAAATTTTTTAAACTTATTTTCAAATCAATATTTTTGCAATTATAAAAGGCTCCATATCCAAGTTGGTTTATACTTTCTGGTATCTCAACATTTTTCAAACCTATACAATCGTAGAACATATAATTTCCAACACTACTTACTCCATCTTCAATATTTATTGTCAATTCGTTATTTCTTGAACGATACCATGGTGTATATTGGTAATATTCACTTCTGTAATAATTTGTGTAACTATATCCTATTCCAGTTCCTTTACTAAAGTATATTTGTGTCAATCCTGTAACATTTCCAAACACAGAATCTCCATCACTATCAACTGTCCTTAATGATATTGGCATTTTTAATTTTTTTAATCCTGTACAATTACTAAATGCATTGTATCCTATTTCATTTGTCATACTATCGTTTATTTCTAATTCTGTTATTCCTGTACAATTATAAAAGCTATATGACCCTATTGTTGTTACATTAGAAAGTATCAATTTTCCTGTAAGTCCTGTGCATCCATTAAAAGCTTTGCTTCCAACACTCACCAAACTTGTTGATTCCATAACCATCTCTATATTACTCTTTCCATAAAATACTTCATCACCAATATTTTTTAAATTCTTAAAAGTAATACTTCCACTATTCAAATTATTGCAGTTATAAAAAGCTCTATTTCCTATACTTTCAACTGTACTCAATCCTTCCAAACCACTACTTAAATATGTACATCCTGAAAAAGCACTATCACCTATACTTATAATCTTAGAAAAGGTAAATCCAGTAATCCCTGTACAATTATAAAACGCACTATTACCAATGGTTTCCGTTTCATTTAGTAATGTCATCTTTCCATTTATTGATTTACATGATTCAAAAGCACTCTCTCCAACTGTTTTTAGCTGTGTGTTTACATAACTTAAATCCATAGTTGAGCAATTTTTAAATGCAGAATATCCTATATTTTTTACATTATCTCCCAATTCTGCAACAACTAATCCAGTGCATCCCCAAAAAGCTGAATTGCCTAAACTTGTTGCTCCTATATATACTTGCGTCATTTTTGTACAACTAGCAAAGGCACACGCCCCAACTTCTTCCACACCATCTTCTATTGTTACTTTCTTTATACCTGTAACTTGATAAAAAGTATAATCGCCAACTTTTTTAACTCCCGCACTTACAATAACTTCCATATCATTAGATCTTGAATAATACCATGGTGAATATTGGTATGTTGTACTACTATAATTCAAACTATCTCCATTACCTGGTGTTAATGTTACTTTATTTATTCCAGTACATCCTGAAAAAATACTATTATCTGTCATATAATTTGCAGTAACCGGAATGCTTATTTCTTCTATTCCACTACATCCATTAAATGCATTACTTGTTATAATCTCTATGGTGTCTGGAATAACTAATTTTTTTAATTTTTTATATCCACTAAAAGCTGATGTATTTATTTTATTTACAGTTACTCCATTATAAACAGATGGAATAACCAACTCAGTAATTTGATCATTATTATAAGCTGTTTTTCCAGCTTTTGAAAAGCCCATTAAAGTTGCTGTTCTTGATGTTGCAACCCATTCAAAATAATCTTTGCTTGTTTCATTTGTCCATCTTGCATATAGTGTCAAATTACTATTTACTGCTGTATTAAAATTGTACATATTTGTATATCCAGAATCTGTATACCATCCACCAAATGTAAATCCACTTTTTGTTGGGTCTTCTGGTTTTGTTACGTAGCTACCTTTTTTTACAGTTTGAGAAGCTACAGAGCTTCCTCCATTTGTATTAAAAGTAATTACATAAGTTACTTTTGTATCTCCTGTATTTCCTCCTGATGTATTATTTCCTCCAGACGTATTACCTCCTGTTGATGTGTTTCCTCCTGTTGATGTGTTTCCTCCTGTTGAAGTATTACCACCTGTCGAGGTATTTCCTCCACCAGTATTTCCTCCAGTACTATTATTTCCAGTTCCAGAAGATGAAACTGTTATTTCATATCCTCTATGATTTACTTTTATTGTTTTGTCACCTTCATTACATTCAATTATTTCTGAATTTGCATCTGGATATTGATTTTTTAAGTCTTCTTCAAGCAATTCTGATTGGCGTTCTAGTGTTAAATCGCTAAAATCAGTATTTGCCATATATAAAGACATCCAAGCCATTTGTACTTCTTCTTCGGCTGATGCTTGCTCTGTTTTGTTTGAGGCTTCTTTGGCCCTTCCTATAATTCCAGAGCTGCTTAATGCTGCTATTGTAACACCTGCTAAAATTATTATTACAATTATTGTTACAACTAGTGCAATTAGTGTAATTCCCTTGTTATTACTGTTTTTTCTTAACATAGTTTCTCTCCTTTTTTTCTTTTTGTTTATGTACTTTTTGTACAATTTCATTTTCAGTATAGCATAAGGTTATTTTTTGTTCAAGACTTTTTTACGACAAAATCATATTTTTATTTTATGATTTTGTCGTATGTTATTTTTACATAATTATTAATGTATACAGTAAAATAAGGTTTTTTTTACTATTTTTTAAAGCATAAATTTACATTTAAATTGCCATATATTTACAGCTTTATATATTAAAAAATATTTATAAATAAATAAAAAATTAGAGTAGAAAAATTAATACTTTTTCACTCTAATTCTTATCTAATTTGTTTTATTTTTTTATGTCTCTATAGTAATCAATTATACTATATCCACCTTTTCCATTATCTTTTAATTCCATTTTTGATGTTTTTATTAAAATTGCATCACTATCTTCGCTTGACTTTTCATCAATTGTAACTATGTATTTGTCCTCTTGTTTATTGTATTCTGTTCCTGTTATTACTAAAACATTTTTCTGTCCTTCATCAGAACTTTCTGCTGTTTTTTGTTCTTTTGGTTGTTGCTCGTTTTCATCTTTATATAAAAATGTTCCTCTTGTCTGCTCATATTCATAACTATTTGATAATAAGAATACTGCCTCTGTTATTTGAAGATCTTCACCAAATATTTCTGAATATTTTTCTTTTAATTGATCTTTTGTTACCTCTTTTTGTATTTGACCTGCCTGCGAATTTATTTTATCTATTGCATATGCCATTTTCTTTTCGTTTGTTACATTTCCAGATAAATATTCTAGCAATTCTTGGTCTAAATAATGTTCTTTTACATAATTTTCTACATTATCACCTTGTTTTGTTCCCGCTACTTTTTCTGTAGTTCCCTTTTTAGCAATTCTAGGAATTACAATTAATAATATTACTACAATTAATGCTATTACAATTATCAATTTTTTATTTTTCATTGCAAACTATTGCTCCTCCTTCTAATCCAAATTCTTTATTATTTGAATATATAAATTTCTTTTGTACTTTATCATAGAATCCATTTTGCTCTGCTGTTTTTCCTTCATATTCATTGCCTCTAATTACTGGTACTAAATCTAAAACTAAATTTCCTTCTTTATATAACTTAAAGTAATATATTATCATGTTTGTTGTATAGTTATCTGATGAGCTTGCAAATAATTTTAATGAACCTGACGTTGCAGATGTTGTATTTCCTGTTATCCAAGTAGCTCCATCCACAGTAGCTTTCATTGTTCCATTATCTACTTCTTCTGTTACAACATATGCTTGATTTTGTGCCATTGTATTTGTTGAATTTAGGGCTGTACTGTTATTCGTAAAATGTAGTTGTTTATTTGCTGCATCTATATATGTTTCAAAACTATTGCTTCCAGTACTATATATGTAATTATATGAATTTGAATAAGATACATTTTTTATTTTTGTTTCTATTTTATAGTTTCCAGATAAAGTTATTCCTGTATCTGCTAGTCCATAGTTATTATTTAATACTCCCGGTGTTGTTAAATTCTTTATGTTATCATTGTTTGTACCAAATTGAATATTTGACCAGTCTGATGCTTCACCTTCGTATTTTATCATTCTTATTCCTGTACATCCTGAAAATGCTGAGTTTCCTACTTTTGTTATTGATTTTGGTATATTTAGATAGCTTAGTCTTGTACAGTCTTGGAATGTTGAAGCTCCTATGTCGTCTATTCCTGATTCAAATGTTACTGTTATTTCGTTATTTCTTGAATAGTACCATGGGGTGTATTGATAGCTTGAACTGTAGTTGTAACCTGTTCCTGTTCCTCTTGTGAAGTAGATTTCTTTTAGGTTTACTACGCCTTTGAAAGCTGGGTAACTTGTATTATATACTGCGTTTAATGAAATTGGCATTGTTATCTTGTTAAGTTCTGTACAATTTTGGAATGTATATTGACTTAAACTTGTTACCCCTTCAGATATATTCACTTCTGTTATCTTTGAACAACCATTAAAAGCATATGAACCTATTGATGTTATATTTGTTAAATTTATACTTCCTGTTATTCCTGTACATCCTGAAAAACTACTTGCTCCTAATGTTCTTATTCCAGTTAAGTTTACATTTCCTGTTATTCCTGTACATTGATAAAATGCATTATCTCCTATTGATGTTAAATTATTTAAATTTATTTCACCTGTTCTTGCATAACAATTGTAGAATGTTTTTTCTCCAATTGATGTTAAACTTGATGATAAATTCCAGTTTCCTTTCATTTTATTACAATTATAAAATGCTTGTGAACCTATACTTGTTACATTACTTAAGTCTACTTCTGATTCTAAACTTGAGCATCCATAAAAGGCAGAACGTCCTATTGACGTTACTTTATTTGGTACTTCTAAATTTACTACTGTGTTACAATTATAAAATGCATAATCTCCTATTGCCGTTATTGTACTTGGTAATACTACTTGTTCAATTCCACTACAATCACTAAAAGTATTATTTCCTATTCGAGTTACTCCATCTTCTATTGTTATTATAGGTTTATTCTCTCTTGAAAAATACCATGGTGTACATCCAGAATTATAATTATATCCTAAACCTGTTCCTTTACTTAAAATTACCTCCCTTAAATTTGTTACTCCTGAAAATGCATAACTATTATAACGCTCTGAATCTAATGATATTGGCATTTTTATCTTCTTCAATTTTGTACAATTACCAAATACTGGTCCATCAAGTTTGGTAACATTATCTCCTATTTCTATTTCTGTTATACCACTACATCCATAGAATGCTAAAGCTCCAATTTTTTTTACACTATTTCCTATCTTAACCTTATTTATTGAGATACACGCCCAAAATATTTTCTCGGAAATATTTTCCATATTATCTATTCTTATTTCTCCTGTTATTCCTGTACAACCATAAAATGCACTTTCTCCTATTGTTGTTATATTGCTTAAATTTATATCTCCTGTTCTTGCTGAACATCCACAAAATGCTCTATATGGTATTTGGATCAATTCAGGCGAAATGTTCCAATTTCCTTTCATTTTTTTACAATTGTAGAACGATTCTGCTCCTATTGAAGTTAAATTACTTATGTCTATTTCTGATTCTATGTTTGAACAATTATAAAATGCCGATGCTCCTATTGTTTTTACCGTACTTGGTAGTGTTAATGTTGTCAATCCAGTACATTCTCTAAACATACTATCTCCTATCGAGGTTATTCCCTCTTCAAGTATTACTGTTATTAAATTATTTTTTGAATAATCCCATGGTGTTGAAGATGATGATGAATACTTATACCCTATTCCTGTCCCTTTACTAAATATTATTTCTGTTATATTTTCATCTCCCTTAAACGCCGTAGTTCCATAATAATTATAGCTACTATTGTATCCTTCTGAATCCAATGATATTGGCATTTTTATTTTCTTCAATTTTGTACAATTACCAAATACTGGTCCATCAAGTTTCTTCACATTATCTCCAATTTCAACTTCTGTTAAACCACTACATCCATAAAATGCTAAACCACTTAATGTAGCATCACTGCTTCCCTTTAAAACAACTTTAGTTATGCCTGTACATCCAAAAAACGCACTACTTCCAACACTCTCAATACTCTCCGTCTCAATACTACCAACAATCCCAGTTCTTCCACTAAAAGCACCGCTTCCAATGCTCCTTACCTTATTTAAACTAATAGAGCCCTTCAAATTATTACATCCATTAAAAGCACTACTACCTATAGTCTCCACAGTACTCAAGCTCTCAACACCAGAAGTCAAATAAGAACATCCAGAAAATGCAGAATCACCAATATTTACAATCTTAGTAAATGAAAAGCCAGTTATACCTGTACAATTATAAAAAGCACTATTTCCTATACTTACCACATTTTTTGCAAAATCTAAGCTTCCTTTCATTCCTTTACATTCATAAAAAGCGCTATTTCCTATTGTTTCTATATTAGGATTATCATAATCCACTTCCAAAGAAGCACAGCTCTTAAATGCTTCATTTCCTATGTTTTTTAAACCATTTCCAATAGTTAAAACAAGAAGACCTGTACAGCTTGAAAAGCTTGAATTTCCAACATTTTCAACCGAATCTCTTAAAACTACTGATTGTAAATTTGTACATCCATAAAAAGAAGTATCAGATACATTTTTACATCCAAGTTCTACTGTTTTTAGTCCTGTGCAACCATAAAACGCTGCAATTCCTGAGTTTTCCGCTCCATCTTCTATTGTTACTTTTTTTATTCCTGCATTTTGGTAAAATGTATATCTTCCTACATTTTTTACATTTGATTTTATAGTTACTTCTATTGAATTATTTCTTGAATAGTACCAAGGTGTATATTGATATGTATTATTTAAGTAATCATACCCTATACCATCTCCATTTCCAGCTGTTAAAGAAACTTTTGTAATTCCACTACATCCTGAAAATACGCCTGAATTTGACATATAATTTATAGATATAGGTAAACTTATATCTTTTATTCCACTACAATTTTGAAACGCATTATCTAGTATTGTATCTACACCGTCTGGTATAACTAATTTGGTTAATTTATTACATCCACTAAATGCTGACGTATTTATTTTACTTACCTGTAAACCATTATAAACAGATGGAATGGTAAGTTCTGTTATTTCTCCATTGTTATATGCTGCTTTTCCTGTATCCGAAAATCCTAGTAATGTTGCATATTTAGAGGTTGTAACCCATTCAAAGTTATCTTTTCCAGTTTCATTTGTCCATTTTGCATAAAGTGTTATGTTTTCATTTATACTATTATTAAAATTATATAAATTTGTTAATCCTTCATCTAAATACCATCCACTAAATGTAAAGCCACTCTTAGTAGGGTCACTTGGTCTAGTAGCTTTACTACCTTTTTTTACTGTTTGAGAAGAAACATCGCTTCCGCCTTTTGAATTAAATGTTACAACATATGTAACTTTTGTATCTTCTGAGCTTCCTTCACCTGATGTATTTCCGCCTGTTGAGGTATTACCTGTAGAAGTATTTCCACCACTTGGCTTGTTTACACCACCTGATGTATTTCCACCACTCGGCTTGTTTCCACCACCTGATGTATTTCCACCACTTGATGTATTACCTCCTGTTGTTCCTCCGCCTGATGTGTTTCCTCCTGTACTATTATTTCCTGTTCCAGAAGATGAAACCGTTACATCATATCCTCTGTGATTTACTTTTATAGTTTTATCATCCTCATTTAATTCTTTTATTTCTGAGTTTGCATCAGGATATTGATTTTTTAAGTCTTCTTCTAATAGCTGAGATTGACGCTCTAATGTTAAGCTATCAAAATCTGTATTTGCTGTATATAAGTTCATCCAAGACATTTGTACCTCTTCTTCTGCCGAAGCCTGCTCTGTTTTGTCTTTAGCTTCATTTGCTCTTCCTATAATTCCTGAACTACTTAAGGCTGCAATAGTTACTCCTGCTAAGATTATTATTACAATTATTGTTACAACTAACGCAATTAGCGTAATTCCCTTATTTCTTTTCACATCTTTTAACATTAGTATTCCTCCATTTTCTTCTCATTTTGAGATATTTTGTTTTTATCACAAAATGAGATTAATGTCAATACCTCAATATGAGATATTATACAATGCCTTCGAGGTGAGAAATATGCTTAGATTAAAAAGTCTTAGAGAAGATAATGATTACACTCAAGAAGAAATTGCAAAAATATTAAATTGTAAGCAAAACACATATCAACAGTATGAAAGTGAAAAAAGGCAAATACCTATAGAAGCACTAAAAAAATTAGCACTATTTTACAATACAAGTATTGATTATCTAGTTGGGTTATCTAACAAAATTGAACCTTACCCAAGAGTAAAAAAAAT
Organism: uncultured Clostridia bacterium; assembly: GCA_934141475.1. Classification (GTDB taxonomy): domain Bacteria; phylum Bacillota; class Clostridia; order TANB77; family CAG-508; genus CAG-269. The sequence goes on from CAKPCG010000007.1 coordinate 12,131, forward strand.
ATAGCCAAGAATTATAAAATTCTTGGCCCATTTTTATTTATTTTTTTATACTTTTTTTATCTTTATTTGCAAGTACTGCTGGTATAATAGCCATGTAAAGTACTCTTATTAAAATAGATATACTTACATAATGGTTTTCTATAATAATTCCATAAAAAGCATTATCTATTAAACTAACAACAAGCATCAATAAAAATACAAATCCATAGCTATCTTTTTTCATTTTTATTAAAAAGTCATATGTATATATAAAAATTAATTGACATATTAAAAATGATAAAAATGAATAAATTGCAACTAAGCTATCTATTGAATCTAAAAATGCCCATTCCATAACATTTACTAATGTTGCAGATATTAGTGAAACTACCATCATTATAAGTGCTGTTTTATAATCAGATTTTTTAACTATAATTCCACTTATTAAGTATGTTAATGGATAAAGTAATACACTAATATATAGTTGTACACTAAAAATATTTAAATGTGCACTACCAATTAAATTTGCTACTATAAATATTACTGGCATTCCTATTAGATATATTAATGGTATTTTCTTTCTATCTCTCATAAAACCTCCTCCTTTGTTTTTTTCATTTTATATTAAAAAGAATTATTTTACAAGCATAATATCTAAAATGTAACATAAATGTAATATTTTAATTGTATATTTTATAAAAAAATGTAAATGCTATATAAAAAAGGAGGCATCTAAAATTGAAAAAATTTGCTTTTATTATACCTATTTTACTTATTGCAGTGCTTTTTATAGTCGCCTATTTTATAAAAAAGCCAAATACAATTTCAAACACCAATACTTTAAATTCAATATACTATAATTCAACTAGAGTCTCTAGCGTAAACGAAAACTCAAATAATGACGGATCTTCTTCAAAGTCAGCAGAATCAAACTCTAACAATTCATCTAATACAGACTCTGCAAATAACGAAAATTCCTCCCACGAGCAATCTCCTGAACAAAATTCTTCTAAAGCACAATCTGACCCAAAAGATAGTCAATTTGCGTCAAATGAAAACTCTCCCCAAAACTCAGATTCCAATCAAAATACTAAAGCACCAATTTCTCCCCAAGAAACAGAGATTGCATCATTTACAACTAAAATTTACACCAAAGACACAGCAAGACAAAACAATGTATCTCTAACATGTTCAAAATTAAACGGCACACAAATTCAAAATGGACAAACTTTTTCTTTTTGCAATACTATTGGAAAAGCAACAACAGCTAAAGGATACCAAAAAGCTGATGTTTTTCAAGATGGCGAAAAAATAGAAGCTTTAGGTGGCGGAAATTGCCAAGTGAGTTCAACCTTATATAATGCTGTTTTAAAATTAAATGATATAAAAGTTACAGAAAGACATGAGCATAGTAATTCTGTTCCATATGTAGCTCAAGGAAAAGATGCTGCTGTAGCATATGGCTCTTATGATTTTAAATTTGTTAATAACACTGGTAATACTATAAAAATAACGTCTACTTGTGATAAAAGTTATGTTTATGTAAAAATTTTCAAACTATCATAGTAATTATGGTAGTTTTTTCATATTTTTATAAATTTAGCATAAATTTTACAAATGACAAAAGTTCATTGAAAGGAATGATTTTATAAATGAATAATAAAAAATTAATATTATATTTTTTAGTTACCTTATTTACAGTAAATATTTCTCTTCCAATATATTCTTCTTACATATGGAGCTCCCCTATTGATTATACATCACAAGTATCTAGTAATATATCTTCCTCAAATTTAGATGATTCTTCTAACCATTTAAATCTAAATTGTGGTTCATGTATACTAATTGAGCAAAAAACTGGTGAAGTTTTATATTCTTATAATTCACACGAAAGGCTAAGACCTGCAAGTGTTACTAAACTAATGAGCATATATTTAATTATGGAGGCATTGCAACAAGGAAAAATAACTTATGATACAAAAATTCCATGCTCTAAAAATGCAGAATCAATGGGGGGCTCTCAAATATGGTTAACAACAACAGAGAACTTAACTGTAGATGAAATGTTAAAAGCAATTTGCGTTGTGTCTGCAAATGATGCTGTTACAGCAATTAGTGAATATATTGGTGGAACAGAGGAAAACTTTGTAAATATGATGAATCAAAAAGCAAAAGAACTTGGTATGAATGACACAAATTACAAAAACTGCCACGGCATAGATGAAGATGACCATTATACATCAAGTTATGATATATCTATACTTTCAAGAGCTTTACTTAATAATTATCCGGAAATTACAAAATACACATCTATTTATATGGATAATTTAAGAGATGGTAAATCTAGCCTTGTAAATACAAATAAATTAGTTAGAAATTATAATGGATGTACTGGTTTAAAAACAGGTTCTACATCTCTTGCACTATATAATTTATCAGCTTCTGCTACAAGAAATAATTTAAGCCTTATTGCTGTTGTTATGAAAGCACCTACTTCTAAAGATAGATTTAGCTGTGCTTCTAGCCTGTTAGATTATGGCTTTGCAAATTTTGAATTAAAAACTCTCACAACTAAATCTGAAAATATAAAATCAATTTCTGTCTCAAAAGGAATTTTACCATCAGTAAATGCTGTTTCTGAAAGTGAGTGCGTGGTTTTAATTCCTAAAGGAAAGGATTTTAATATAGAACAAAATATAACAATTAATCAAAACCTTTCAGCACCAATATCTAAAGGCCAAATAATAGGTAATATACAATACTTTATAGATGGAAATTGCATTTCTGAAACTAATCTAATTTCTGATAATTTTGTAGATAAAATAAATATAATTTCTATGGAGAAAAATATTTTATATAATTGGTTTAGCATTCTTAGATTTTAAAAATAAAAGACGGCTTTAAATAAACTTCCCCCAAGTTTAAGTTTATTTAAACTACCGTCTTTAATTTTATTTTATAGTATATACATGTCCATTCATACCAGGCTTTTTCTCTAAATTCACATTTTTTATCGTTATTACAGGTCTTATACCATAATATGATTTTCCTTGGTCTGAATCTGTTCCTCCTACACTTTTTGTTCCATCTACACTTACAATATATAATCCACTATCTGATGTAGCATCTGGAGAAGCAATCCAATATTTTGAAGATATGTGTATATCTGGTGTGTAATTGTTTAATATAAATAATCCTTTTCTGTCACTATAATCACTTACCAATATATCTGGGCTAGTTCCGCTTCCTTTTTCAATATTTGGCATATCAGAGTGAATTACAGATCTTATTTTTGCACCATCTCTTGCAACAAATAATTGGTTTGCTGTTACCTCATCATTTGTTTCTCCAAGATAAATTGTATCATGATTTGTAATACTATTTAAGTAACCTTGTCCTATATTTCCCGCTTCTTTTCCTTTAAACACTATTTCTCCGAAATGGTTTAATAATCCACTAGCTGCATATACATTTTCTGCTGTAGCATTTCCATAGTAATTTTTAGCATAATTATTTCTCTCTGCTTCAAATTGTGTTAAAAGTGTTGATGTTCCTATTGCCCATGGACTATAGCTAGATTGTTTAAAGTCTTTATAATTATAATATAATCCTGCTGGAATTCCTGTACTTATTATATCAATATCACATGTTCCATCTTCATTGTCTGTTTTGTTTAATAGTCTCCATCCTGTTAAACTTATATATTCTGTGTCTGTATAAATATCTTTATATTTAACATCATATTCTACATAGCTGTCATCTATAAACCATGAATCATCTATTAATGATAAATCTTCTGTTTTTACTGTTTTGTTTAATTTATGCTCTGTTCCTTTTACATCATATATTTTTAAATATAAATCATATGAATCAGAGTTATCCGTTTTTTCACTTGTTAGTTTTGCCATACTTTGACTATCTACTTCAAATTTTGTATAAGTTATTTCATTTTGCTTATCATCTTCATTTTCTTTTGTAGGAACAATTGCATATTCTAAATTTTCTCTTTTTAAATCTTCTCCTAAACTTAAAGTAACTTCCATATTTACTACAGCATAGTTATTTTCATCTGGAGTTTTTATTGCTTGTATTTTACTAACTTCAAACTCTGTGTCTGTAGCTGTATCTTGTTCTACTTTTTCTATTTCTTCACTATCATTTGGAGATGTATAATAAATTTCATCATTATATTTTATTCCATTTGGGTAATATATTTGGTGTGATACTTGGTTTATTATGTATAAATCTTGTGAGTCTTTAATATTTCCAGTTTCACTCCATGTTAAATAATCTTTTCCATAATTTAATGTTAGGTTATCTAACTTAGATAAATCTATAACATAATATACTCCAGAATCATTAGGATTGATTATACTGCTATCTCCTCCAGTTGCTGTTATAAATGTTTCCATCATAGTTTTGTCATTTAAAAATGCTTTTTCAAATACTGGCAGACTATTATTTGTTAAGTAATAGTCTGTAACCTTTGTGCTTATTGATTCTATATCTGCATATAAATTATTTACCTTTTTTATTCCTAATTGTATGTTTGAATTTGATATTATAATACTTGTAATTATTAATAATACTATTATTGTAATTGTTAATACTATTAATGTAACGCCTTTTTCATTTTTATAATTATTCATTTCTACTTATCTCCGCATATTTTTTTAATTTTTCATATACTAAAGAATTAATACTTCCTGCTGAGAATTTACCTTCTTTGTCTCTTTTACCAGCTGGAACTCCTGTTAATACCTCAATTCCTTCATCTATTGTAGAAATTGCATATATTGTAAATAGTCCATTTCTTACACTATCTACTACTTCTTCCGATAATTGTAAGTTTTTAACATTCTGTACTGGTATCATTACACCATGGCTTCCATCTAATCCTCTCATTTTGCATATTTGATAAAATCCTTCTATTTTTTCATTTACTCCACCTATTGGTTGTATTTCACCTTTTTGATTTACAGATCCTGTAACTGCAATAGCTTGGTTTATTGGAACCCCAGATAAACTTGAAAGTAATCCATATAACTCTGTACTTGATGCACTATCTCCATCAACTCCATTATATAATTGCTCAAAACATATACTAGCTGTTAAACTAAGCGGAATATCTTGTGCAAATCTTTCTCCTAAAAATCCATTTAAAATAAGTACACCCTTAGAGTGAGTTGAACCAGACATTTCTACTTCTCTTTCAATATCTACTATTCCACTTTTACCTGTATATGTGTTTACTGTAATTTTTGCAGGTTTTCCAAATGCTGTGTTTCCTATAGTCATAACTGTTAGTCCATTTAGTTCTCCTACTTTATATCCTGATGTAGATATTAATAGCGAATTATCTTTTATCATTTCTGTATACATTGAGTCATATTTTTTCACTCTGTCTTTTTGTTCTTTTAAAGCTTTTTCTATAAAGTTTGGTGTTATTATTTTTGCTCTTGAAAGTTTTGCCCAAGTTGAAGCTTCTCCTATTACTTCAAATAAATCATTAAATAATGTAGAAATTTTAGTTTGGTCTCCTGCCATTCTTGAGGCAAATTCTACAACTTTTGCCATAGCATATTTATCTAGTTGTAGTAATTCAGATTGTTCGCAATAGTCATGAATTATTCTAGCTAATCTATTTACATTTTCTGCATTCATTTCTGCACTGTCTTCCCACTCTACTTTTATTTTAAATAGATTTCTAAAGTCTGAATCCATTGCAAGTAATGCTTGGTAAATTTGGCTATTTCCTATTAATATTACTTTTAAATCTAATGGTATTGGTTCTGGTTTTAAAGAAATCATTGCCATTGAAGAACGTTGCTCTCCTGCATTTTCTATAGCTATTTCTTTTATTCTTAATGCTTTTTTCAAAGTATCGTAACATATACCATTTGCTAATAAATCTGCTGCTTGGAATATTATATATCCTCCATTTGCTTTTTGTAAAAGTCCTGATTGTAGCATTGTAAAGTCTGTTTTTAAAGTTCCAAAGTAATTTTCATATTCTAATTTCCCAAAAATATTTTGATATGAATAGTTAGAATCCATAATTACAGGTGCACCTTCTAACTCGCTATTATCTACAAATAGATTTACTCTATAATTTAAGCATGGATCTGGTGTATGATTCATTTGTGGACCTTGAGTAACTTTATTTGGTTGTTCATTTGTATCTTCTGCTAAAAATACTGGTACATTTTTTAATACATCTTTCTTTACTGCATTTAAAAATTGATTTATTTTTTTGTTTCTTTTATATTTTGCTTTTAACATATTTATGTGAACATTAACTGTAAGTAATGCTACATTTGATTGCCATTCATCTATTTTTTTGTCAGATACTCTTTCTATTTGTTTTATTCTTCCTATAACATCCATTATCATTTCTTGGACTTTGGCTGATTTTTCTTCAAATTGATTTTTAGTTTCATCATCTAATTTATCAAATTCTTCTTCTTTTAATGCTTTACCATCAAGTATTGGCATCATGTATATTCCATTTTGAGCTGATTTAACCTGAAAACAGTATTGTAATGCATCATTTGCAAGCTTGTCCATTAATTTTTCACGTTTTTCTTCATATTCTTGTTTTATTAATGCTTTTTCTTTTTCAAAGTCATCATTATTAAATGTATTTTTTATATCTTTTTTTATTTCTTTTATAAAGCTTTCCATGTCTTCTTTAAATTCTTTTCCATGTCCAGCTTGTAAAGATACTGCAATTGGTTCATTTGGATTATTAAAATTATATATATAGCACCAATCTTGTGGTACTCTTTTCTTTTTGGCAATTTTACGTAAATAATTTTTTGTATACATTGTTTTTCCAACACCACTTGGGCCTTCTAGGTAAATGTTATACCCTTTTATATTTACATTTATTCCAAATTCAAGTGCTTTTATTCCTCTATCTTGACCTATTCCTGTTGTTATTGGTTCTAAATTTTCTGTTGTTTCAAATTTAAATATATTAGGATCACATGTCATTTTTAATTTTTTGTAACTTAATTCGTTTTTATTTTTCATTCGTTCCCTCCATTGCTTTTTTATATTTTGTATTATATACAAAATGTTTTTTTTTATCAATAGTTTTTTATTTTTTTATTTATGTGTTGTAAAACATTATAGCTCCTATAATTGCAAGTATAAAACCTAATACTTTTAGTCCGAGAAGTTGCCTCATTTTGATCACCAAAGCTAAACCATCTTTGGCTTAATATTCTTGCATCATAGGTAAATACTACTCCTATTAAAACTAATATTAGTGAAAATATTTTTATTAATATTTTTATTTCCATTTTTCTCTCCAATTTTTTATTTTTTTATAATATACTACTTTATTTTTTTGTTGTCAAAATTATATTTCTATTCTTCCATCAAGTTTTTGTTTTATTAAATTTTTAAGTTTTTTGTTTTCCTCTTTTTTAAGTTCCGGGTCTTTTTCTATTATTTTAATACTTAATTCTTGTACTTTTTTTAAAATATCTATATCTTCAAATAAATTTGCTATTTTCATCTCAGGAATTCCATGTTGAGCAGTTCCAAAAAAGTCTCCAGACCCACGTAATTCTAAATCTTTTTCAGATATAACAAAACCATCGTTTGTTTGGCACATTATTTTCATTCTTTCTTGCACAACTTTTCCTTTACCCTCAAATTTTAATATACAATAAGATTTAAATTCACCACGTCCAACTCTTCCTCTAAGCTGATGAAGCTGTGCTAAACCAAATCTTTCGCTGTTTTCTATAACCATTATATTTGCGTTTGGAACATCTACTCCAACTTCTATTACTGTTGTTGAAATTAAAATATCTATATCACCATTTTTGAATTTTAGCATTATTTCATCTTTTTCTTTTGGTTTCATTTTTCCATGTAAATATTCTACTTTATAGTTACTAAAGGTTTCATTTTGAAGCTTGCTTGCAAGTTCTGTTACAGATTTCAAATCCATTTCTTCGTTTTCTTCAACTAATGGGCATACTATGTAGCATTGTCTTCCTTCATCTATTTGTTTTTTTACAAAATTATTTACTCTTTCTTCATAGCTTTTTCCTACAGCAAATGTGTCTATCTTTTTTCTATTTGGTGGAAGTTCATTTATTATAGATATATCTAGGTCACCATATAAAATTAGTGCAAGTGTTCTAGGTATTGGAGTTGCAGACATTACAATTACATCTGGATTATTTCCTTTAGATACAATTTTTGCTCTTTGCTTTACTCCAAAACGATGTTGCTCATCTGTTACTACAAGTCCCAAATTTTTAAATACAACATCATCTTCTAACATTGCATGTGTTCCAATTAAAATATCAATTTCTCCATTTAAAAGTTTTTCTTTTATTATTTGCTTATTTTTTTTGGTTATACTAGATACTAAAAGTTCTGATTTTATTCCAAATTTTCTCAATGTTTTGTTAAAATTTTCCAAATGCTGAGATGCTAAAATAGCAGTAGGTGCAAGAATTGCTACTTGATAACCTGATTTTACTGCTTTGTAAGAAGCAATAACACTTACAATTGTTTTTCCAGAGCCTACATCTCCTTGAAGAAGCCTATTCATTGGTTTTTTGCTTTCCATATCGGAATTTATTTCTTTTAAGACTTTAAGCTGTGCATTTGTAAGTGTAAAAGGTAAGGTATTTATTACATCTTCCATTTTTACATCTTTACTAAATGCTAACTTTTTTTCTTCTACTTTATAAGATTGTTTTATTTGAAGTAGTGCTAGCTGAAAACCTAATAATTCCTCAAAAACAAGTCTATATCTTGCTCTTATAAAATCATTTTTATTTTCTGGAAAATGAATGTATTTTATTGCATCATTTATTTCCATTAGATTATATTTTTTTAATATATATTCTGGTAAATTTTCTTCTAAATTTTGATATACTTCATCTACTCCATTTTCTATTATTTTTCTAATTGTATTTTGGCTTATTCCATATGTTAATGGATATATTGGAATTATTTTTCCTGTGTTTTTATTTTGACCAGACTCATCAAAAATTGGTGATTTCATTTCATATCTTCCAGCTTTAATTTCAACTTTTCCATAAAAATTATATGTATTTCCAATTTTAAATATATTTTTAACATAACTTTGGTTATACCATATAATTGTACATGGATTTTCTCCGTCTCTTACAATCAATCTATATATTTTTAATCTACCTGCATATGTTTCATTTACTTTTGTAATAGCAACAGCTTTTATTAATGCTTCTTCTCCATCTTTACAATCTGATATTTTTTTTGCAATTCCCCTGTCTTCATAGTTTCTTGGAAAATATGAAATTAAATCTTCTAATGTGTGTATATTTAATTTATTTAATAATTTAACTCTTGATGGTCCTACATTTTTTATATATTGAACCGACTTTTGTAATTCTATCATTTTTTTCATTCCTTTTATATTTTTAACAGTTTAAAATCTAAGGCATCTGCACTAACTAATTTAAATTCTATTCCTTGAATATTTCCCTCTACTGCTTCTTGTATAGATTTTCCATGTAAATGTGCATAATAGCATTTTTTTATATTGTATTTTTTTAAAACTTTTGTAAATTCATTATCCATATTTTGTTTTATAATAGGTGGATAATGCATAAATACTATTATTTCTTTGTTTTTTTCTAATCCACTTTTTATAGAAAGTTCTAATCTTAAAGCTTCTCTCGCAATTAATCTTTTTTCATCTTCACTTTCATTTACTAAGCTCCATCCTCTCGTTCCGCAAATTACTTTGTTTTCTACTTCTATGCTATTATTTTGTATAAAATCTATATTGTTAAAATTATGTTCATTTAAAAATTTTTTCATATTTGTAATTGTTGTCCACCAATATTCATGGTTTCCTTTTAACATAATTTTTTTACCTGGCAAACTGTTTAAATAATCAAAATCTTTTACTGTATCTTTTAAATACATAGCCCACGAAAAATCACCGGGATGAATTACTGTATCTTCTTTACCTACTTTAGATATCCAATCTCTTTTTATTTTCTCTTCATGATTTTCCCAATTTTTTCCGAATATATCCATAGGCTTTGGATCATTAAATGATAGATGCAAGTCTCCTATTGTGTATATTGCCATTTTTTCATTCCTTATATATTAATATATTTAGGTTTTTATAGGTTACCTATAAACCTTTTTATAATTTTAAATTTGGCACTGCATTAAGGCTTAAATCATCTCTTTTACCTTCTATAAAATTATAGTATCCTGCTGAACCTATCATTGCTGCATTATCTGTACATAATTTTAAATCAGGCATATATACTTTTAAATTTTCATTTTCTAATTTTAAAATCTCTTTTCTTATATAAGAATTTGCAGAAACTCCTCCTGCTATTGCAAGTTTGTTTATTTTAGTTTGTTTTATTGCATTTTGTACATTTTCAATTAATACATCTGTTACTGCTTTTTCAAAACTAGCACACAAATCTGCCTTGTTTATATTTTTTGTATTATGATTTAAATTTATTACAGCCGTTTTTATTCCACTAAAACTAAAATCTAATGAATTTTCAAAATGTGTTTTTGGAAGTTTTATATTAGGAGTTCCTGTTTTTGCTAATTTATCTACTTTAGGACCTCCTGGGTAATCTAAACCTACTACTCTTGCAACTTTGTCAAATGCCTCTCCTATTGCATCATCTCTTGTTTTGCCAAGTACCTCAAATTCTACATAATTTTTTACATGTACAATTTGAGTATTTCCACCAGATACTAATAAACATAAAAATGGTGGTTTAAGTTCTTTATATGTAAGATAGTTTGCAGCAATATGACCTTGTATATGGTTTACCCCTACAAGTGGTTTATTTATTGCATATGCTAATGCTTTTGCATAAGAAACCCCTACCAAAAGAGCTCCTACTAATCCGAGGTCCATATGTTGGAGTTATAGCATCTATTTGGTCTAACCTTACATTTGCTTCTTTAAGAGCCAATTTTGTTACTCTTGATATTGCCTCTACATGGTTTCTTGAAGCTATTTCTGGAACTACACCTCCATATTTTTCGTGTATCGGAATTTGTGTATCTATTATATTTGATAATATTTCTCTTCCATTTTTTATTATTGCAACTGATGTTTCATCACAGCTTGATTCAATTCCCATTGTTAGTATATCTTTTTTTGTATCTTCCATTTACTTTGTCTCCTTTACAAATATAGCGTTATTTTACTACATTTGACTAAAAATATCAATGGGATGTATTTATTTTTATAGACTTTTGTAATCTTTATCTTTCTTTATCTTGATTTTTCTAACTATTTTAAAAAGATTTACATAAGGTATTTACAAATTAAAATTATTATGCTAAAATGTTGCTTGTCAATTAGATCAGATATTGCATAAAAATATTATCTTAATTATTTAAGGCATTATTTTTACGTCAATTGACGAGGCAACAATTTAACAAGTTTTAGTTAAGTTAAAGGAGGATAACTTATGGCAACACATCTTAAAGCAAGTTTTGAAGAAATTTGTAATGTTTCTCGGATTGGAGGTCATGGAGCTGTAGACTTTAATCCTACAGGCGGATTAGACAATGGTCTTATCAACTTAGCCTTGAAAGAAGACTTAAAACATGTGGATAAAGATTCATGCCGCCGACTTCTGCTCTGCATCGATATGCAGAAAGACTTCATCGAAGGAGGATCTCTTCCTGTTGATGGCTCTATTGCAGATACAGAAAGAATTAATCGCTTCATCTACAATAATATGGGAGATATTACAGAAATTATGTGTTCTATGGACACTCATTCTGTATATCAGATCTTCTTCCCTGCTTGGTGGAGAGATGCCAACGGAAACGTACCAGCACCGTACACAGAAATCACATATGATGATGTAAAAAACGGCAAATGGTTTCCTATCTTTGCACCTCTTAAGTCCAAAGAATATCTTCAGGGCTTAGAGGCAAACTCAAAGAAGAAACTTTGCATTTGGCCTTATCATTGCATTAATGGATCAGATGGACATTCTTTCGAGAATGAATTTCATAAAATGGTCACATTCCATGCTGCTGCAAGAAAAACACGACCTGCAATTGTCAGAAAAGGTACTGATCCTTGCTCTGAAATGTATGGTATCATCAAACCGGAATTTTCAGCGGTAAATTATAAAAACACCGTAACTCTCAATGCAATTGAGGAATATGATGAAATCTATGTAGTAGGCGAAGCAGCTAGTCACTGCTTACTTGAAAGCGTAAGACAGATTGCTGAAGAGTATGAAAACAGACCAGAGGTAACCACAAAAATCACTGTCTTAGAAGACTGCACCTCTTCTATTGGAGGCTATGAGCAGCTCACAAAAGACACATTTGATATGTTCAAGAAAAAATACGGTATTAAATTTGCCAAATCTACCGATATCAATTTCTGATATTAGTAGAAAATAACTGTTACAGGTAACATAAAAAAATATAACATAAAAATGGAGGAAACGTTATGGGTAAATTTGAAACATTTGAAGTTGAAGGTCTTGAAGAAGCAATGGAAAATAACATTGATGCTGATGAAATCGAATCTTCCTCACCGTACATCTGCGGCTTGGTAGTAGATGCTAGTGGATCTATGTACAAATATGACGACCAGAATTCCGGTGAAATGAGTGCTTGCCTTCATAACTTTGTTTCTGCTGTTATTAATGCAAAACAGGGTGATGAAATGCTGGTTTCTAAAACTACATTCAGCGATAGTGTTGAACTTGGCGGATATGTAGCACCTGCTGATCTCGACTGTGATTTTATTGCAGATGGTATGACATCACTTTATGATGCAATTGTAGGCAGTGCAAAACTTTTGCTGAACTACATGAAACAGATTACAACAGCTGGAACAACCCCATGTGGAGCATCTATTGTAATCTTGTCTGATGGGCAGGACAATGCCTCTAGGGCAAACATTAATGATGCTGTTACCGCAATCTCTGAACTTCGTAAAAATGAAGTCAAAGTTGCTTTCATTCCATTTGGAGATGAAGCTAAAGGTATTGCACAGTCTCTTGGCATTAAGGATGGTGATATCCTTGAAACCAAAAACGATCCGCATGCTCTTAGAGAAGCACTTAGAATTGTATCCAAGAGTGCTATCTCTGCATCTAAGCTTTCACATAACGGAGCCAGCTTTAGTGCAAATGCAGGATTCTTTGATGTGTAAAAAACATAAAGAACTTTTAATTTAAGCCTTAAATTAAGGGGAAACTGCAAAATGCGGTTTCCCCTTTTTTGACTTTTATAGGAGGACATTATGAACTATTGGACAAACTTTATTAATGGTGGCAAATCTACCACTACTAAAAGCAAAAAATCAAAAAACGCACCAAAAGGTGAAATTGAAATTGTTTATGCAGAAGAACCTACAGCAAAATCCGAGGAAAAAAATTCTGAGGTAGCTAAATCTGTAAAAAATACACCATCTGTAAGTACGTTAAGTTCAGACAATTCTACTACAAATTCCAAAGTAGATACTAGCACAGCACCTACTTTAAATACTGAAAAAGGCAAAGAAACCGTAGAGAACTCAAGCAAATCACCTAGCGAAACTCCTGATAACAAATCCAAAAAAGCTCGCGTAAAAAAGCTTATTAAAATTTCAAAAATTGGAACAGATCACATTAAAACCAATCTTCCAAATCAGGACTATGTTTTTGCTTTTTTGAACCTCAAAATTGTAACAGATGGTTGCGGTTCTGGTCATCACTCACAGGTTGGTACTCACATTTTTGCACAGCTTTTTTCAAGAGAAGTTGCTACATTTATTAAATGTGTTAACGAAAACAAACGGGTACAGTTAATGAAATATGTTAAAAATTCCAATCCAGATACAGCTAAACTTTTAGAAAGTTTAAATAAAGGGCAGCTTCCAGAAGAAGCACTTATTGGAATTATTAATTCCGTTATGGACAAAATGCTTTTTCTTTGTTCTGATTCCAAATTCATTTTCGATAACTACTGCTTTACAATTCTTATTTGTTTAGAATATGATGATGAGTTTGTTACATACACTTGTGGCGATGGATTTGTTATTACTGAAACAGCGGATGAGATTACATTTGAAGAACTTGATCCAGATGCTGAATACCCTGCATACTATATCTATAACTATATTAGTCCAGAAGATCTTATTTGCTATCAGTCTGGTGTTGACTTTATAGTTACACGTTATTCTAAGCAGGAATATCAAAACATTGGTGTTGCAAGTGACGGTTTAAGATTCTATGAAGAACTTCTTGACCCAGAACTCCAGAAACTTTGTGATAATTTATCCAGAGGCAGAGCAGGCCAGATTGAAATGTTAATTAATAGAAATAACAATTCTAATAAAATCTTCAAGGACGATATTTCAATCTGTTTCTAGAAAGGAGAATTAATATATGGTATCTTTTAGAAGTAAAAGCGAAGTTGAGCGGCTTAAAAAAATTGCCGAAGGTGGAGAAGCAAATATTTATGACTATGACATGCAAAATGTTTTAAAGCTTTTCCATTCTGATGTTAACATGGCAGTTAAAGAACAGAAAATCAAATTTTTTGTTTCAATTGTAAGCCAGCTTCCTAGAAATGTTATTGCACCAAGAGAGGAAGTTGTAGTAAGAAATAAAGTTGCAGGTTATCTTATGCAGAAGTTATCTGGCTCAGAAAACTTACATATGTTGGTAAAGCCAAAATATGTAGTTTCTATGAAGTATACTAATAAAGATTTACTTGAAGTCATGACAAAATTCGCATTAGACCTTCGCTCTCTTCATGCCAAAGGTATCTTGGTTGGCGACATTAGTGATTACAATTTCCAGATTATTGGAAAAGACAATTACTTTATCGATGTAGATAGCTATGGTGTAAAAAATAAATTTAGACCAGATGCTTATACAGAAATGTTCACCTGCCCAGACAGTTATAGACCTGATAACACAATTTCATTTTCAGTAGAAAACGAAAATTACAACTTTGCTGTTTTAACCTTTTACATCTTAACAAGACTTCATCCTTTTGGCGGTTCTTATACACAAAAAATGAGTCCTGTTGAAAGAATGAAAAAGAAAATCTCAGTTTTGGGTAAACACAAAGCAAATATCACAACTCCAAAAGTTACATTAAATTGGAACTGGATGTCTCCAAAACTTTTAGATGATTTTCTTCAGAACTTTGAAGGTGGCAAAAAAGTTGATATTACAGACAGCTTAGTAGACCTTTTGAATAACCTTACTTACTGCAAAACTCATAATATGTGGTACTATTCTAAATATTCAGAGTGCCCTATTTGTAATGAACATGCCAAGATTAAGGTCGCACCTGTTCCGGTACCTGCTAAATCATCTCCAAAACCTGGAGCTAAAATGCCAAAACTTACTGTTCTTTTTAGCGATAAAGACTGCTTATATTTATTAAGCTCTATTCATTACCTTGGAAAGAATAATACTGCAGTTCATATTAAAACCAAACAAAATGTTCCTATTAGTAGAGGAACAAAAGTAGATTTTTCAAATGATGGCACAATTATTTATGTTACATCTATCGACACCATCAAAATCTATGACGCAGTTAATAATAAAACTATTTCTGTTTTAGAGCGTTTACCTAAATCTAATTATGTTGTTTCAGACAAAACATTATACTATGTAAACAAACAGAATGGTCTTATTAAAGCAGAAGTTACTCTTACAGGAATTATGCCAACCCTTATCGAAAAAGTTTACAAACCATTATTTGATGTATCTGATAGTGGGAAAGTATTTGTCGTTTCTACTTATCCTAAAAAAATGTACATTCATACAGATACTTTCAACTTTGAGGTTAAGTACACAGGCTGGATTAACGAATATGCCATCAAATATGATGAAGTTACAGGCGACTGGCTGTTTGTATATGAAATGTCAAATGGTAACTTCCGTACAATGGTATTTGGAAAGAAAGCAGTCAGATATGATAGTGATGTAATTGATTACAATACTATGACTCTGGAAAATATTGATTTCCACGGATCTACAATCTTTGACCCGTCAGACGGAAAAATCGTTGGAACAAACCTTGCTAAAGGAACCTATAAGGAATTTAAGTGCAATGTTGTGGATGAAAACTCAAAACTTGTATTCACAGGTAGAGGTTTTAATATTTACACTGAAGACCATATCTACAACTTTGGATAATTATTCCTACTTTAATTAAAACTAAACTAAAAAAAGATTTATAAATTTATAGAGATTTTTTTACCCAGTATTAGAACTTTGTGTTTTAATACTGGGCTTTTTTTGATTTATTATATTATTTACCATCAAGTTATATTATTTTCTAATATACTTTCATCTTTTTTCCATATTATCATTAATATTAATTTCCCATTATATTGTATCCATTATCTGCAAATATTATCTGACCTGTAATCGAATCACTCATTTGACTTAATAAAAATGAAACAACATTACCAACTTGTATATTTGTTACATTTTTATGTAATGGAGCTTTTTCTTCAACAACTTTTAAGATACTTCCAAAATCCTTTATTCCCTTTGCAGACAAGGTTTTAATAGGACCTGCTGAAACTCCATTTACTCTTATATTTTCTTTTCCTAAATTATCTGCTAAATATCTTATACATGCTTCTAATGCTGCTTTTGCAACTCCCATAATATTATATCCTTCTAAAACTTTAGTAGATCCATAGTAAGTTAAAGCTACTAAACTTGCATTTTCATTTAAAATATCCAATTCTTTTGCAATTCTTGCTGTTAAAACAAAAGAATAACTACTTACATCACAGGCATGTAAAAAACCTTCTTTACTTGTAAATATAAAATCATTATGTAAATCCTCTGTAAAAGCATGTGCAATAGAATGAACTATCCCATCAACTTTTCCATTTTCTTCTTTTATTTTTGAAAATGTATCTTTTACTAGTTCATCTTGTGAAGCATCTTTTAAAACATATGCCTTGCTTCCTTCAAATTCTGATATTAAATCTTCCATTCTACTTTTGTTTTCTTCATCTGTATATGTAAATATAAGTTTTGCGCCATTTTCATATGCAGATTTTGCAATTCCATATGCTATACTCCACTTATTTCTAATTCCCATTATTATAATTTTTTTATTTTCTAACAACATATTTCTTTATATTCTCCCATTTTTCTAAATTTTTGATATCTTTTTTCCGTAATTTCTTCTCCTGTTAGTTTTGTAAGTTCATTCATAGAATTTATTATTTCATTTTTCATATTTTTTACTAAACTTTTAAAATCATCTTTTGGCTCTTCAATAATTTTATCAATAATATTAAGTTTATACAAATCCTCTGCTGTAAGTTTCATTTTTTCAGCCGCTTCTTCTGTTCTTGAAGAATCTTTCCATAAGATACTTGCATAACCTTCTGGAGATAAAATTGAATAAATTGCATTTTCAAGCATAAATACTTTATTTGCCACACCTATTGCTAATGCTCCCCCACTAGATCCTTCGCCAATTACAAAACTAATAGTTGGAACTTTTAGTCCTGCCATTTCAAGCATAGAACTTGCAATAGCTTCTCCTTGCCCTCTTTTTTCTGCACCTACACCTGGGTAAGCTCCTTTTGTATCAATAAAAGTTATAACAGGTCTATTAAACTTTTGAGCTTGTTTCATAAATCTAACTGCTTTTCTATAACTTTCTGGATTTGGCATTCCAAAATTTCTTTCTATATTTTCTTTAGTGTTTCTTCCTTTTTGTTCAGCTATAACAGTATAGTTCTTATCTCCTATTCTTGCTAGCCCGCAAACCATAGCTTTATCATCACCATAGCATCTATCTCCATGAAGTTCAATAAATTCATCAAATATATTTTCTATATAGTCTAGCGATGTTTTTCTATTACTTGCTCTTGCTATTTGCACCTTTTCCCATGCTGTTTGCAATTTTTTCACTTCCTCTCTTTTTATTACCTAACTCATACTTTATGTAACTTTATAATTCTACTCAATGTATGTTTTAAATCTTTTCTTTCTACAATTTTATCTATAAATCCATGTTCTAACAAAAATTCTGCTGTTTGAAATCCTTCTGGCAAACTTTCTCCTATAGTTTGTTCAATTACTCTTTGTCCTGCAAAGCCAATCATAGCTCCAGGTTCACTTAAAACTATATCTGCAATACTTGCAAATGATGCAGTAACTCCCCCATATGTTGGATCTGTAAGTACAGATATATATAAGCCCCCTGCTTTGTTTAATTTAGAAATCGCAGAAGTTGTTTTTGCCATTTGCATAAGGCTCATTATTCCTTCTTGCATTCTAGCTCCTCCAGATACAGTAAAAATTATTAAAGGATATTTAAGTTCAATTGCTTTTTCTATTGCATATGTAATTTTTTCACCAACAACAGTTCCCATACTTCCCATTAAAAAACCGCTGTCCATTATACATATAACTACATCTTCACCCTCAATTTTTCCTGTTCCACAAGCTACCGCTTCTTCTAGGTCTGTTTTTTGCCTTAATCTTTCAAGCTTTTTTGGGTAATCTTCTAATTCCAATGGATTACAATTATCTATTTTTAAATCAAATCTTTTATATGTACCCTCATCTATTATGTTTTCCAATCTTCTATTTATATGCATTCTAAAATATGCTCCACAGTTTGGGCAAATATTTAAATTATTTCTTACATCTTCTTTATATAAAATCTCTTTACATTTAGTACATTTTACCCACTTTCCTACTTGTATATCTACTCTATTTATATTTTTCTTAGCTGTAGGTTCTCTTTTTTTGATTTTATCTACAATCATTTTCTGCTTTTATAATCAATTATATAAAAATATTAATTCACCTAATTGACTAATCCCTTTCTTACAAATTTTATTAATTCTTCAAAATTTCTTTTTCTATAAATGATGTATCATAATTTCCTCTTAAGAAATTTGAATTTCTAATAATTTTAAATAAAAAATCTATGTTTGTATCTATTCCTTCAATTACTGTTTCTTCAAGTGCTCTTTTCATTTTGCTTATTGCTTCATTTCTTGTTTTTCCATATGCAATTATTTTCATAATCATAGAGTCATAATTTGCAGGAATTGTATATCCAGAATATACAAAAGTATCTACTCTTATACCATTTCCTCCTGGAAGTATTAACCCTGTGATTTTTCCTGGGCATGGTCTAAAACCTTTTTCTGGATTTTCGGCATTTATTCTACATTCTATTACATGACCTCTAAATTCTACATCTTTTTGTTTAATTTTTAGCTTTTCACCTGCTGCAATTCTTATTTGTTCTTTTACTATATCTATTTTCGTTCTTTCTTCTGTTATTCCATGTTCTACTTGTATTCTTGTATTCATTTCCATAAAGTAAAAATTTTTATTTTTATCTACTAAAAATTCTATAGTTCCACAGCTTGAATATCCCACTTTTTTTGCCGCCTTAACTGCTGCATCTCCCATTTTTTCTCTTAATTTATCATCAATTGCGGTTGATGGTGTTTCTTCTATAACTTTTTGATTTTTTCTTTGAACAGTACAATCTCTTTCACCTAAATGTATAACATTTCCATGTTCATCTGCTAATATTTGAATTTCAACATGTCTTGGATTTTCTATAAATTTTTCTATATAAATTTCGTCATCTTTAAAAGATATTAGAGCTTCTTGTTTTACTAAGTTATAGCTATTTTCAATTTCTTCTTCGCTTTTTACTATACGAATACCTTTTCCTCCACCACCTGCTGCAGCTTTTAACATTATTGGGTAACCTATTTCTTTAGCTATTTTTTTAGCGTCATTTATACTTTTTACACTACCTTTAGAACCTGGTACAACTGGAACACCAGCTTTTTCCATCATTTCTTTTGCATTTGATTTATTTCCCATAAGTTTTATAACATCATATGATGGACCTATAAATTTAATATTTGATTCTTCACAAATCTTTGCAAATTGACTATTTTCGGAAAGAAATCCAAATCCTGGGTGAATACTATCACTTCCTGTAATATAAGCTGCTTCAATTATATTTTTGTAATTTAAATAACTTTTATTAGAATTTGCAGGACCTATACAAATTGCTTCATCTGCTAAACGTGTATGTAAACTATCTTTGTCCGCTTCCGAATATATAGCTACTGTTTTTATATTCATTTCCTTACATGCTCTTATTATTCTTACTGCTATTTCACCTCTATTGGCTATTAATATTTTATTCATTAAATGTCTCCTTTCCTCAAAAAATTATTGTCTTTTTATAGTCTACTTCCCAATTTTAAAACATGTCTTTTCTCATATAACTTTAGAATTTAAATTTTAAACTAGTGCAAATGTAAGTTCACCTTTTGCTACTATTTTTTCGTTACAAGTTGCTATTGCTGAGCCTACTCCAATTGGTCCTTTTCTTTTTATTATTTTAACTTCAAGTTTTAAGATATCACCAGGTACAACTTGACGTTTAAATTTCATTTTTTCTATTCCACCAAATAAGGCATTTTTTCCTTTGTTTTCTTCTAAACTTAGAATTGCAACTGCTCCTGTTTGTGCTAAACTTTCTGTAATTAAAACTCCAGGCATTATAGGGTTTCCTGGAAAATGACCTTTAAAATACCATTCGTCTTTATTTACATGTTTATAACAAATGGCACTTTCACCAGGAGTTACTTCTTCTATTTGGTCTATCATCAAAAATGGCTCTCTTTGTGGTATTATTTTCTTTATTTCATTTTGATCTAGCATCTGCTTTTATCTCCCTTTTACTTATCCAATTTTAAATAATGGTTTTCCATATTCTATGCTATCTCCATCTTTTACTAATATTTCTTTTATTTCACCATCATATTCTGCTTCTATTTCATTCATTAATTTCATTGCTTCTATAATGCAAAGTATATCTCCTTTTTTTACTTTTTTTCCAACTTCTACATATGGTTTAGCATTTGGAGATGGTTTTATATAAAAAGTTCCTACCATTGGTGATTTTTGGATATTTCCATCTGCATTTGGTACTTTATCAATTTTATTTTCTACAACCATTTCTGCATTTTCTTCTATTTTTGTCTCTTGATATGTATTAGGGCTTTTTTTATATACCAATTCCGAGTCATTTTTGTTCATATCTATTTTAGTTCCATCTGGAAAGTCTATTTTAAGATTATTTAGTTTTGAATTTCCAAAATCGCTTATTAATTTTATAATCTTTTCATATTCCATTAAAATCTACTCCTTATTTTTCATTATTTTTATACTTTTTTAAAATGATACTTGCATTATGTCCTCCAAAGCCAAGTGAATTTGACATAACAATATTCAATATTTCTTTTCTTATTTCATTTGGTACTATATCTAAGTCACATTCCTCATCTTTTACCTTATAATTTATTGTTGGAGGTACAATTGATTTTTCTATAGCTTTTGCACAAATTATTGCTTCTACACCACCTGCTGCTCCAAGCAGATGACCTGTATTTGATTTCGTAGAACTTACCATTACTTTTTTGCTTGCTTTTTCTCCTAATGCTATTTTTATAGCATTTGTTTCTAAACTATCATTTAAATGTGTTGATGTTCCATGAGCATTTATATAATCTATTTCTTCTGGATTTATTTTCGCATCTTCAATTGCTCTTTTTATTGCTCTTGCTCCACCTTCTCCTTCTGGTGCAGGTGATGTAATATGATAAGCATCTGAAGTTGCTCCATAACCTATTATTTCTGCATATATCTTAGCATTTCTTTTAAGTGCATGTTCTAATTCTTCTAAAACAACAACTCCTGCTCCTTCTCCCATAACAAAACCGCTTCTTTCTTTATCAAAAGGAATACTTGCTCTATTTGGGTCATCTGAAAATGTAAGAGCTTTCATATTTTCAAAACCTGCTATTCCTACTTCACATATTGAACTTTCTGTTCCACCTGCCAAAATAACATCTTCATATCCGTATTTTATTGTTCTATAAGCTTCTCCTATAGAATGTGTTGACGTACTACAAGCCGAAACAGTAGAAATTGATTCTCCTTTTAATCCTAATTCTATTGCTATATTTCCAGCTGGCATGTTGCATATAGACATTGGAATAAACATTGGAGATATCCTATTATGCCCTTTTTTCAAATATACTTCACATTGATCTTGAATTGTTTTTAATCCTCCAATTCCAGAACCTACAAATACACCAATTCTTTCAAAATCTGTATTTTCCTTTGTAATTTTACTATCTATAAATGCTTCTCTTGCTGCAATTATTGCATATTGTGAACATTTATCTAACCTTTTGGCTTGTTTTAAATCAAAATAATCTGATGCATTATAATTTTTTATTTCTGCTGCTAAGCTTGTTTTATATCCTGTAGCATCAAAACTTGTTATTTTATTTATTCCACACTTTTTTTCTTCAATTCCTTGCCACAACTCATCTACATTATTTCCTATAGGTGTTATAGCACCCATTCCTGTAATTACAACTCTTCTTTCCATTTTCTTCATACCCTTTTTTTATATTTTTACATTAACATTCCACCATCAATATTTATAACTTGACCTGTTATATAAGAACTTAAATCTGATGTTAAAAATTCTACAACATTTGCAACATCTTTTGCTGTTCCCATTCTTTTTAATGGAATATTTTTACTTATTTCTTCTTTTATTTCTTCTTTTAAAACACCTGTCATATCTGTTTGGATAAACCCTGGTGCTACTGCATTAACTCTTATATTTCTTGATGCAACTTCTTTTGCCAAGCTTTTTGTAAATCCTATTATTCCTGCTTTTGATGCAGAATAATTTGTTTGACCGGCATTTCCAGAAATACCTACAACAGAAGATATATTTACAATATTTCCGTTTTCTTGCTTTCATCATATATCCTATTACATTTTTTGTAACATTAAATGTTCCTATTAAATTTGTGTCTATTACTTGGTTAAAATCTTCTTTTTTCATTCTCATAAGAAGCATATCTTTTGTTATGCCTGCATTATTTACAAGAACATCAATAGAACCTAATTCATCTATAACCTTTTTTGTAAAATTTTCACAATCTTCAAAATTTGATACATCACCTTTTACTAATAAACACTTTACGTTATTTTCTTCAATCTGCTTTTTTAATAAATTTAAATCCTCTGATTCTTTTCTGTAATTTATTGCAATATCATATCCGGCAATTACTTAATGTTATTGCAATTTCTCTTCCTATGCCTCTTGAAGCACCTGTTATTAAAGCTACTGCCATTTAATTTTCCTCCATCATTTCATTCTTCTTACAAATCCACTTAAAGTTTTTCCTGGACCTACTTCTAAAAATTCTTCTACTCCTAATTCTTTCATTTTCTTTAATCCTTTAGAAAATCTTACTGGACTTATTATATGTTTAGCTAAAATATCTCTTATATCATCATTTTCGTTATATAGTTCACCATCAA
Organism: uncultured Clostridia bacterium; assembly: GCA_934141475.1. Lineage (GTDB taxonomy): Bacteria > Bacillota > Clostridia > TANB77 > CAG-508 > CAG-269. The sequence goes on from CAKPCG010000007.1 coordinate 35,524, forward strand.
TATTTTTAATTACTTCACTTTCAAATTTGCCAAATTTAATTTTGTCTAATTCTTTTCTTAGAGCATTTGAGCTTTCTATTAATTTTTCTGTATGAAATGGTCCTGATGTTTTTAATTTTCTTATTTTTCCAACTTTTCTTTCATTAATTAAATTTTCTAAATTTTCAATTCCTATTTTATCTCCTGTTACAACAACTTGACCTGGGCAATTATAATTTACAGGTGCTAAAAATCCATTAGTTACCATCTTACATAAATTTTCCACCTCATCATCTTTCAATCCCAATACTGCTGCCATTTGCCAGTCTCCTTTAGGTGCTAAATCTTGCATTAATTCTCCTCTTTTTTTTACAATATTTACACCATCTTCAAAAGATATTTTTTTACTATAAATAAGTGCTGTATATTCACCTAAACTTAAACCTGCAGATATTTTTGCATAAATTCCCTGTTTTTTTAGTACCTCCAAAGAAGCCAAACTATTTGCAAGAACAGCAAGTTGGGTATATTTTGTTTGGTTTAAAATATCTTCTGGTCCTTCAAAAGATATTTTTGCAATATCAATTTTTGTTATTTCATTTATTTTATCATATATTTTTCTTGCTTCTTCATGTTCTAAATATAATTCTTTTCCCATTCCAACAAACTGCGAACCTTGCCCTGGAAATAAAAAGCCTCTTATCATTTAATCTCCTCCTTATTTAAAATATTGTTACTAAAACATAAATCAATTTGGTATAAAATATTTTTTATTATATTTTCGTTATTTACTTTAATATTAAATTCATTTTTTATTGAAGTTGCAATTTCTTTTAATTCAGGATTAAATTCTTCTTGATTTGTATTTATCCCTATTCCAATTACAACAAATTTCACAATTTTTCCTCTTACCTTACTTTCTGTAAGTATTCCTCCTATTTTTTTGTTATTATAATATATGTCATTTGGAAATTTAATTTTTAAATTTATATTATATTGGTCTAAAAAAATTTGGGTTATTGTTTTTGCTATATTTAGAGTTAATCCATCCAAATTTTTAATATTGCAGTTTAGCTCAAAATATACTGAAAAGGCTATGTTATCTTCTTTTTCTGTATACCAAATTCTTCCATGTGTACCTATTGCACTTGTTTGCTTTTCTGAAATTATTACTGTTTTGTTTTGTATTTTATTTAAGGCTATTCTTCTAAATATTTCTTTTTGAGTTGAATCAATTTTCTTAAAATGTTCAATTTTAAAATCTTTTACCAAATTAGTTTCTGAATTTGTTTTCTTTTTTAATTTTTTTTCATTTTGCTTAAATTTTAACATTTTATTTAATTCTTTTGGCCTAAATTTTAACATCTGATAATCTTGCATTTTTTTCTTCCTCTAAAATTCTTTCAAGGTTTTGCTTTCTTTTTAATTTATTTGTTGTAGTTTTTATAAGTGGTTCTGTTGTTAGCGAAAATCCTCTTATAGCTTTATATTTTGGCATAAGATTATTAATTTCTCTTATTTTTTTTGCAATCTCTTCATGTATTTCTTTTATGCTATTTACTTTATAAGCATTTTTTACAATTTCTTCGTTATACACCAATTTTGCATATATTTTTATATTTTCTTTATCTTCTGATAGTTGTTTTCCATATATAAAAGATTCTTCTATGCCTTCTATTTTGTTTATTAAATTTTCCATTTCTTCTGGGTATATATTTTTTCCATTTTTTAAAACAATTACATTTTTCTTTCTGCCACAAATAAATATATATCCTTCTTCATCTATTTTAGCTAAATCTCCTGTATAGAACCATCCATCTACAATAGCTTTTTTTGTAGCTTCTTTATTTTTATAGTATTCTAACATTATATTAGGACCTTTTACTATTAACTCTCCTATTCCTTCTTTGTTTTTGTCTATTATTCTTGCCTCTACTGATGGCACTGTTTTTCCAATTGAACCAACTTTATAGTATTTTTTATTTCCTATTCCTATAACTGGTGATGTTTCTGTAAGGCCATATCCTTGCACTAAATTTAGTCCTAAATTTCTATATTTTTGTTCTATTTCTTTATCTAAACTTGCAGCTCCACTTATTAAAAGTTTTACGTTTCCACCAAGCATATTATGAATTTCCGAAAATACCTTTTTCTTCTCTTCCATTGAAGCATTTTCATATTTTTGTTCTTTTTCAAGTATGCCACTTAATTTTTCATTTTCTTCTATATTTTTTCTTATTATTTTAAAAATTCTCTCATATATTGCAGGAACCGATGCCATTACAGATACTTTATATTCATTTAAATTTTCTATAATATATCTTATTCCATCACAAAACACTGTTTGTGCTCCACTGTAAAGAGAAAATAAAAATCCTACTGTACATTCAAACACATGGTGTAAAGGTAAAAAAGATAAAAATACATCATTTGAATTTATATCTAAAACAGAAGCTATATCCATTAAATTAGAAACGATGTTTTTATGAGATAAAGCAACTATTTTTGAATCTGATGTAGTTCCTGATGTAAATAGCATTATTGACATTTCTTCACTATTTATTTTTGAATTTATAAATCTCTTATCTCCATTTTTTATTAAATTTTCTCCTTCTTCTATTAATTCTTTTTGAGAATACACACCTTCTGTATGATGATTTAAATCCATAGATATTAGAGTTTTTAGTTTTCCTATTCCGCGTCCTACTATATTTTTTAAAATTTCTTCATATTTTTTGGTATAAAATATAGCTTCAACTTCTGAACGTTCTATTACTTTTTCTAATTCATTTTGAGGAAGTGATTTATCAAATGGAACAACAATTCCAGTTCCACATACTATTGATAAATAGGCAATTTCCCATTCATATCTATTTTCTCCAATTATTGCTATTCTTTTTTTCTGTAATCCCATATCTATTAATCTAGTACCAAGATTTTTTATCATTTGTCTTACTTCTTTATGTGTATATGTTTTATATTTATCTTTTTCTATTTTTATTTTGTATGCAATTTTTTCTCCATATTTTTCCTCTGTTTTGTTTAGCATATCTTTTAAGTCTGTTATTTTCATATATTCATATAATTTTTCTGACATTTGCCTTCCTCCTTTGTCCGGTATATTTATAGCATAAATTCTATTTTTTTGTAATTGGACTGGTAGGTCAGTATAAAAAAATTTTTTACTTATTTTTTATTAATTCTATTTAGTTGACCAAATTAAAAAAATATGATATCATAGTTTACGTAACTAAAAAACGTAATATTGTTATTATTTTGAAGGGAGTACAAAATGAATATTAATGAAAACATTTGGGAAATCGTTGTACAGAAGCTTATTGAACAAAACTTAACAATTGCAACAATGGAAAGTTGTACAGGCGGTGGCATTGCAAATGAAATTACCAATGTCTCTGGGGCATCTGCAGCGTTTAAAGAAGGCTATGTTACATATTGTAATGCAGCCAAAATCAAACAAGGTGTAGACCCAAAAGTTATCGAAGAATTTTCAGTTTACAGTAAACAAACTGCTCTTCAAATGGCTAATGCTGTACGAAATAAAACTCATTGTGACATTGCAATTGGAGTTACAGGGCAGCTTGGAAGAATAGATCCTGCAAATCCCGTTAATAAATTAAACACTGTCTGGGTAGCTTTTTCTGGTAAAGGTTTTGCACGTGTAGACAAAATTCATGTAGATGATATGGAAAGAAGGAAACAGAAAGAAGTAATTATTTTTGAAGTTGCCAAAAAACTTTTAAGCATTTTGTAATCTAAAAAGTCACTAGTTGTTAAACGTATTTTGTTTAATAACTAGTGACTTTTTATTATTTATTTTTATTATTTATTTTACTATTTTTTCTTAATTTTATATTTCATCTATGTTTTAACTTTTTTCTATCTTTTGGCACTCTTCTTTTGGTTCTTTAAAGCTTAAATACCAACTCATTCCATTATTATTTTTTTCTAAATATTTTTTTCTCTCCTCTAATTCTTTATAATTAACAGGTGGTAAAACAATTAAAGGATGCCCTGGTACCCAATTTGCAGGAGTTAAAGCATCTGAACAATCTGCCATTTGAAGTGCCTGAACGGTTCTTATTATTTCTGCAATATTTCTTCCTACATTTAGTGGGTATGTTAATATAACTCTTATTATTCCATTTGGATCTATTATTACTACATCTCTTACTGTTTGAGTATTGCTTACATCTTTAGATATCATTCCATATAGTCTTGCTATTTCACCAGTTCTATCTGCAATTATTGGAAACGGCAAAACTATTCCTGTTCTTTTATAAATATCATTCATCCAAGCTAAATGTGAAGCATTACTGTCTATACTTAAGCCTAAAAGCTCTGTATTCATCTCTTTAAAATATGGGTATGCTTTTGAAAAAGCTATCATCTCTGTCGTACATACGGGGGTAAAATCTCCTGGATGACTAAAAAATACTAACCATTTATTACTGTAATCTTGTAAAGTTCTTTTTCCATATGTAGTTGTTGCTGTAAAATTAGGTGCTTTTTGACCAATTTTTATATTAGAATTCATCATTAACTCATAATCCATAAACTAACTTCCTTTCATAGTTTTTTTATATTGTATGTAATAAAATTATTTGCGTTACTTAGGAAGTTATCAAAACCCACACATGAAATTTCCATGTGTGGGCAAAAATACCTTTCAATTATTTGTATAATAAATGTTGTGGTTGTTACCAAACATCCCTAAGCTATTAACATTTAGCCAATATTTATATTCCCGCTTGTGGATCTAGCTACAATTTTTCCAGAATAATCACCATCGTTTTTATGGTTATTTATTGTAACCTTTCCTGACATACTATTGGCTGAAACTGTAATACTTTTAGTATTTTTCAGCTCAATATCAATGTTTCCACTCATAGAAGAAGCATTTATCTCTTTGTTTCTTCCATAGATACACATTTTCTGCTTTCCACTCATTGTTTCAGTTTTCACCGTAATATCCTGTGCAGAAGCAATTGATGCATCTATCTTTCCAGACATTGATTTTAAGCTTACAGACTCCAGCTCATCTTTTACAACAAAGAGATTTATTTCTCCGGAGTTACTTTTTGCAAAAATTCTCTCAGCATTTATATTATTTAATTCAATGCTTCCAGAAGTAGTTTTGCACTCAATGTATTTAAATACTTTTTTAGGAATAATTACCTCTAACTTGAGGCATTTTCCTGCACTTATAGCGAAGTTATTTTTAAAACTTGCCTTAATTTTTAAGACTTTATATTTAACTTCTGCATTGAGCTCAGCATTTCCAGTAGTCTTACCAGCAAATCTTACTGTGATTTTTTCAGAATCTCCTTTCTCTGATTCTTTAACATCTATCATAGCTGAAGATGTCTCAATGGAAATTGCATCTACATTTTCTCCATTAAATCTCCTTTCTTCTACAAAAGGATTCAAATCTCCCAATGATGAAGAATCGAAATTGAATATGCGACCTGACTCATTAATTTCGATGTTGCTACCATTTATCGTAATATGGCTTCTTTTATTGTTTCCGCCACTGTTTTTGCCACGATTTTCGTCATCAGCTCTTATTCTACCAGTATTTCGAGCTTCATTATCAGCTGTTCTTTCAGAATTATTTCCAGTATTATTAGCCTTTTTGAGATTAATAGTATTCTGTTTTTTATTATTATTTTTTTCATTTCTTACACTATTATCTCTGCTACCTGTCTTTTTGCTATCAGTTTCTTTTTTATACCGTGGATTTTCGTCAAACTCCTCAACAAATTTTTCAATAGCTTCATCCACATCGGATAAATTCTCTACTAATGCGTCTGAAATTTTCTTAATGATGTTGTCAAAAAACATATTGATTTCCTCCTTATGCTATATAAAAATTGTTTACATTACCCAAATTTCGCCTGTGGAACTTCTGGCAGTTACATAAGCTGTGTATTCGCCATTTGGAGAATGAGCATTTCTTATTAGGTCTATTGCATTTGCTGCATCAAGAATTAAATTCTTGATATTTAACAGCTTAATATCCATGTCTCCACTTATTGTAATACAATTTATATTTGCATTTTTTGCAGAAACTACTACTTTAGGTGAACCATTATAAGACTGTGCTTTTACATCAACATTATTTTCCGATGTAATAAATGCATCAATATCTCCAGAGGTAGTTGTAAAATTGGCTTTCTGAATACTTTCTTTTAAGTTTACATTTATATCTCCTCTAACAGAAGCTACATCAACACTTTTTACTTTTACTCCGTCTTTGATGCAAATGTCTGCAATATTTGACGTACAGTCTAATTTATTCAAAATTTTATTTTTCGGAATGTTCACCTCTAATGTAAGCTTGTCATATCCATCCTCCTTCTTATAAGTACGAAGAATTAAATTTCCATCTTCTACTTTATGCTCGAGTTCGATTTCCATTGTTGCTTCTCCTGAAAGCTTTGCTGAGATGCTTTCTTCGTCAGTTGGATTTATAAAGATGTAATCCACTTCCATTTCAATATTGATTTTATCAGGATTCTCTTCTCCAAGCTCAATATACTGCTCAACTGGAATTTTAGGCAAGTTTTCAGTTTCTAAAACCCTGCCATCATCATACGTTTTTCCGTTTTTAGTTATAATTTTCCGGCTACCATAGTCTACTATAACTCCATTTTCTCCTTTCAAAGTATTTTTTTCTTTGATGCCATTAATAATAATTTTAAAGGCATTTTTTAATTTAGTAAACAACATAAGTTTACCCTCCTTATTATTTTTTCCTGGCATATTATCCAAGTATCCTTTATTTTATCACAATTTTAGCCATTTTTCAAGTTTTCTACAAAGAAAAAATCTTTAAGTATATTTTTATACTTAAAGATTTTTCATTTTTATATAAAATATTTTTTTAATTATTTAATTCTTTCAAATAATGGTTCTATATTATTTAATTCTATTGTTTTATCTATTTGAATCATTTCCCATCCTTTAAATTCTACATCCAAAAATTGTTTAATTTTTTCTGATGTTTCTGGCATTACAGGTTCAAATAAATTTGCTAAATTTGCTATTATATTTGCACAATTATACATTACATTTGTAAATTCTTCTTTGTTTTCTTTAAATAATACCCATGGTTTGCTTTCATCATAATATTTATTTCCAAATTCAACCAATTCCATTATTTCTTCTATTGCTTTTCTAAATTCTAAGTTTTCTATATTTTTTGATGTATTTTCATATGTTTCAGAAATTTTCTGTTTTATTTTTTCATCTATTGTTCCTTTTTCTATTTTATCTATTCCTTTAAATTTTAAAGTTCTGTTTATAAAATTACCAAATTTATTTACCAAATCTGCATTGTGTACTGTTTTAAATTCATCTGTTCCAAAGTTTCCATCTTTTTTCTCTGGTCCATTACTTAAGAAGTAGTATCTTATTGAATCTATATTATATTCTTCTGCTAAGTCAAGTATTGTTATACCATTTCCTTTACTTTTTGATATTTTTTCATCATTTATATTTAGGTATTCACATGATACTATTTCATCAGGTATTTTCATATTTTCATTCATTGCTATTAATAAAGCTGGTAAAATTATACTATGAAATATTATATTATCTTTTCCATGTACCATATACATTAAAGTATTTTCATTATTTTTCCAGTAATCTTCCCAGTTTAAGTTATTTTCTTCACAATATTTCATTGTTGCTGTTATATATCCTAGTACAGCATCTATCCATACATACATTCTTTTGTTTTCATAGCCATCTACAGGAATTTCTATTCCCCATTCTAGGTCTCTTGTAACTGCTCTATCTATTAAACCTTGTTTTAAATATTTTAATGTTTCATTTTGTGCATTTTTTCTCCATTTGCTACTATTTGCTTCATAGTATTTTTCCACCTCAGGTTGTAATTTAGATAATGCAATATAAAGGTTTTTATTGTTTTTTTCTATAACTTTTGTTTTACATTCCTGGCAATATGCATGTTTTATTAAATCTTCTATTGTTGGAGTGTATCCACAATCACATTCTTCTCCTTTTGTTTCGTTTCCACAGTTTGGACATGTTAGAATTAATTCTCTATCTGCTAAAAATTTTTGACAGTTAGGGCAATATGGTTGTGGTTCTTCTTTTTCTACAATATAGCCATTGTCATATATTTTTTTGAATATCTCTTGAACTTTTTTCTTATGATATTCGTCTTCTGTTTGAGTATATAACTCGTACGAAAAGTTCATTTTTTTAAATGTTTTTGAAAACTCATTATTGTAATAATCAGATATTTCTTTTGGCTGTTTGTTTTCTTTTTTGGCTCTTATTGTAATTGGTGTTCCATGGCAGTCTGTACCTGAAACATACATTACATTATCTCCTTTTTTTCTGTGGTATCTTGCTAAAAAGTCTCCTGGTAATAAAGCAACTAAGTGCCCTAAGTGTAGTGAGCTGTTTGCATATGGCCACGCTCCTCCAACAACGACATTTCTTTTCATTGATTCTCATATCCTTTCTTTTATACATATGTATGTATATTTATTAGAATAAAAATCCCTGTATTGCTAGTATTTAGCTTATACAGGGATTTTTTACTTTGGTGGGCAGAGATGGATTCGAACCATCGTACGCTCTCGCGGCCAGATTTACAGTCTGGTGCCATTAACCACTCGACCACCTGCCCAAATATGCTTCTCTCAAGCACGTTCCTATTATAAATCGTAACTATGTTTTTGTCAATAGTTTTTTACAAAAAATTATATTTTTTTTACAGCTTACTTGCACCAATAATACCTGCATCATTTCCAAGCTTTGCAGTTTTTATTATAATGTTTCCTCTTCTATTAAATAATAAATTAGAATTTATAAGCTTATCTTTTAATTTATCCATAAGCAAGTAATCATATCTTGCAAAACCTCCCCCTATAGAAATACAATCTGGTTCAAAAATATTTATTAAATTTGATATTCCTATTGCTAAATCATTTGTATATTCTTCTATAATGTCTTCTATTTTATCTATAGAACCATTTATTATTTCTCGTAGTTCTGGACCTGGTATATCACTAGATAAATTTAGTCTTTCTATTACTTTTGTTTTAAATGCAAGTATTCCTCCATATGTTTCAAAACACCCTTCTTTTCCGCATCTACATTTTTTGCCACCTTCTCTTATTATCATATGTCCTACTTCATAACCTTCTGCTGAGTCACTTTGCATTAAATTTCCATGATTTATATATGCTCCTCCTATTCCTGTTCCTAATGTTAAAAATATTATGTTATTAAATTCTTTTATATCTCCATATTTATATTCTGCAATTGCCGCACATTTTGCGTCATTTTTTACATGTACAGATAATCCTGTTTTTTCTTCTAATTCTGATTTTATATCAAAATTTTGGGCTCCTAAGTTTACAGAACGAAGTATTACACCATTTGATATTGTTCCTGCCATGCCTATACCAAATTCTAAAATATTGTATTTTTTTTTTAATTTTCTTACTATTTCTACTATATAATCTATAGCAACTTTTAACACATTTTCTTTTTCTTTTGTTGTAAAGTCTTTTTCATATTGTTCTATAATTTTTCCATCTTTGTTTACTATCCCTATTGCAACATGGCTTCCACCTAAATCTATACCTAAATCTATATCTTTCATAAATTCTCCTTTTAGCACAAAAAGAAAAGGCAAATTTTTACCCTTTCCTCTTTTGTTAATTTTTATTTTTAATTTTATAAGTATGCATCGAATAAGAAATTTCCCATATATACTTCTATCATTGGTACTACAACTACTATTACGAAGAATATTAGTACTACACCAACAATTGCATACATAACTTGTGGCAATGTTTTCATTATTGCTTCCATTGTGTTGTCTATGTCTATTTCCATATAATCTACAAGTTTGTCCATCATTTCTGAAAGGTCTGTTTGCATACCTATTTTTAACATCTCTGTAATCATTGATGATGCAAGTCCAGATTTTTCAAATGGCTCAATCCAAGATTGACCTATTAATATGTTTTTTAATGAGTTTTCTATTATTGATAACATAACATAATTATTTACTACATTTTTACTTACTTCTAGTGATTCTTGTATTCTCATTCCATTTTTTAAGTTTAATAGCATTGCCTTCATTATTCTTGAAAAGTCTAATGAAAATATCAGTTTTCCAAAAATCGGCATTGTATATTTAAAATAGTGAAATTGATATTTACCTTTTGGAGTTTGTATATAAGCAACAATACCCGCTATTATTGCAACTATTATAATTGTCGGCACTGGCCAATATTTAATCATATTATTTACAACCCCTTGGAACCATACTGTTATTGCAGGTAGTTTTGTTGATGTTCCTACATCTTGGAATACTTTGTCAACTTGTGGTAAAGCATATAATGTTCCAACTAATAGCATTACAATTAAAAGAACAAATTGTGCTATATTTGGTATTAATATACTTTTTAATTTTTTAGTTATACGTGCATTTCCATCTAAGTATTCAACAGCTTGTAATAATGCGTTTTCTAAAGAACCAGATAGCTCTCCAACTCTTATCATATTTATATATATATATGGAAATACATTAGAGTAATATTCCATTGTTTTATACATATAGTCTCCAGCTTCTACACCAGCTAAAATATCTTCTAGAATTCCAACTAGTGTAAGATTTTCTGTACTGTCTATTATTGTTGTTAAAGCATGCACATTATTGAAATTTGCTTTTTTAAGTAAGTAAAAGTTTTCTGTAAATATTGAGATATCTCTATCTGTTATTGGATCCTCAGTTCCTATGTAATCGTTTATTTTACCTTTTAATGTTAATTTTCTTCTATTGTCATTTAAAACAACTGATGTATTAACATTTTCAAGTACACCTTTTATCTCCGAAATATTTCTTTTCTTTTTCTTTAATAATTTAGTATTTGATGATTTTCTTTGTACAATTGATATTGGTTGCAAACCATTTTCTTTTAATTTTTTTACAAGTGCAAGTCTACTACCTTCATCAACTTTATTTCTTACAATTCTTCCATCATCTGTAAGTGCTCTATAGTAAAAAGTTGCCATTAATCTGGTTTATGCTAGCTTATTACTAACATATCCTCCTTTCTCAATATTTATTTTATGTTAATACATATTAGCTCCATTATACATTCCACCAAGTCCGCTATCTTTTTTTATTTTTAATTGCATTATTGTTCTATTTAATATTTCTATATTCTTTTCTTCTATTTGTGCTTTTGCTTGTTCTAGTGTGATTTTTCCATCTACGAAACATTGTGCTAAAGAATTTATTAATCCTATACTTCCTTTACTTGCAGCACTTTGAATTGCGTCTTCTATTTCTGATACACTTATTTTTTCTTTTCTTATTATTCCTGCAACTATATTATCTACAACCATTACTTCTGGTATTAATACAAGTTTTCCATCTTTTCCTGGTAATAATCTTTGTGATACAACAAGTTTTAATATTGAAGATAACATATATTTTATTTGAGCTTGGTCTCTAACCTCATAGAAATTTACCATTCTGTCTATTGTTTCAGCACATGATTTTGTATGTAAAGTTCCGATAACTAAGTGACCTGATTCTGCCATTTCTATTCCAGCTTCCATTGTTACTTTATCTCTTATCTCTCCTATTACTAGAATATCGCAGTCTTCTCTTAAAGAGTTTTTAACACCTTCATGGAAGTTTAAAGTATCTCTTCCAAGACCAACTTCTTTTTGTACTATTAAAGATTTCTTTGAATGATGTTTATATTCAACGGGATTTTCAAGTGTTAATATTTTTCTATTTTGATTTTCGTTTATATCATTTATTAAAGCATTAAGTGTAGTTGTTTTACCAGAGTTTGTTTTACCAGTAACTAGTATTAAACCTTGTGGTTGATATGTCATTCTTCTTACTATATCTGGTACACCTAATGATTCATATGCTGGCAATTTATTTTTTATAATTCTTAGTGTTGCAATTGGTATACCATCTGTTGATGATATATTTACCCTGAAACGTAAATCAGCATATTCTAAAAGTGTATCTAATTTCCTTGTATCTTGAAATACTTTGTCTGCCTCTATATTTCCTTTTACTAAATAATCATATATATCGTTCATATCATCTTCATTTAAAACCTCAGCATTTTCTGATGGTATAAGCTCTCTATTTATTCTTAGCATTGGTTTATTTTCAACAATAAAGTGAATATCTGATGCATCTTTTTCGATTGCCTCATCTAAGACTTTGTTAACATTAATCATTTGTTAATCCTCCTATAAATTATTGTATATTATTAATTTTTTGTTTAATTCTCCAAGGTTTGTTTTTCCACTTAATACCTTGTTTACACCATCTACTATTAATGGTCTATAGCTTTTTTCCATAGCTTTTTTTCTAATTTCTATACTAGATTTACCTTCCATTATTAGTTCTTTTAAATCATCATCTATGTTTAGTACTTCAAATATACCTATTCTATCATAATATCCTGTATGGTCACATTTATCACATCCAACAGCATCATATGTTTTGGCTCCATCTAGGTTAAATTCGTAGTCATATTTTTTTCCTATTTCATCAATAATTTCTTTTTCAAAATCTGTAAATTTTCTTTCTCTTTTACAATATGGGCAAAGTTTTCTTAATAATCTTTGAGATATTGTTGTTCCAACAGTACTTGCAATATCATAATCTGATAATCCCATTTTTCTTAATCTTGTAACTACCTCTATTGCATCTATTGTGTGGATTGTAGATAATACGTAGTGTCCTGTTTGTCCAGCTTGTATTGCTATTTCTGCTGTTTCTTGATCTCTTATTTCTCCTAGTAATATTACATCAGGGTCTTGTCTTAAAATTGTTCTTAAGCTATCTACAAATCTTGTATTTTTATCTATTTCTATTTGGTTTAATCCTGGTATTCTAATTTCTACTGGATCTTCTATTGTTGTTATATTTATGTCATCACTTTTTAGGTAATCTAATATACTATAAAGTGATGTTGTTTTACCTTCTCCAGTTGGAGCAGCCATTATTGTTAAACTGTTTTTCTTATTAATTGCTCTATTTAGTTCTTTTTCTCCATATGGAAATCCTAGTTCAAATATATTTCTTATAGAGGCAGTCTTTTTAAGCATTCTTAAAACGAATTTTTCACCATAAATATTCTTTTGTGAAGAAACACGGATATTGTAGTCATTATATAATAAAATTCTACCATCTTGAGATTCTTGTTTTTCTTGGTGCATATTTGAAATTGCTTTTAATCTTCCTATTATTTGAGATTGCTTTTCTTTTCCTATTTCTGCAACTATACTTAGCTGACCATCTATTCTGTAACGTACCCTTACTGATTCTGCTTGTGGCTCAATATGCACATCTGATGCTCTTTTTTCTATTGCAAGTTTTATTATATTGTCTACTAAATCTATTACAGAACCTGTTTCTTCTAGGTTTTCTAGTTCTTCATGAGTTTTTGTTTCAAATTTTGCAAAAAATTCATCTATATTTGTTTCAAATGCCATATATGGTTCCATTACTAAACCTTTATTTAATACAAGCATTTTTACACTTTTTATATTTTCTTTGTTATTTGCAATATCTGCAAAAGCTATTCTAATTTTTCCAGAATCTACTTCAAATGGTATAGCTTTATAATTTTTCATCATATCTAATGGCAAATATTCTGTTGGATCAATTGAAATTTTATCATTTGTTAAGTAAATTCCTTTTGTTCCTATTATATCTCCTATTTTCTCTGCTAGTACATCTGGGTCTGCCTCATTTAATATATACAAAACATCTCCAAGTCTTTTATTTGGATGTTCTGTTTGGTATTGAAGTGCTTTTTCTATAGCCTCTCCATCTACAATGCCTCTTCTTACTAATTCTATTCCTAAAGGTTGTTTTCTTTTTATTTCCATAGTGGCTTCATCCTTTCTTTTGTTTATTCTATATTTTTTATGTTCAAAGATATAGAAAAGTCTTTTTCGTTAACTTTATAGTTTACATTAAGGATTTTGTCTGAATACTCAAAAACTTTAGAAGCAGTAACATTTTCACACAAAACTATCTTTTTTTCATTTTGATTTTCAACATTTAAATAATATATAATTTGATTTTGTAAAATATATTGGTGTTCTATTCCATCACTAAATTTAAATATGGCACAATCAATTCCGTTTATTCCTGATTCTACATATACTAAATTATCTGAATTTACGTCTTTTGTTAAAAATGTCAATAATTTAGAATATTCTTCCTCTGCATTTTGCTTTATTGTAACTTCGTTTATATTACGATTAAAATAATTTGCAAATGTTCCAACTATAGATATAACTATTGTTAGACCAATTATGTATATAACTAAAGATGTTAATGTAATACCTCTATTTGATTTCACCTTTTTAGTTCCTTTCTACTCATTTTTTTTAACCATGCTTATATCTACATTTTTTATATCATCTCCAGAAGAATAAAATACTCTTACCTTTATTTGCTTTATTACATCTTCATTATCTTTATCATTTGGATAATAATTTTTTATTCCAACTTGTATTTGATAATGTTCGTCATTTTCATCTCTTGCTTGATAATAAAAATAGGTTGTATCTGCTTCTTCTGTTTCTGTATTCTTATAATTTGAACTTCTGTATTTTGTAGATAAATCTGTCTTAAATTTTCCATCTAATGATATTTCACTATAATCTTCTACTTTTGCTACTTCTAATACATCAGTTCCAAAATTTATAGCATTTGATTTTCTTTTTGTTTCAGCATTTGACTTTTGTATGTTATAAACCATACCAAATATTGTGGGTATAAATATTAGCATAATTATTATTGCTATAGAAATATCAACACCTGTGTAACCTTGATTTTTTCTTAATATTTTATTCATTTTTACTCCTCAATTAATGATACATAAAATATAATTTTCCTATAAATAAAATAATATTTGTTAAACTAAATAGATAACCAAATTTATAAATTTCTATCATATTTTTTTGTTCTTTTCTTGATTTATTTAATTCATTTTTTAGGTTATATATTATCTTTGTTATACCAATTGCAAGAAATACTATTAAAGCTGTTAAGCAAGTTACTATAATTCCTGTATTTATTAACATAATAACCGTTAAAATAAGCATTTCTATTGTATAACTCGATTTTGCTGTTTTTATTTGAGTTTCGCTATCTATTATTAATAATATTATTAATGTGATTAAATACATCACATATCTATGGATACTCGCATCATTTACCATTATGCATAGATATATTATGTAGAAACAAGATACCATTAATCCATAGTATAATACTCCTCTTTCAATTTTTCTGAATTCTTTATCAATACCTGCTATTATAAATAAAGCTACTAAATATAATACAATAAACGAAAAATTTAATACAACTGGTAAATTTATTGTATAAGCATTTATTTTTAAACAATATGCAATTAAAACAAATGCAATCCCAGATAAAAACTCAAGAATAAAATATCTTGGTCTTATTTTTTGTTTACATTCTTTACATTTTCCACCTAGAATTATATAACTAAGTACTGGTATCAATTCAAAAAATCCCAATTTATGTTTACAGTTTGGGCAAAATGAGTGTGTTTTAACTATATCTATTTTTCTTGGTATTCTGTATACGGCAAGTGTATAAAAACTGCCAAAAAGTGTTCCCATTATGAATATTATTATATATAAAAATGTGTTCATTTGTTTCTTCCTTGTTTTTTATTTTTAATAAAAGCATATGCATATAGCATGCATATGCTTTATTATTTATTTTAAATTCAACTACTAATTAATTTGTTTTTGTTGTAGGTGCAGAATTTGTAACAGCGCCTGTAACCGCATTTAAATATACAGTTTGTGTAGCTGATGAAGCTCCTGTTGTATCTGTAGCTTTTATTGTGAAATATGAATCTACAGTTGCAGTTCCAGCAGTAAATGTAGCAGTAACATTTAATCCTGAATTTACAGCTTTTATGTCTGTTTCTAAAGTTGTTTTGTTAGCTTCTGTTAATGTAGTCCATTGTAAATCTCTAGTCATATAATTTCCTACAACGATTTTTACAGCTTCATCTAAGCTTCCTTTTGCAGATTGTTCTCTAGCATCTCTAGCTCTGTTTAATATACCATTTTGTCCTGATAACATAGCAATTGAAACACCTGCTAAAATTAATAGAACGATAATTGTAACAACTAATGCTATAAGAGTAATACCTTTGTTATTTTTCATTAGTTCTTTTCCCCCCTCTCGTGTAAAATGTTTTTATTTATAAATATATATTAGAATTAACTAATATAATTTTAATATCTAATTAATTATTTTGTACCTTTATTTTGGTATATACTTGGTGTTGTACTTTCATTTGAATTATTAGGGTTTTTGTTTTTATCATCTGTAGTATTTGAAGAATTACCATTATTTGTATATCCATCATTATTTGTTCCATCTTGATTATCTGTAGCAACAGATTTAACACCTACAGAAAATGGATTTGCTTTTCCTGGTACATATACATTTGTATTTTGATATCCTTTCAAATCACCTGCTGTTACTTCAAATGTTGTAATTACATTGTCACTTTCAGATTTTGCATCTATATTGTCTTCTAGTAAGTCCTTTATTTCATCTGATGCAACATATGTTACAACTTCTGGTACAACTTTTTTATTTGGAATATATTTATAAAATGCTATTGCTAAAGCAAGCATTGCTAATAAACATATAAGTAACATTATAATTATTTCTTTTATTACCTTTGCCATTTTTGCCTCCGCTTTTTATTTATACTTTGCTTTTACCTAATTTAGTTTGTACTTGCAGCTGTTGATTTTGTATTTGAAGCTGTGTTTGAACTAGCTGAAGTAGAACTTGAAGAACTTGAATTTGAAGAACTTGAATTTGAAGAACTTGAACTAGATGAAGCTTCTGCAGTATTTGATGATGTTTGATTTCCACTTGAAGCATCAGAATCTGATACATTTGATGCTGCTTGGTCAATAGTTCCAACATTTATTGGTATCTCCTTACATGAGAAAGTTGCTCCCAATGTAGTTGAATCAATTGCTTGCATTTTAAATTCATCTATTTTGAAGCCAAGTTTTGAGTCATTTTCTATGTCATATATAAAGTTTGTTATATTTACATAGTCTCCTTTCACTTCGAAATTTAAGTTATACAAGTTTGCACTTGCCCCTCCAGATACTAAATCAATTCTTATAATTACATTTTCATCTCTTGCATAATTTCCAAGTTTTGTCCACAAATAGTCAATATCATATTTTTCTAGTTGAGAGGCATAACTTGAACTGCTTGATTGAGATAAAATAGCCTGGTTTTCGTATTCTGCTTTACTTCCTTGTAAAGTATTAGCTGCACTTTTTAGGTTTGATTCTGTGCTTGCATATTTTGTGTTAATTAAATTAGATAATTCAGAAATCTTGTTATTTATTGCTGTATCTTTATCTGTTATTGCTTTGATTCCTTTTACATTTATCTTACTTATTCCATTTACCATAAAAAACGCTGTTCCAACAAAAAGTACTGTAACTAATACCGTTATTAAAATTTTTCTCATGGTAATTCTCCTTCTATTGTAACTGACACTATATTTCCATTCTTTTGACCACTTGATGAAATCGCGTCTTTTAATATTCCATCAACTTTTATTTTTGCTATAAAATATCCTAATTGGTCATAGTCATCTGCTTGTGCAACTATTGTAACTTTCTTTCCTGTGGTATTTTGTATTGTTGTAAGTTGTACTGTTTCAGGAATTATGTACATTATTTGATTTAGCAGATTTGGAATTGTGTTTTTCATTTCTGCAATATTGCTTATTTTGTCATTTATAACTTTTAGCTCTGCTGTTAAAGCATTATATTTAGTGTTTTTTGCATTTAATGAATTTATATTTGAATTGATTTTGCTTATTTCAGCATTTTCACTAGCTATTTGTTTTTCTACATCTTTTTGCTTTTTGTCCATTTGAGAGAATAATACACTTGTAAATATTGCAAATATGATATCTATAATCACTATTGCAACACACGCTCTTAATAATAGAATTTCATATTTTGAAAGTTTACCTTTCATAGAAAAATCTATATTCATATTTAGTTTTGGTAATTCTTTTTTTGCTTTATCAGTTTTTTTGTTTTCTTTTTTAGGTTTTGGAGCTGGCAATGCTGATATGATTTTTTGCTTTAATTTTTCAATTTCCGATAGATTTTTAAAATTTAATGATTGTACTCCTTCTCCTAAAGCTTGCATAGCAAGTGATATAGCACTATTTACTTCAATATAATCTTTTATGTTTATTTGTGTTACATTTCCCTCTATTATACTTGGTTTTAAAATTTTGCATTCTGCTTGTGCTAAAAATTCCTGAAAATATAAATCTACATTATTTATTATTGATAATGTTCCTGTTAAATAAACTGTGTCTATTTTTACTGGTGAATTTTCAACAATATATCTTACTCTTTGCCCTATTTGGTATAAAGTAGGTATTATATACTCAAGATATGGTTGTTCTTTTGTATCATCTACAACATTTGCTGTATATATTGTTGTTTCTTTGCAAATCTCATATGCTTTGCTTATAGAATTTTCTAGTTTATTTATTTTTTCTAAAACTTCTTGGCTACCATTATCTATTGTTTCTACTTTGTAGATTTGTCTTTCAAATACAGATGTAATAGTAGTTTGTTCTTCCATATTTACTATTAAAGCATTTTCTTTTTTGTCTAGTTTAGCAATTGTTGCTATTGCAGTTCCTATAGGCATTACACCAGCAAGATGGTGTTTTTCAAAGAATTGTTTTCTTTTATTTAATTCAATTTTATTTACTATTACATCGATAGCTTTTATTTTCTCTTTATTTTCAAAATTTGGAACCAAAGCATATCTCGTTTCAAATGCTTTTTGGTTATATTTATTTTCATCACAATATGTTTCAAAGTTTGTTTCTATAGATTTATGTATATCACCTTTTGAAAGTAGTGCAAATATATCAAAATATAAGTATTTTTCGTCTGATAAGTTTATTGTTATAGGTGTATTAAAACTATATGTTTCTTCTATTATCTTTTTTATTGTTTCATTTAAATTGTCGAAAAATCTTATTCCATAAGCATCTACTTTGTATTCGCCTTTCTCCTTTGAAACCTTTGCGTATTTTATTAAATTGCTTTCTATATATATTCCTAAACAATTTTGCATTTTGACGCTCCTTGCTTTTATTCTTGTGTTATAAGTTAACTCTTATTTCAATTTTTATTTTATATGTTTTTCTAAACAAAATCAATACCTTTCGTTAAAATGTAATGAAACTGTAATATTTATGTAATATTAGGTATTATTCTGTAATATTATATTTTTTTATGTCATTTTTTCGGCTAATTTTAAGTCTTTTTACTATTTTTGAATATTTTTTTATTTATTGGAAATTATATTTATAAATCAAATTTTATTTTGGAGGTATTTATGAATAGCCCAATTGATACTCAAAAAAATTATCAAGAATATGTAAATCAAAAATCACCTAATTCCCCTATTTTAAAAAATTGCATAAATGCTTTTTTAATTGGTGGTGCTATTTGTTCTATTGGTCAAATTATTTTTTCTTTTTGTATGTATAAAAACCTAGATGAAACAACATCTGGAACTATTGTTTCAATATCATTAATTGCAATTAGTGCATTCTTAACAGGATTAAATATATTTAACAAAATTGGTAAAATAGCAGGAGCACGGATCTTTAGTTCCAATAACAGGTTTTGCAAATTCTATTGTAGCACCTGCAATGGAATATAAGTCTGAAGGTTACATTATGGGTGTTGGTGCAAAAATGTTTACTGTTGCAGGTCCAGTACTTGTTTATGGAATTTCTACCTCAATTATTGTAGGCATTATATATTTTTTATTTAATGCACAAAATATATTAGTTTAATTTAAGGAGGATTTATGGAAAAATTAGGAACTCAAACAATAAAATTTAACACACCTCCAACTATATTAGAAACAGCATGTATTGCTGGACCTAAAGAAGCAGATGGCCCACTTGCTAAATATTTTGATCAATGCTTATCTGATGAAATGTATGGTGAAAAAAGTTGGGAAAAAGCAGAAAGTAAAATTGTAAAGCAAACTGTAAATGCTCTTATTTCTAAATCTGGTATTCCATCTTCAAAAATAGAATACTGCTTCGCAGGAGATTTGCTTAATCAATGTATTTCATCTAGTTTTGGATTAAGAGAATTAAATGTTCCATTTTACGGCATTTTTGGTGCTTGTTCAACATTTGTTGAAGGTATGCAGCTTGCATCTGTTTTTATAGAGGGTGGCATAAATTATGCAATTTGCAGTGCATCTAGCCATTTTTGTAGTTCAGAAAGACAATTTAGATTTCCTTTAGAGCTTGGAAATCAAAGGCCACCAACTGCCCAATGGACAGTAACTGCATGCGGAAGTGCAATGCTTGCAAAAGAAGGAAATCGGTCCAAAAATAACTCATATAACAACAGGAAAAATTGTAGATATGGGAATAAAAGATGCAAATAATATGGGAGCTGCAATGGCCCCTGCTGCATTTGATACTTTAATGACACATTTAAAAGATACTGGCAGAAAACCAACATATTATGATGCAATTTTAACTCGGAGACCTTGGTCATATTGGTAAAGATATTTTAATAGATTTATGTAAAAACGCAGGATATAATATAAAATCAATCTATAATGACTGTGGTGTTTTAATTTTTGATAAATCCACACAAGATACTCATTCTGGTGGAAGTGGCTGTGGATGCTGTGCTAGTGTTTTTTCTGGATATTTATATGGTATGCTAAAAGAAAAAAAATTAAATAAAGTATTATTAATAGCCACAGGAGCATTAATGAACTCCATGAGTTCTCAACAAGGTGAATCTATTCCTGGTATTGCTCAAGCTGTTTCTATTGAAAATTTATAATATTTTGAAAGGACTAAAATTATATGGAATTTTGGCAAAACTTTGACTGGTTTTTACTATTAAAATGTTTTATAGTTGGTGGTTTAATTTGCGTTATAGGTCAAATTTTAATTGATAAAACAAAACTTACTTCTGCAAGAATACTTGTACTTTTTGTAACAGTTGGTACAATTCTTCGGCGGACTTGGAATATACCCATACCTAGTTAAATTTGCAGGTTGTGGTGCAACTGTTCCTTTAACAGGTTTTGGTAATAATTTAGCAAAAGGTGCAATTGAAGCTGTAAAAGAATCCGGTTTTATAGGTGTTTTTACAGGAGGCTTAAAAGCAAGTGCTGGTGGTATTGCAGCTGCTGTATTTTTCGGATATATTGCTTCTTTGATTTCTAAACCAAAAATGAAAAAACAGTAATTTATGGGGATTTTATAATGATTTATAACTTTAAATTAAAAATTTATTATGCAAAGTAAAAAATGAAGTGCCAAAAACACTTCATTTTTTTACTTTATTTTAATTTCTATTTCAAATTAATTTCATCTTTTTCATTTTATAATGTTTTGTTTTTATTTTTTCTCAAAAATGATGGAATATCTAAATCATTTTGTGATGATCCTAAATCTTGGCTTGAAGGTATTGAGCTTACTTTTTTCTCCCATGGTTTTGATGTATTTGTTCCTAAAGAATCTAATATTGGAGATTTTATATCATCTGGTTGATCAAAACCTGTTGCAATAACTGTTATCTTAATTTCATCTTGCATTTCTGGATCTATAACTGTACCAAAGATAATGTTTGCCTCAGGGTCTACACTGCGTTGAATTAATTCAGCAGCTGTGTTTACTTCTTGTAAACCTAAATC
>CAKPCG010000008.1 GCA_934141475.1 uncultured Clostridia bacterium
AGGGCTCGAACCTATGACCCCCTGCTTGTAAGGCAGATGCTCTCCCAGCTGAGCTAAACGACCATTTCCTTTTGACAGTGATTAGTATACTATGTTTTTTTATACTTGTCAATACTTTTTTTAAATTTTTTTTATTTTTTTATTTTATAATTTTTTAAGTCGATTCTTTTGGGTTTTTATCTAAAAGAATCGACTTATAAAAAATTAATTTAACAATTTTAATTCTACTTTTTGTGCTTTATATTTATTTGTTTGTTCATCTAATTTAAATTCTGTTAGTGTGCTCTCTAAAGATTCGCTATTTTGTTTTAAGTCTGTTGTGTAATATAAATTTATTTTTTTGAATTCTACATTATGTGTTACAAGTTCTCTAAATACTTCTGCCATGTGTCTATCATCTTCACATACTATTAATAGTTGTGGTAGTGATTTAAATCCAGAATCTAGTGGTACAAAGTTATCATAGAAGTCTTGATAGAATTTCATTTTATCTACAACTTTTTTTTGCCAATCATTTTCTCTTCTTACTACTTCAAATAAGAATTGAATTGATTTTCCTGATTTTGTTAATGTTACAGCTCCTCCACTTGGTTTGAATACTTTTCCCATTGTTTTGGCTGTTAAGGCTGGTTTTACTGTATAGCTGTCAAATACTTTTACTTTTTTTAGGTATGCTATTATTACTTGATTTCCAGCTAATCTCTTCTTTATCATTGCAACCGGTTTTGTGTTATCTGATGGTTGCCATTTGCATTCAACATCATCTCTTGTATCTAGTAAATATTTTCCCATTTTTTCTAGGCAATATATTCTATATATTCCTTTTCCTTCATCTGATGTAAAGTAGTATCTTGTTAATATTTTTGATTTAACAAGTCCTTCTAGTTTGTTGTTTAATTTGTCTTGAGATTTTACCTCATATCCTTTAATTTGAAGCATTTGCATTAATTGTCTTGATGTAATGAATTCAAATTCATTTACTAAATATAAAATTGCAAAGTGTATGTCTGTAATATGTCCTATATTTATTTTATGAACTACTTGATTCATTGAAACATATCCATCTTGACCATCAAATGTTTTTATTTCACCTTTTCTAATAGCAAATGGTGATATTTGTGCTTTTATTTGGTTATCTTCTACCATTTTATAACTCCTCCTTTTTTAAGTCATGGAACTATTTTACCACTTTTTTACAATTTTGTCCATACTTTTTTGATGCTTTTTAATATTATGTAACCTTACTTACTTTTGGAATTTTTCTACTTCTTTTTTTGTTAAGTATTTCCATTGTCCTAGTTTCAAATCTTTTACATCTAAATCTCCAATTTTACATCTGTGTAATGCTAAAACTTTTTTTCCTATAGTCTCACACATTTTTCTTATTTGTCTATTTTTTCCTTCATGTATAGTTATTTGTATTCTTGATATTTTCTTTTCTTCATCTATTTTTAGAATTTTTGCCTTTGCTTTTTTGGTTATATATCCATCATCTATTTCTACACCATTTTTTAAATTTTCTATATCTTCTTTTGTTACAATTCCCTTTAGTGTTACATTATACGTTTTTTCTATTTCATGGCTTGGATGGGTAAGTTTATTTACAAAGTCTCCATCATTTGTTAATATTATTGCTCCTGATGTATACATATCTAGTCTTCCTACTGGAACTATTCTTTTATTTATTTTTACTAAATCCAAAACCTTATCTCTTCCAAATTGTTCTTTAGATGTTGTTATATACCCTATTGGTTTGTTTAATAATATATATACTTTTTCTTCTTCTAAATTGACCGTTTTTCCATTATACTTTACATTATCTTTATTTATAATTACTTTTGTTCCTAATTCTGTAACTATTTTTCCATTTACTTCTACTTTTCCATTTAAAATTAATTCTTCACATTTTCTTCTTGATGCAATTCCACATAATGCTAAATATTTTTGTAATCTCATCTCTTCCATTTATTTTTCACCTTCTAATTCTTTTATAATATCTTTAAAATATTTTGGAATTTCTGCTTCAAGACTTATTTCTTCGCCTGTTAAAGGATGTTTAAATTCTATTTTCCAAGCATGAAGACATTGTCCTTTTATATTCCATTTATTTTTTCCATTTGAATATACTTCATCACCTATTATTGGATAACCTATATATGATAAATGTACTCTTATTTGATGTGTTCTTCCTGTTTCTATGTTTACTTTAAGAAGTGTATAGTCATTTCCAAATCTTTCTAGTACTTTAAAATGTGTTATAGCCTCTTTTCCTTTTTTGTCTACAGCCATTTTTTTTCTATCTTTTTGGCTTCTTGCAATTGGCATATTTATTGTTGCCTCATTTTCTTTTACAATTCCTCTAACTAGTGCTAAATATGTTTTTTTTACTTCGTGATTTTTTAATTGTTCACTTAAATTTACATGTGCTTTATCATTTTTTGCAACTATTATTGCCCCTGATGTGTCTTTGTCTAGTCTATGAACAATTCCAGGTCTTATTTTACCACCAATTCCAGATAAGCTTTCTTTGCAAATTGACATTATAGCATTTACAAGTGTGCCATCTGGATTACCATTTGCTGGATGAACAACCATTCCTTTTGGTTTATTTACAACAATAATGTCTTCATCTTCGTAAATGATTTCAAGTGGTATATTTTGTGCTTTTAAATCTATTTTTTCTGCCTCTGGTATAGATATTTGAATTTCATCATTTAATTTTACTTTATATGAGTGTTTTGTTTTTTGATTATTTACTTTTATATTTTCTTCTTCTATTAGTCTTTGAACTGCATTTCTTGATAGCTTATCTTCTAATAATGGAACTAAACTATCTATTCTCTTCCCCACATTTTCTTCATTTATTTTTATTTTCTTTGTATTCATTTTTTATCACCTTTTTATTTTTTCTATTTTTTAACATTTCCATTGAGTTCTTTGTTAATATAATTGCTAATCCTACCCATGCAATTATTACATATATATATGCTAAGTTTAAATTTATTGATTTTGTAAGATTTATGAATAAAATTGTTTGCTTATTCCAAATTCTATCTATTATATTTCCTGTTGCTCCTGATATTGCTAGAGTTAAAATTACTTTTGTATCTAATTTTATAAATGAATTGTCATTTGATATATATCTTATTAACATTATTATTACTATTACTGACATTAATATGCTTAAGCCATTGTTTTCTCCTACTTGATTAGTTATTATTACATTTCCACTAAAAATTGCTATTATTTTTGCAATTTGATCCATTATTAATGCTATAATAAATATTGTAATAAGAATTTTCTTTTCTTTTTTATCTTTTTTATTTTTTTTCATAATTTAATTATCCTTTCACAAAAATTAAATTAGTTTTTCTTTTTTAGTACTTGAATTTTATATTTTTTTTGTGTATAATACTTTATATCATTGGGGTATCGCCAAGCGGTAAGGCATCGGACTCTGACTCCGACATTCCTGTGTTCGAATCACAGTACCCCAGCCATTTTTTTATTTGTTTTAATGCAAAGAGCCTTACAATTTAATTGTAAGACTCTTTTTTGGATTGTAATTTTAATAATAATTGGTAGCGAAGGGGAGATTCGAACTCTCGACACCGCGGGTATGAACCGCGTGCTCTAGCCAACTGAGCTACTTCGCCGTTACGATGTAACGTAATTATTATACTCATTATTTTTTTGTTTGTCAATAGTTTTTTGTTATTTTAATCATTTTTTGTTAATAAGTCTAATATTTTTGGATAAATCGTTGATGCATTTTCTTTCCAATTGTCTGATATAAGCTTTGCATTCTCGTTTGAACCCGCAAATGTTCTTACTTCAAAAATAGTTTTTTTGTTTTCAACAATTTTACATTTTACTGTGTATGAATGTTCATTTTCCGGTATATATTCTGTTACTATAGCATCTTCACTTATTATATTATTTATTTCGTTTTTTAGTACTGTATCTATTTTTAATTTTAATAATCCTGGTAAAACGTCAATTGTTAAATTTAATGATTTTTTTCCTTCTGATGTTAATTCATAAATTGCTGGGCTGTCTTCATTTTCTTCACCTTTTGTGTATGATAATACAAGATTTGATTCAACTAAATCTGCAAGTATTTGTTTGAAGTAAAAATAGTTTATATTATTTACTGGTGAAATTAATTTAAACAAATCACTTTCTGTCATATTTTTTTTAACATTATTTAGAACATATAAGATTAAAACTTTATCTTGTGCTAGGCTTTTGTTTGAATTATTGTCCATTATGTTTTCTCCTTACATTTATTTTATAGGCATTATATCACAAAGAATACATAATGTAAACCTCTATTTCCCTATTGGAGCAAAATCATCTGTTGCAATCCTACTATTTGAATTATAATTTATAATTTCACTAGTAATTCTTTTTGAGTATTCCTGATATTTTGATTCATCTATATCAGGTCTTCCCTTTATTCCAAGTAATATAAGGTTTTGTTTTTCTTCTGGAGTTTTTTTAGATTTCACTTTAAACACTTTTACATCATCAAATACTTTTTTATATGTTGCATATTCATGTTCTAAAAATTTTGCATTTTCTCCTGTTATTCCAGAAATTATATTTGTTAAAACTATTCCATTGTCATTTAATAAATTTTTAGCATTTTGAAGTGCCTCATATGTGGTTAATTCAAATGGTGCATTAAGTCCCTTAAAAGCATCTATTAAAATTGTATCATATTTATTGTTGCTTTGGTTTAAAAAACTTCTTCCATCCTGAGTATATACTTTTATTCTTGGCTCATTTAAATTTAACCCAAATTCCTTTTCTGCAATTTGGGTCATTTTTTCATCAATTTCTACTACATCTATTTTTTTGTTCTTATATTTATTTAAATAGTACATTGGATATGTATATGCTGCACCACCTATCATAAGTGTATTTTGAGTAGATTTATTATAATATTCAAATAGGTCATAAAATTTTAAATATTCTGCACTTAGCTCATTTTTTGTAACATCTGTCCACGATTCTATTCCAGTATCTACTTGCATAACTTTATAATTTCGATCACTAGATTTTAAGTTTGTTACCCAAATTCTGCTATATTCTGAATCTGTATCTAGTATTAAATCTGGGTGTGTTTTTGTAAATACAATTTTTCCTGCAACCACTGTTATTATTGAAATAGATATGCTAAATACACATAAATACATGTATTTTTTGTCTTTTGTTTCTCTAATTATTATTGACATTAATATTAAAAGAACTATTATTCCAATATTTATATTACTTACTCCAATATGTGGTATTAATACAAATCCCATAAAAAATGTTCCTATTATACTACCTAATGTAGATAATGATGATATTTTTCCTGATGATAAACCAATTTCTTTAGAATCCATACTTTTTATTTTTACTGCTATTGGCGATATCATTGCAAGTAAAAAGCTTGGTATTGAAAATACTGTTATTGCACAAATTATTGCAGAAAAAATTAAGTTTTCTACCAATTCTGCCATATTTTTTACAACTATTGTTTCAAATAATGGTATTAAACTTGTAAAAAATGCTGCCATTAATAATATTTCTGAAATTTTATCTTTACTTGGTGTTTTATCTGCAATTTTTCCTCCAAACCAATATCCTAAACTCATACTTGCTAAAATTATTCCAATTATACTTGTCCAAACTACATTTGAACTTCCAACATATGGTGAAAGTATTCTAGAGGCTAGTAATTCTAGCCCCATTTCAATTGCTCCACTTAAGAATACTATTATTTCTAATCTATATTTTTTCATTTTTGTATTATTCCTTCCTTGAAGGCATAAATCAAACTGAATAATTTTTAGTTTTATATTATTCAAGTTTTATCCCCTAATTTATATATCTAATTTTATATGAACATCTTTTAATTGTTCTTCAGAAACTTTTGAAGGTGCTCTCATAAGTAAATCTCTTGCTCTTTTATTTTTAGGGAATGCTATTACTTCTCTTATATTACTTGAATCTTCTATTAGCATTACCATTCTGTCGATTCCAGGTGCAGCACCAGCATGTGGTGGAGTTCCATATTGGAATGCATTGTATAATGCTCCGAATTTTGTTTTTACATCTTCTTCTGTATATCCTGCGATTTCAAATGCTTTTACCATTATTTCTGGATTGTGGTTTCTTACTGCTCCAGATGCCATTTCATATCCATTACATACTAAGTCATATTGATATGCTAAGATATCTAATGGATCCATATTTTCTAAGGCTTCCATTCCACCTTGTGGCATTGAAAATGGGTTGTGGCAGAAATCTATTTTACCTTCGTCTGATAATTCATACATTGGAAAATCTACTATAAAGCAGAATTTGTATACATTTTTTTCTATTAAATCTAAACGTTTTCCAAGTTCTATTCTAACTAGTCCTGCTATTTTTTGAGCTGTTTTAAATTCATCTGCAATAAAGAACATACTAGCATTTTCTTTTAATCCATAATTTTGTTTTAAATTTTCTACAATTTCAGGAGTTATAAATTTTGCAATTCCTCCTTCTAAATTTCCTTCTTGATTTAATTTTGTCCATGCTAAGCCCTTAGCTCCACATTCTTCTACTGCAAATTCTCCCATTTTGTCGAAGAATTTTCTTCCTTCTTTTGCACCTTCTGGTACTATTATTATTTTTATTGTTTTATCTTTAAAGGCATTAAATTCTGTATTTTCAAATAATTTTGTTACATCTTGAATTATTAAAGGATTTCTTAAGTCTGGTTTATCTATTCCGTATTTTTCCATTGCTTCTTTATATGGTATTTTTATAAATTCTCCTTCATCAACTTTCCAATCTGTGAACTTTTTAAATACTGATGGTACAATTTTTTCTATTACTTTGAATACATCTTCTTGTGTACTAAATGCCATTTCAAAATCTAGTTGATAAAATTCTCCTGGTGCTCTGTCTGCTCTTGGATCTTCGTCTCTAAAGCATGGTGCTATTTGGTAGTATTTGTTAAAACCAGATACCATAAGCAATTGTTTAAATTGTTGAGGGGCTTGTGGTAACGCATAGAATTCTCCTGGATTTAATCTACTTGGTACTAAATAGTCTCTTGCACCTTCTGGTGATGAATTTGCTAAAATTGGTGTTTGAATTTCATAAAAACCAAGTTCATCCATTTCGTCTCTAAAAGCTTTTAGTATTTTTGAACGAAGTAAAATGTTTTTATGTAGTTTTTCATTTCTTAAATCTAAAAATCTATATTCTAGTCTTAAATCTTCTCTTGCATCAACTTCTGAGTTTATCTCAAAAGGTAATTCTGGCTTACATTTTCCTAAAACTTCTATTTTATTTGCTATAACTTCTATATCTCCTGTTGGCATTTTAGGGTTTTTGCTTGCTCTTTCAACAACTTTTCCTTCTATATGAATACAACTTTCTTTTACAAGTTCTTTTGCTTGTTTTTGTAAATTTTCGTCATTTACTACTATTTGAGTTATTCCATCTTCGTCTCTTAAATCTATAAATGTCATTGCTCCTAAATCTCTTATTTTTTGAATCCACCCTGCTAATTCCACTGTTTCTCCTACATTTTGGGCTCTTAGTTCTCCTAAATTTTTTGTTCTATACATATTCTCCTCCTTTTACATTATGCCAAAATAGTCTTCCAATGCCTTTTCTAACTCTTCTTTTTCATCTATTTTATTTACCATAACTCTAAAATCACTAGCATTTGGCAAATTTTTACTATATACTGCTAAATGTTTTCTAAATTCTTTTATAGCTATATCTTCGCCTTTTTCTTTTATAAGTAAATTTAGATGTTCTTTAATTATTTTTAATTTTTCTTCATTTGTTGTTTTTGGTAATTTTTCTCCAGTTTCTAAATAATATTTTATTTTTTCAAATATCCAAGGATTTCCAAAAGCTCCTCTTCCTATCATTATTCCATCTACACCAGTTTTTTCAAACATGTTTTTTGCAGATTCTTCATCTACTATATCGCCATTTCCTATTACAGGTATTTTTACTGCTTGTTTTACTTTTTTTATTATTTCTAAATCTGCTGTTCCAGAATAATATTCTGCTCTTGTTCTTCCATGTATTGTAATTGCTGATATTCCTGCGTCTTCTGCTATTTTTGCAACTTCTTTTGCAACTATGTGTTCACTGTCCCAGCCTTTTCTAAATTTTAGTGTTACTGGAACTTTTGAGTTTTTTACTACTGTTTCCATTATTTCTTTTGCCTTTTCTAAATCTTGTAGTAATTTACTTCCATCACCATTTTTTACAACTTTTGGTGCTGGGCAACCCATATTTATATCTACTATATCTGCAATTTCAGATACATATTTTGAAGCATAACCCATTGCTTCTATATCTGAGCCAAATATTTGTATACTTACAGGATGCTTTTCGCCTGCCATATTCATTAGCTTTTTTGTTTTTTCGTCTCCATACATTATTGCTTTTGCACTTACCATTTCTGTACACACAAGCCCTGGCTCAAATTTTTCGCATATTACTCTAAATGGCAGGTCTGTTATACCTGCCATTGGAGCTAATAATATATTATTTTTTAATTTAACATTTCCTATTTTTAATTCGTGTAAATACATTCTACTGCTCCTATTTTTACTTAATAAATATTGTTTTTTTTCTATTTCCACTAATATTTAATAGTAATCCTATACATATATAACTTGTTATCATTGAACTTCCACCATAGCTTATAAATAGTAAAGGTACACCTGTTATTGGAAGTAAACCTAATGTCATTCCTATGTTTTCTGTCATATGGAATAAAAATATTCCGCTTATTCCAGCTGCAATGTATGAACCTAAATCATCACTTGCTGTTTTAGCAACATATAGTGCCTTTGTTATTAACATTACATATGCCAGTATTACTATTGCCGAAACTATAAATCCCATTTCTTCTCCTATAACTGAATATATAAAGTCTGTTGTTTTTGGTGATAAATAGCCTAACTGTGTTTGGTTTCCATTTAATAAGCCCATTCCTGTAAGTTCTCCTGAACCTATAGCTATTTTTGATTGTAATACGTTGTATCCTGCGCCTTTTGGGTCGGACTCTGGATTTAAGAATATATCTATTCTTGTTTTTGCATGTGCAGGTAATACAAAGAAGTATGCTAAAGGAAGTGCTATTAATACTATTATTATTGCTGTTATTATATATTTTTTATCTATTCCAGATACATATAGCATTAATACTAATGAAACCATATATGCTGTTGCTGTACCATAATCTGGTTGCATTATTATTAAAAATACTGGAAATAATACTGTAAAAAGTGTTACACATAATTTCCAAAATACATTTATTTCTGCTTTGCCTTTTTCTTGTATTTTAGTAATTGTTGATGCAGTAAATAATATTACTGCTACTTTTGCAAGTTCACCTGGTTGCAATGTAAATGAACCAATTTTAAACCAACTGCTTGCTCCATTTCTTGCCCTTGTAAATAATACTGCTACTAATAATATTATAGACAGACCGATAAAATACTGGAGATAATTTTGCCCATACATCGTAGTCTACTATCATTATTACTACCATTATTACAATGCTTACTCCAAACCACATTATTTGTTTTTTTAATTCGTCAAAGTCATTTGATTGTGTTGCTGAATACAGGGCTACAAACCCTACAACACTTAATAGAAGTGCAGAAATTAGTATAAACCATTCCATATTTTTAAATATTCTACTTCTCATCTTTTTTCTCTTCTTCTTTTTTATTTTCTTTTATCTTTTTTTCTTGTTTAGTTTCTTTAGGTTTTTTTTTTGTTTCACTTTTTTCTTTTACTTCTTTTTTACTTTTTTCTTCTTTTGGTGGTTGTTTTTCTTCTTTTTCCTCTTTTTTTATTTCTTTTATTTCAACTTTTTTTTCTTCTACTTTTTTCTCTGTTTCAATTTTTTCATGTTTTTCTTTTGGTTGTTCTTTTATTGATTCTTTTACTTCTTGTGTTTTAGTTTTTGCTTGTTCTGCTTCTTTTTCTTGTTCTTTTTTGTGTTTATTTGGTTCTACTGTTATTTGTTTTTCTTGGTTTGTTTTACTCATTTGTCTTGTTTCGTCTTTTATATTTATTATTGGGATATTTGCATATAGTGCAGGTGCTCCTTGTGTTCCATCTTCGTTTGTTTCTGCTGCAAGCCTTACATCCATCGCTTCTTCATCTATATCTATATATTTTTTTATTACCTCTATTATTTCTTTTCTCATTAAGTCTAAAAAGTCTGCTGAAACGTTTGCCCTATCTTGCATTAGTACTAAATGTAGTCTTTCTTTTGCTGTATCTTTTGAACTTGGTTTTAGTAGTTCTCTTTTTTTATTTCTTTTAAAAATGTTTTTAATGTTTTCAAACATTTCCTTCCCTCCAGTTTCCGTTATTATGTAACTTAATACATTTTTATTTTTTTCTTTAGCTTATTTTTTTCCAAAGATTCTTTTTATTCTTGCCCAAAATCCTTTTTCCCTACCAGGTATTGTTATTTCTATGTCTTCTCCTAAGATTCTTTTTGCTATTTCTAGGTATGCTTTTCCTGATGGAGCTTTTTTATTTTGGATAACTGGTTCTCCTTTATTTGTTTGTGTAATTATGTATTCATCATCAGGTACTACTCCAATTAGGTCTATTGACAATAAGTCTACTATGTCGTCTACATCCATCATTTCGCCTTTTCTTACCATATTTGGTCTTATTCTGTTTATTATTAATTCTGGATTTTTTATTTCTGATGATTCTAGCAATCCTATTATTCTATCTGCATCTCTTATTGATGATATTTCCGCAGTTGATACTACTATTGCTCTTGTTGCTCCTGCTATTGCATTTTTAAATCCTTGCTCTATACCTGCTGGGCAATCTATAAGTATATAGTCAAATTCTTCTTTAAGTCTTCCTGTTAATTTTCTCATTTGTTCTTCATTTACAGCTGATTTGTCTCTTGTTTGGGCTGCTGGTAATAAATATAATTCTTTGAATCTTTTATCTTTTATTAGTGCTTGTCTTAATTTGCATTTGCCTTCAACAACATCTACTATGTCATATACTATTCTATTTTCTAACCCCATTACAACATCTAGATTTCTTAGTCCAATGTCTGTATCTATTAATGCTACTTTTTTGCCTTCTAATGCTAAGCTTGAACCTAGGTTGGCTGTTGTTGTTGTTTTTCCAACTCCACCTTTTCCTGATGTAATAACTATAACTTCTCCCATTTTTTGTTCTTCCTTTCTTAGGATTTTTTGCTTGTATTATCATATAATGGATTTGCAAAAAAGTCAATAATTTGACATAAAAATATTGAAGTTTTGCTTTATTGGAGTTTTTATGTTTGTAGAATTTTTTCGATTTTTGTATGTTATTTATATTAGTTTTTTAGGTTTTATTATTTTGAAAATATTTTTGATTTAATATATAATTTGAATGAATAATTTTATGTTTTTTATTTTTTAGAATTTTGTAATGAAAATTCTAAGTGTATGTTTTTGTGTACTTTTTAGTATTTTGTTTGTTTTTATTGTATTTATTTTATAGGATTTTATTATAGTTTTATTGTATGATAGTAGTATATTAGTTATTTAATTTTTTTATTATATAATCTAGTAAATTCTTAGAGATTAAAGGAGTTAGATAGATGGAGCATAATTTAAATAATATAGAAATAGGTGAACGTATTCGTTCTATTAGAGAAAGTATGTTTATGAGTAGAGAAAAGTTTTCTGAGATGATTGAAATTTCTGATGTATTTTTAGGACAAATTGAACGTGGTGAATGTTCTTTGAGTTTGAAAACTTTGACTAGTATTGTTGCTTTTAGTGGTAGTTCTGCTGATTTTATTTTGTATGGTAAGGACGAAAATGATAATACTATTATTAAGAAAATTGACAGAATGCTTAAACATTGTTCTGAAACTACTTTGAATTTTATTTATGATTTGATTCATGATGTTTATAGGTTTGATAAGGGGATTAGGAAGAATGGGGAGAAATAGGAAGTTTTAGGTAAAAAATAGAATTGGATGGTTGGTCCAATTCTATTTTTGGGTTATTTTGATTTTTTGTTTTTTATAGTCCTTCGCCGCAGACTACTACGGCACGGGAGCTATATAGAGACACTCCAGAGCCATTCCTGTCAGCATATGGGCTACTTGAATTCAACACTCCTGCTCCACTTCTTCCAAAAATTGGATAAGTCGAAGTTGGATATGTCGCAGCACTTCCAAGTTTTCCAACTCCATCTCCTGGAATTGAAGAATTGGTAGCGTACGCATTAAAATACCTATTGTCTGCTTTAGATATTATATTCGTATAACCATTTCCATATGTTTTTGAAATTCCAGCAACATATTCATAATTACCATATCCAAGTTGATAAATTCCTGAAGCATTCCCTGTTGTCGTATCCTTAGCAGCTGTTGGTATAAAACCATACTCAGAATATGCCAAAATACCAGCAGTTCCAAACTCAGTATTCAAAGCCATATGAGAATCTATTCCATTACCACTTGAATCAACATACGATGTTTGATCGAATGTTGCATTTTTTCCCAAAGTTCCATTCTGTGATTCCATTCTTCTTATCGATACAAAGAAACCATTGGCACTCACATTTGTTAAACTTTTTCCTCCCTTATTAGCCTGTAATCCTGCATTTGATTTACTAGGCATTGCTATTATAAAATACATTGTTATAAGTAAAATTATTAATATATTTCTATATTTTCTATTCATTTTTTATCCTCCTAAATTTAATCTGTTGTTCCTTGTAATTCATATTTGCTCATCCAAAATCCTGCCAATTGTTTTCCTGCAAATGTAAAACTTTCTGGTATAACAAATCCTGAATCTGCTGTTGTTTGTGATGTTGAGATAAATTTAACTTCTGCTAATTGTGCAGCATTATATGCTCCTTCAACATCATACTCATACCTTGGTATATAGGTCCAATATGTAATTAATTCATTACCACTTGCATCTGTTCCTTTTGTAACAATATTAGCCCATTTTTTATTTTCGTAGTCATACCATTTTTCTGGCATATTGGTTGCGTTACCATTTGAATCTAGTTTTATTTTTTCTCCAATCTGTTCATTTTCTCCATTATCATCATATGTTACATAATATGTACAATCTGGATTAAATCCGCTTAAATCTACTTTTATAACTGTTTTAGGTAATGTTGATTTTTTTCTTGCTCCTACCATTCTGTTATTATCTTCACTATATAAACATATGTCATATTCTGTATCACTTTTTAAGCCTTTTACAGTATATGGCAAGCTTACACCTGTTGCATTTTTTTCTCCATTTACATATACAGTATAGCTTCCACTTGGTTTTGTTGTTGTTACTGATATTTCATCAGCTGTTGGTGCCATTTTTATTTGTTCTAGTCCAGATGTTTCTGATATTTGAATTTCGTACTTGCTCATCCAGAATCCTGCAAGCTGAACCCCATTAAATGTAAAACTTTCTGGTATAATATGACCTGCATCTGCAGTTGTTTGTGATGTAGGTATAAACTCTACTTCTGACCTTGTTATTCCATCATATACTCCCGTATCATCGCATTGATATCTAGGTATATATGTCCAATATGTTACATTATTTTCATTTACAGTTACAAGATTTGCCCAAATTTTATTATCGTAATTATACCATCCATATGGTTCTGATACTTTATCCATTCTTCCTGCTATGCTTTCATTTCCATTTTTATCATATACCACATAGTATGTACTAGATTTGTCAAATCCGCTGGTATCTACTGTTATTGGATTTTTCACCATTTTTTTCTTTCTTCCAACCATTCTCGAATTTGTTTCACTATATAAACATACATCATATATTTTCTTTGAACTTAATTTGTCAATTTTGTAATATGTATCTAGGCTTTGATGTTCTGCTATTTTTGTACCATTTAAATATATTGTATATAATCCATTTGGATTTGTTGTTCCAACTTCTATTGATTTTCCTGTTGTGTATGCTATCATCTGCTCAATTCCTGATGTTTCCGATAGTTGTGTTTCATATTTACACATCCAATATCCTTTTAAATCTGTATCTGCAAATTTGAAACTTTCTGGTAATTCATATGAACTTACGTCAATTTCTTTATCTGTTCCGTCTACAGACATTGTGCATTTTCCATTTAAATCTGTGAAATATACTTTTGAATTGTTTCCGTCAATTCCATATTTATATCTTGGAATCCATGTCCAATATGTTACGTTGCTTTCTGTTACTGTTACTACATTTCCCCATAATTTGTTTTCATAATCATGCCAGCCTTTTGTTGGCTTTTCTACTTTGTCTATTCTTCCATAAATTGTTTCGTTTTGACCATTTTCATCATATGTTACGTAATATGTTGCCTCTGGCTCAAATCCACTTAGGTCTGGTTCATAGTAGTATATACTTCCTGTTTTTGTATATTGACTATCTGGTATTTCGTAACTTGGTGTATCGTCACTACTATCATCTCCATTGTCTTCTGTATAGCCTGTAGTATTTAAGTCGCTGTCAACTGTTATTACTATATCGTATTTTAGTTTTGATACAGGTTTTTGGTATGTTATTGCTCCTGGGAATTTGTCTTCTTCATCACCTAGAGCTTCTCCTATTATGGCGTCTTTTTCTTTTTGGCTTCCATAGTTATTGTGTATTTTTTCTAGTGTTTTACTTACTGTTACCTTTTCTTTGTCTCCGGTCGTTGTCTGCTAAAACTTCTGATATTGCCATTTGCACTTCTTCTCTTTTTTCTTCTATTAGTGTTTTTTCTTGTGCCTCTGTTGCTCGTTTTAATATTCCGTTATTTCCAGCAACCATGGTTATTGTTATACCTGCAAGTAACAAAAGAACTATTATTGTAACTACTAAAGCAATTAGTGTTATTCCTCTTTGACGCATTTTTCGGCTGTCTTTAGGAATTTTGTTTAAACATTTTTTCATAAGTTTTCATCTCTCCTACCTCTTTCATTTTTCTTTTGCTTTCCGTTTTTTGCAAGGTCAGTATACCATATTGTGTACATTTTTTCAAGTATTTTTGTGTTTTTATTTGTGTATTTTAAAAATAGCCATAATATGCTATTTTACTACATTTTTCTTATGTTCATATCATATACTGTATTTATATTTTAGTATAAAAATAAACCCAAAATTATTAAATTTTTTATAATAATTTTGGATTTGCTTTTATTTTTATATTATTTTTATTAATTTATTTTTCTTTTGCCTCTAATATTAAGTTCATTCCATCTTTAAATCCTTGTATATATATTTCTTTACATATACTAGATATTTTTATATTATAATTTTCTTCTATTTTATTTAATAATTCTTTGTTTTCTTCTCTTTCATTTATTGGCTTTATTTTGGGTTCTACTTTTGTTATTGCTTTTTTTATTATTTCATCTATTTTTTCGCTTCTTTCTAAGTAAATTTCTTCTAACATTTTACTTACCTCCATTATTATCTTTTGCCATAAAATTATTTTTATTCATCTTTGTTATTTTGTTTAATTCTTCTATATTATTCTCTTATTTTTAGTGATATACTTTTATCATATTATATTTATTTTGACAATGGAATTTCACTAATATTTTAGTATAATGTTTTACGCATTTTATAAAAAGCGTGATTAAATCACGTTTTTTGTGATTAAAAACGTGGTAAAATCACGTTTTTAGTTGACAATTTAAATGTAAAGCTTTATAATATAGTTAAAAGAGCTAAAAGGAGGGATTATTATGGAAAGAAAAATATATCAAAAATTATTGCACTGGAAAAATAATAATATAAACATGCCCTATATGCTAATCGGAGCAAGACAAACCGGAAAAACCTATATTTTAACAAAATTTTGTCAAAATGAATTTGAAAATTTTTTGTATTTAAATTTAGATAGTATGACAGATATTACAGCTATATTTGAAAATACAATAGAACCAGAACAAATAATTAAAAATATAGAAGCAATATTATCTATTGATATTAATATAGATAATACCATTATTTTTATAGATGAAATTCAAGTATCTGAAAAAGCCATTTGCTCACTAAAATATTTTTGTGAAAGTCCTAATAATTATAAGATTGTTGTTGCAGGGAGTTTACTTGGAGTAAAAATTAATAGGTTTAAAAGTTCTTTTCCTGTAGGTAAAGTATGGATTGAACATTTATACCCTATGGATTTTGAGGAATTTTTATTGGCAACTGGCGAAAATAAATTACTTGATTTAATAAAGCAAAGCTACAAAGAAATGAAACCTCTTGCAGATGTAGTTCATAAAAAAGCATTAAATCTATATAATGAATATTTGTGTATAGGTGGTATGCCTGCTGCAATTTCAAATTATATTCAAAATGGTATGAGTATAAATAAGTTTGAAGATGAAATATTAGAAATGATAATTACATCATATCTTGCAGATATGGCAAAATATACGCAAAATATGGAAACAATAAGAAATAATAAAATATATAATTCTATGCCTGCACAATTAGGCAAAGAAAACAAAAAGTTTAAATATTCATT
Organism: uncultured Clostridia bacterium; assembly: GCA_934141475.1. Lineage (GTDB taxonomy): Bacteria > Bacillota > Clostridia > TANB77 > CAG-508 > CAG-269. The sequence goes on from CAKPCG010000008.1 coordinate 16,555, forward strand.
AGTAGAAAAATCAGCAAGAGCTAGAGAATATGAATCATCTTTAGAGTGGCTGCTTTCTAGTAATATGCTTTTAAAATGTCAAAGTATAAAAACGCCTAAATCTCCTTTAAAAGCATATTTAGATGATAATATTAAAATATATTTAAGTGATATCGGTCTTCTTAGAGTTCTTTCAAAAATTTCAAAAAATGAAATAATTGGAGAAAAAAATATGCTTTATAAAGGTGCTTTTATAGAAAATTATGTTGCAGAAAATCTTTATTCTAAATATAAAGAGCTTTATTATTGGCAACTTGGAAATGCCTATGAAGTTGATTTTTTAATTAATATAGATGGAGATATTATCCCTATTGAGGTAAAAGCTTCTGATAATACAACATCAAAAAGTTTAAATTATTATATTAGCAGATATAAACCTATTTATAGTATACGATTATCAACTAAAAATTTCGGTGAGTCTAATAATATAAAGTCTATACCTTTATATGCTAGTTTTTTAATTTAATTTTTTGTTGAATTTTAAACTAATTTATGCTATACTTTTTATTCTTAAAATTTATATTATAAATAAAATTATATAAAAGGAGGAAAAATTTTGGAATTACTTTTTAATTTAGTAAATTCATTCTGGTTTCAATCCATACTAAAAATTACTCTTGGTTTTGTTTTAGCCGGAATAATCGGGCTTGAAAGATCATCTTGGAATAAACCTGCTGGATTTAGAACACATTCTTTAGTTGGTATGAGTGCAGTTCTTATAATGTTATGTGGTGAATATATGTCTAGAGAATATAATATTGATCCATCAAGAATTCCTGCACAGTTACTTTCTGGTATTGGTTTTATAGGTGCTGGTACAATTTTAAGAGATGGTTTTAATGTAAAAGGGTTAACTACAGCAGCTGGTTTACTTGCAGTTACTTGTATTGGTCTTAGTATAGGTGCTGGTTTTTATGTTGGTGGAATTTTTACAACTTTTATTGTTTATTTTGTTTTATCTTATTCTTACAAAATTTCTGATAAATTAGACCATTTTAATTTATTAGAATTACAAGTTAATATATCTAAAGATACAACCGAAGTACTTTCACAAATTGAACAAATTTTTAGTAATTATAATGTAGATATAAAACATATAAAAAGACCCAAAAAAGATGAACTTGAATCAGAAAGTGAACTTGTAACAATAGTTGGACAATATGCCAAAAAAGGATTTAAGAAAAATGAACTTTTGAAAAATATAAGTTCTATACCTAACGTTTCAGAAGTAATGGAAGAATAGCTTTTGCCTATTTTTCCTTTTTTTGTTGCAATATTTCTTGTTTTACCTTATAATTAATTCTATGAAAAAATTAATAGTAACCAAAAAATATGATAATAAAAAATTAGATAAATTTATAAAAGATAATTTAAATATTTCTGGTAATCTTTTTTATAAAACTTTAAGAAAAAAAGATATAAAAATAAATGGTAAAAGAGTAACAGAAAATATAACTATATTTGAAAATGATGAAATTTTAGTTTATATACCAGATAATTTATTAGAGCCATCTATTAATTTAGATATTGTTTTTGAAGATGAGAATATAGTAATTTTTAATAAACCTGTAAATATTGAAGTTACTGGCGAAAATAGCTTAACAACTATTGTACATAAATACTATAAAAATACCCAATTTCTTCCTATGCCTTGCCATAGATTAGATAGAAATACTTGTGGATTAGTACTTTTTGCTAAGAATAGCCAATCACTTAATATTTTACTAGATAAATTTAAAAACCATGAGATTGAAAAACATTACTATGCAGTTGTATTTGGTAAGCCTCTAAAAAAATCTGATACAGTTGTTTCTTATCTTTTTAAAGATAAATCTAAATCTATGGTTTATATTTCTGATGTACCTAAAAAGGGATATTCCAAAATTATAACATCTTATTCTTTAAAAGAAAGTTATTCTGATAATACTAGCCTTTTAGATGTTGAAATAAAAACAGGTAAAACTCATCAAATTAGAGCTCATTTAGCTTATCTTGGTTTTCCTATTGTTGGTGATGGTAAATATGGTATAAATGATGTTAATAAAAGTTTTAAGGCTAAATATCAAAAACTTGTAAGTTTTAGCTTAAAATTTAATTTTTGTACTGATGCTGGTATTTTAAATTATTTAAATGGATGTGAGTTTAAAATTAATAATTTCAAAAAGTATTTAAATTTGAATTAAATAAAAGATTTAGCGGTACGTTTATTAACGTACCGTTGTGTCTGTTGGTCCTGTTCCTACAACAGCCTCTTGCAATGCTCTCCAGGTATTACATCCTACAATTCCATCCACTGAAAGTCCAGCTTTTCTTTGATAGCTTTTTACTGCATCTTGTGTTTTTGCCCCAAATATTCCATCTAATCCACCAGTTGAATATCCAAGAGTATTTAAGTCATCTTGTGCAATTAGTACATAGTTACTTATGCTTCCTCTTTTTATTAGAGGAAATCCTCCTGAGCCACATGCTGGTGTTCCAAATCTTTTGTCCCAGTGTACCCATGTTGGGGTAAAGCTTATTGGTTCTACATAGCTCCAAACTCCTGACTGATTTGCACTGTTCCAGAGTGCTCTTCTTCTAGCTGCAGATAGTGTTTGGCCTACATCAAATGCAACACCTGCATAGTGCTGGCTTTGTGTGCCATGCCCCCCTTCATATGGTCTTTTAAATGCAAAACCTACTGGAATTGGCCCTCCCCATATGTATCTTTGGCTATTCCAACTTTGCATTGTTCTTTTTGTTGTCCATAATATGTTTGAATTACTAGATCCCCTAAATTCTTTTACAGTTAATGTTCTATTTGTATTATAAGGCATTGCCGAGCTTTCTTGCCTTGTGTAGGTTTCCATTCTATTTGTGTCATTATTAAAAACAATTATCTTTGCCATTTTATCACCTCATATTTTTTTATATAATATGAGGTAATTTAGATTTTTGATACTGTTTTTTACCTTTTTGTTTCTGGAAATATCATATCTACCATATATTTTGCAACATTTCTAGGCTTTCCATGGCTTGGTCTCATATGCATATGTATTCCAGGAACTGTATTTACTTCAACAATATTATACATATCTGGTGTTTGTTTTTTGGTAATATCTTTACTCATGTAATCTATTCCTATATAAGCTAAACCTGAAAAAGTTTCTAATATTTTTTGACAATTTTGTATTACTGTTTTATGTACTTTTTCGGTATAGTCTATACATAATCCTCCTTTTGCTACATTTGAATTATGTCTTACATATACTTTCTGATTTTGTTTTGGTATGTCTTTTAAAGAGATTTTATTTTTCTTCATATATATTTTGGCAATTTCATCTATTAAGATAGGGCACAAACTATTTACTCTTAGTTTTCTTTTTTCATTTTCTATATTTATTAGTTCTTCTATAGAATGGATACCATCTCCTATTACACTTGCTGGATCTCTGTGTAATACTGCGTAGTTTCCTTCTTTTGTTAAGAACACTCTGTATTCATTTCCATCGAATTGTTTTTCTATTATAAATGCTGTTTTTAGTTTTTTCAAATATACATTTTGTATTATTTCTCGTAGTTCTTCTTCGTTTTCTATATCCATATATATATTGTCTCCATGTGATCCAAAAACTGGTTTAATAACTACTGGAAAACCTATTTTTCTTGCATAAATTATTGAGAGTTCCCATTCTTTTGTTAAAAACTTTTCTCCTTTTGGAACACTTATATTATTTTGCTCAAGAATTCTTTTTGTTATATATTTATCTCCACATATAATAGAAACAGAATATGGAGTAATAGAAGAATCTCTATCTAAGATCCATTCTACATGTTTTCCATATTCTGCCTTTATAAGTTCTATATTTTTACAAATAATGTCCACATTAATTTTTCTTGATTGCATTTCTTGGATTAATAATCTTTGATTTGTATGTAATTTTAATAAATCCGAATTATCTAACATTATCTATCTTCCCCTTTGGCTCTGTTAGTTTAAAATCAGCTCTTAAACGTTCTTTTATTCCATTTTTTAGTTCTGCTCTCATTTCATCTTTTAATTCTCTAACTATTTGAGATTTTTCTTCTTTTAGTTCACATTTAACTTCATCTCTTATTTCAGCATATAATTCACTATATAGTTCTTGCATAACTTCATTTCTTATATCTTCTATATCTGTCATTCTTTTGTTTGATGATGTTTTTGCACTTTTGGTTTTAGATGTTTTACTTGTTTTTCTTGAGCTTTTACTAGAACTTTCTGTTTCATATGTTCTATAACTTGAATATGACCTTGATTCTCCCCCTCTTGATTCTCCGTCTATTGATTCTACAGCTCTTGATTCTCCACCTCTTGATTCTGACATAATAACTCCCCCTTTACACAATAATTATACTGTCTTTACATTTTTTCATAACACTTTTAAAATTTTTTTCTTTATATTTAATATTTAATTTATTAAATACATTTTTTCTATATATAGGGTCATCTATTTCGCTTCTATATGTAGTATTTTCTATATTATACAAATATGCACATACGATTTGGTTTGTATTATTTTTTAAATTTTGAATAATATCTCTTATGTATAATTCTAAATAGTTAGTTTGTACATTATATATGTTTTTTATATAATCACTAATATTAGACATCAAGATGGTATCACAGCTTTTAAGTTCTGGCAATTTTTCTACATCTATGTCCTTATAGTTTATATTCATTAATACTACTTTTTTTATTTGTTTCTTTGCTTTTTCATAGTTTTTTTCATTTTTTAGATATAAATTTGATGCTTTTTTTATTTTATTATTATCATATTTATTGTTAAATATATCAGAATTTCTTAGCTCAAAGCCGTTGCTTTTAAAGCTTTCATATAATATATCCATAACTTCAACTGCATTTTTTGATAGTTTGTTTCTTATTTTTGTTATATATATTTTGTAATTTAAAGCATTTTTATTTTTCCTTATGTTGTTTTCTTCGTTTATCATAAAAAAGTTTAAAAATTCTTTATAACCTAAATTTTGCATTGCAACCAATTTTAGTTCTGTATATATTAGTGCTAGATAATTTATATCAAATCCATATACTTTTTTAGCTCCTTTAAAAAAGGCATTTATTATATGGTCTCCTGAGCCTGCAACTGTTAGAATTGTCTTATTTTCTAGATTTAGATATTCAAAATAACCTGCAATGTTTTCGGTTGTAAATGAATATATTTTCGATAATTTATTAAATTTGTTTAAATCTATTTTGTTTATGTCTATTAATTCATTTATTTTGTTTTTGTATTCTATTGTCATTTTTCTCTCCTACTTGCTGGGCATCCTTTTATATTTTCTTCTTTTATGTATTTTAAATAACTTTTTATTGGATATGAATTTATAATTTCTGATATTGTATTATTTTTTAATGTTAGAGTTGATATGTATTCTTGATTTTTGCTACTAACTAAAGTACAAGGACTTACCTGTCCAAAGTTATTAATATATAAAAATTTATTAACTGCTGGACATATTCCTTGTTCTTCACATTTTTTATTTTCAGAAAAACTATATTTTACTTGTATTTTGGTTTTATATTTTATAGCAAGTTTTTCTAATTCTTGTTTTACATCTTTTGTTTCTTTTTTTGATATTATTGTTTCATCTCCATTTAGTCTTCCTAATGCTTCCATAAAAGAAAATATTATTTCATTTGCATTTAAATCTATTGCAAGTTTTATTATATCTTCTAATTGTTCTTCATTTTTGGTATAAATTACAGTTCCAATTCTTGTATATACTTTATTTTTAGTTAAACATCTTATTCCTTTTAATGTTTTTTCAAATGTTCCATTTCCTCTTACAAATTCATTAGTTTCTTTGTTTGCACCATCTAAACTTACATGTACCATTGGAACATTTATATCTTTTATTTTTTTCGCAATTTCTTCTGTAATTAAAGAGGCATTTGTTGATATGTCCATATCAAATCCAAGTTTATTGGCATATTCTAAAATTTCTGTCATATCTTTTCTTGTAAAAGGCTCTCCTCCGGTAAATTTTATATATGTAAAATTATTTTGTTTTAAATCTCTTATAGTTTTTTTTATTTCTTCTGTTGTTAATTCGTTTTCATATTTTTTATAAAGACTACTAAACATACAGTAAACGCATTTATAATTACATGTATTGGTTATTTCCCACAGTACTCTTCCTCCATTTTCTGGCATTCTAAATATACAAAATGGATATCTATTCATATAGTCCCTCTTTTCTTAGTATTTTTTCATATTCTTCAATTTTTGGATTATTACTTGTGTCTATAATATAATATTCGATTTTTAGCTTTTTTATTTTTGCTATTTTTTGTTCATTTGTTAGTTGCTGTTTTATTCTTTTGGTAATTTCATCTTCTCCTAAGTTTCCACTTTTTAATCTTTTTATTTGTTCTTCTTCATTGCAATATATAACTATTATACTATCTACCAAATCATATAATAAATCTTCAACAAGTAAAGCCCATTCTATAAATATATATCCATCTGAATTATTTATTTTTTGAGTTAAATATGATCTTATTTTAGGATTTATAAATTCTTTGTATTTTTTCATTGCATCTTTATTCTTGTATATTTTTTTGTTTAATTCATCTCTATTTATGTTTTTCTTTTTTATTATATTTCTTCTTATATCATCCACATAAAAAAAAGTTGCATTTATTTTTTTTATTTTGCATATATTTTTAAACATCTCCATACTGTAGCTTTTTCCACTACCTATTGAGCCAGTTATTCCAATTACTTTTTTCAATTTATTTCTCCCAATCTATACCATATTTTGAAGGACAAAATGATAAAAATTTTATTTTTCCTTCTTTGTTCCTTAAATTTTCTATATTTTCCCACTGTTTTACATCATTTACTATTTTATAGTTTTTTTGAAGTAATTTTTCTTTTAAATAATTTATGTCTTTTATAAGCTCACTATTTTTGTACTCATTATTTTCTAGTAATGGCTTAGAACTATGAATGTATTGTGTTGGGAGTTCTTTTTCTTTTGATAGTTTATTAAATATAGTTGTTCCTAACCTTAAGGCTAAAAAATGTCCTCTTATTTCATCTGGCTCTGTTTCTAATATGAATTGTGTTGTTTGTTTCATGTCTTCTTTTGTAGTTGTAGGCAAGTCAAATATAAAACTTGTTCTTACTCTATATCCTATTTTTTTTACTTCTTTTATAACTTTTTTGGCATAATTTATGTCAAAGTTTTTGTTATTGTTTTTTAATACTTTTTGGCTTCCTGATTCTATTCCAAAATGAACCCATCTAAAACCTGCTTTATACATTAAACTAAAAGTTTCTTTTTCATATGTATTTATACTTGCAAGACAACCTAATTTTATATTTAGCTTTTTTTCTAGTATAAGGTTACTTATGTCTTGCATTCTTTTTAAATTAACTGTCATATTATCATCTAAAAATATTATTTTTTTTGTGCCATAATTATTAATTAAATATTCTATTTCATTTACTACATTTTTTGCACTTCTTGCTCTCCACATTCCCCAATAGTTACTAGTTGGGCAAAAATCACATTTATTTATACAGCCTCTACTTGTTAATATACTTCTTACTTCTATATAATCTTCTAAAAAAGCTAACTCTCTATTAGGAATTGGCAGATTTTCTATATTATATTTATCTTTTGGTGGGTTACTAATTTTTATTTTGTTATTTTGTTTGTATACAATTCCTTTTATTTTAGATAATTCTTTTTCATTTTTTAAATCTGTTTTTAGTATACAATTTATTACTATTTCAGCTTCTCCTATAATTCCTATATCACAATTTATTTCATCAATTATTTTTGGATTATATGTTATTGTTTTCCCTATCATAATCGTTTTTATATTATATTCTTTTAGTTTTTTACATATTGTGGCTATATTTTTTAAAGCGTTTTGGGTGTGAAGTGGTATGTGGTAATCATATGAAATTATAACTATATCTGGCATGAAATTTGTTTTTATATATTTTATTAAGTCATCTATATTTAGTTTTTTGCAATCCATATCTAAAAATTTGACATTATGATTTTGTTTTTGTAAATATGTTCCAAGAGTTATAATATCAATTGGTTCTATTAATAATTTTTGCTCAGAAAATGGTACATTAGGTGGATTGATTAATAATATATTCATCTATTTTCTCTTCTTTCTGCTTAACTTACACCTTAATTTTTATTCTCTTATAAAATTTGTTTTTTCTCCTTTTTCATATATAGGTTTTTCTATTCCATTTTCTTTTGCGCAATTAATACATTTAAGAATATATGCCATATTTAATCCTAAATTTCTCATTGTTTGTAGTCCTTCTAAGTCTTTTTTAGCTTCTTCTTTATTGGTTCCGTGAATTTGGTTCCAATATGAACTTCCAACTACAATCATTTTACTCATTAAGGCATATTTATTTAATTGGTCAAATGCTGCTGTTGCTCCACCTCTTCTACAGCTTACAACAGAGGCACATGCCTTTCCTTCAAATATGCTTGCTCTTCCGTAAAATGCTCTATCTAAAAATGATGTAATAGCACCTGAAGCACCTGCAAAATGTACTGGACTTCCAAATACGAATCCATCTACACTTTCTGCTTTATCTAAAAATTCATTTACCTTGTCGTTCATAAAACATCTATTATTTGTTTGCAAGCAGTGATTACATGCTATACACCCACCTATTGGAGCATTTCCAAGCCATATTATTTCTGTTTCTATATTTTGGTTATTTAATGTTTTTTGAACTTCTTCTAATGCCAAATTTGTACAACCATCTTTATGTGGGCCTCCATTTATTAATAATACTTTCATTTGGTCTCCTTTCTAATTATTTTTGCTATATAGCATTTTTTGTATATTTAAATATATGTTTTATTATAATTTATGCTATTTTGTACCAAATATTCTATCTCCTGCATCTCCTAGTCCTGGTAAAATGTAACCATGTTCATTTAATTTTTCATCTATTTTTGCACAATATACTTCTACATCTGGATATGTTTCTTCTAGTTTTTTTATTCCTTCTGGTGCTGCTATTATACATAAAAATTTTATTTTCTTTACACCATCTTCTTTTAGCATTGATATTGCATCTATTGCAGAGCCACCTGTTGCAAGCATTGGGTCTAATAGTATTACTGTTCTATTTTCTATATCTTTTGGAACTTTATAATAATATTTTACAGGTTTTAGAGTTTCTTCGTTTCTGTATAATCCAATTACACCTATTTTTGCATTTGGAATTAAGTTTTCTATTCCTTCAGTCATTCCCATTCCTGCTCTTAAAATTGGAACAAAGGCATATTTATCCTCATCTATTTTTCCTGTTTTAACTCTTTGAAGTGGTGTTTCAACTTCTACTTCTTCTAATTTTGCATCTCTCATTGATTCATAACAAAGTATTGTTGCAATTTCGCTTGCAAGCTCTCTAAATTCTTTTGTTCCTGTTTTTTTGTCTCTTAATATTGATAATTTGTGTTCAATTAGTGGATGATTAATTTCTTGTACCATTTTTTTATTTCCTTTCTACCTTTATTTGCCATTTATTATAACAAATTTGCCTTGTAATTTCAATAAATATTGTCTTTTTGTTTATAGCGTGTTATAATTGTTAAATAATAAAAACGAAAAGAGGTTACTTATATTGAATGAAGCAAAAAATATACTAAAAAAATACTTTGGGTATGATTCTTTTAGAAATGGTCAAAATGAACTAATAGAACATATCTTAAATAAAGAAGATGTATTAGGAATAATGCCAACTGGTAGTGGAAAGTCTATTTGCTATCAAGTTCCTGCTATGTTGCTTAATGGCATAACTATTGTTATTTCTCCTTTAATTTCTCTTATGAAGGATCAAGTAGATTCATTAAATCAAATTGGAATTCCTGCAACTTTTATAAACAGCTCTCTTTCTTCAAATGAATATTTAAATACCATCCAAAATATTGTTTATAATGTTTATAAAATTATTTATGTTGCTCCAGAAAGATTAAATTCAGATTCTTTTCTTAATTTGTTAAATAAACTTAATATTTCAATGATTACAATTGATGAAGCTCACTGTGTTTCTCAGTGGGGACATGACTTTAGACCAAGCTATAGAGAAATTGCAAATGTAATTTTAAAACTAGATAAAAGGCCAATTATTTCAGCATTTACCGCTACAGCAACTGATTTGGTAAAAAACGATATTATAAATTTACTTAGCTTAAAAAATCCTTTTTGTTTAACAACAGGATTTGACAGAAAAAATTTAAAATTTATGGTTGAAATGCCTAAAAATAAATTAAATTTTATTACAAATTATATTCAAAAAAGACCAAATGAATCTGGAATTATTTATTGTTCAACTAGAAAAAATGTGGAAACTGTTTTTCAAGCTTTATCAGATATTGGGCTTTCTGTTTCCAAATATCATGGAGGAATGACAGAAAAGCAAAGAGCAGATTTCCAGAATTCTTTCACATATGACAAAAACCAAGTAATGGTTGCAACTAATGCTTTTGGTATGGGAATTGATAAATCTAATGTAAGATATGTTATCCATTTTAATATGCCTAAAGATTTAGAAAGTTATTACCAAGAAGCTGGACGTGCTGGTAGAGATGGCGAAGAAGCTGATTGTATTTTGCTTTTTAGTAGAGCTGACATTATTACAAATAAACTTTTAATAGAATCTACGCACTCTAGCTCTCATACTATAGAATATCAAAAATTAAATGATATTACAGATTATTGTAATACAGATAAATGTTTAAGAAAATTTATTTTAGAATACTTTGGAGAACATCCTGATTTTGATAATTGTAACAATTGCAGTAATTGCTTAGATAGCCATGAATTTATTGATATAACATCTGATTCTCAAAAAGTTCTTTCTTGTATTAAAAGAATGAACGAAAGATTTGGAAGTAGTATGGTTGTAGATGTTTTAAGAGGTTCTAAAAATTCTAGGATAATTAGTCTTAATTTTAATAATTTGTCAACATATGGAATAATGAAAAATTATTCTAAAGAATCTTTAAAAAATCTCATTTCTTATTTAGTAACAGAAGGCTATATTAGAAATGTTGGTGAAAAATATCCTACTTTAACTCTAACTCCATTGGCTAATGATGTTTTATTTAACAATAAAAAAGTATTTACCAAACGAAAAATTGAAACTTTGGAAACATCTACTGAAAATTCAAAATCTAATAATACTTTAAATACTAATTTTGATAGTAATTTATTCGAGATTTTACGTAATCTTAGATTAACTGTGGCAGAAGAAAATCATGTTCCTCCTTTTGTTATATTTTCTGACGCTTCTTTAAAGCAAATGTCCACATTTTATCCTTATAATGCGGAAGATATGTTAAAAATTGAAGGTGTAGGATTAAATAAATTAGTTAAATATGGAAATAAATTTATAGATACTATTTTAAATTATGTTAAAGAAAATGATATTTCTATATCAAGTATTTCTGGGTCTAGTATTCCTAAACCTAGTATTTCTAAAAAATCTCAAAAACCTGATACTAAATTATTGACTTACGATTTATATGTTAGTGGTAAATCTATTGATGAAATTGCACTTGAAAGGGGGCTTTCAAGAATTACTATAGAAAATCATTTAATTAGTTGTTTGGAAAATGGAATGGACATTGATTTAGAAAAAGATGTTAATACTAAATATAAAGATGATATTGAAAATGCTATTAGGAACATTGGAACAGATAAATTAAAACCTATAAAAGAAGCTTTATGTAGTGATGTTTCTTATTTTGATATTAGGTATTATATTGCAAAAAATAAAATATCGCATTGATTTTAGTGCGATATTTTATTTTTTATTACTTTTCTTTGTAAATAGTTATAAATTCTTTTATTAGTTGCCAATTGATTTTTTCCAATCATAAGCATAATTTCATGTCTACTTTTTGTTGATAGCGCTCTGTTTGAAAATTCTTTATGTTCTACAGATTTTTCAAACCAATTTGGCATTTCAAATTCTTCTGCTTGTTTAGAACTTTCAAATTCCACTTCTGCTATAATTAGACCTTTCATCCATCCATCAAAAATATCTACTTCTGCCTTTAACCCATTTGCAATTGGAACTACACATCTATATTTTTGTATGGTTCTACTCCCTCTAAATGGTTTTAACTTTTTGTATTCTTCTTCTGAAATGTTTTTTTCTAATTCACAAATGGAATATTTTTCTACATTTTCTCCTCTCGCTTTTATTGTATGTGTAAATATTTTTTCTCCAGTGTATATATTTAAACTTTTTCGTACCCTAATGCTACACACCATGTCTTTAAATATATGTTTTTGAGTTAATTGGTTTATGCTCTCTATATTTTCTGGCAAGTATTTTATAGTAAACTTTCTTTCTATTTCCATTGGTAACATTTTGTCTTTCTCCTTTTATTCATACCATTCAAATTCGTAACTTGAAATTTTAACAATATCTCCTTCTTTTACTCCTGCATCTTTAATTGCTTTTTCTACTCCTAAATTTACAAGATTTTTGTGTAGATAATACATTGATTCATTATCATCTATATTTATTCTTCTTATTAGTCTTTCTACAGGTTCTCCTTTTACTTCAAATCCTTCTGGAGTTTTTGTTACTGTAAATTCATCTTTTTTGTCATCTAAAGTATATACCATTTTATCTTCAATTTCGTACAACTCTTCTTTTGGTAATGTTTTTAATGTTTTTGCTACATAATCAAGTAGTTTTTCTATTCCTTCTCCCGTACTGCTTGATATTTTAAATATTTCCATATTCTTTTCTTTTGCAAGTTTTGTAAGATCATTAAATAATTCTTCATTTGCAACATCTGCCTTACTTGCAACTATTATTTGTTTTCTTTGGGCAAGTTTTTCACTATATTTTTTTAGTTCTTCATTTATTATTTTAAAATCCTCTATTGGATTTCTTCCTTCCATTCCAGATACATCTATTACATGTAATAATAGCCTTGTTCTTTCTATATGGCGTAAAAATTGTAAACCAAGACCTACTCCCTCACTTGCACCTTCTATAATTCCTGGAATGTCTGCAATTACAAAGCTTGATCCATCTTTTGATTTTACAACTCCAAGATTTGGCTCTAAAGTTGTAAATTGGTAGTTTGCAATTTTAGGTCTAGCGTCTGTTACAACACTTAAAAACGTTGATTTTCCAACATTAGGAAATCCTAATAATCCAACATCTGCAAGTAATTTTAGCTCTAAGATAACTTCTTTTTCTTCACCTGGTTCTCCATCTTGTGAAAATCTTGGAACTTGTCTTGTTGGTGTTGCAAAGTGTTGGTTACCTTTCCCCCCTCTTCCACCTTTTAAAACACATTCTACTTGTTCTGGTTTTGATAAATCTGCTATTACTTTTTTTGTTTCTGCATCTTTTACTATTGTACCTATTGGAACTCCTATATATATGTCATTTCCAGATTTTCCTGTACATCTTGCTCCACTACCATTTTCTCCGTTTGTTGCTTTGTATTTTTTGTTGTATCTAAAATCTATTAAGGTGTTTTTGTCTTTATCTACTTTAAAATATACGTCTCCACCTTTCCCTCCGTCTCCACCATCAGGTCCACCTGCTGCAACATATTTTTCTCTTCTAAATGATATGGCTCCATTTCCACCGTTTCCAGCTTTTATTATTATTTTTGTATAATCTGTAAACATTTTTATCTCCTTTTTTTTAATTACGTTTTGAATTATATCATAATTTGCGTTTTATTGCAAATAAGTGGGTTTTAAAATATTTTTTATTATTAGATTTTTTGAAGAATGTTATAATACGGAGAACTCGCCAGCGGTTAATAACCGCTAGCGAGCTTTAAAACAATGTTATTGCTAGGTCATCTTGGTCTTCTCTGGAGCATTTCCTCTGGCTCAATGCCATGAGCTAAGGCGTGCATTTTTACATACATCCAGTTGTCAGGTCTGTATGGAATGTTTTTGGCAACCCAAGCTCCCATTTTTCCCCACCATGTTTCAGGCGCTGCATATGCTAAAGCTTCGTTTAAGTCTTTTACCTGTTCATGAGTGAGAAAATTTTCGAGCTCTTTTTTTACCTGCATTGGCGTTTTTTCCGGAATTTTCTCTGTAATAGTGTAAACACTACCAGAGTTGGTCACAAAACAATCCGGCAAAATTCTCTTAATACGAGAAGTTCTTACGCTTCTTCCATTAGAGATACCAACTGCAATTACATTTTTCTTGTTAATAACCATTCTTTCAGCCTCTTCGTCCGAAAGCTTTTCGCCTGTTGCTGGATCGGCAAAGTAGTTTAATCGGATTTTTCTGCGGTTGTCATCCAATCCAGACACCTCATAGCAGACTCCTTCAATGGTCTTAATAGTCCATTTACTTGGGTCTGATAAGTGTGGAACCATATCCTTCACGTATTCGCTTATAGATATAGTGCCATCAGAAAGCCACACTTTTAATGTATGACCTTTATCCAGCCACCGCTGTGCTTCCCAGATATCTGCTGTTTCCTTTTCTGTGTTTACGTCAGTTACTTTCTTTAACTTCATAATTTCTCCTTTCGTCATGCTACCTTTACAAAGTGTAGTCTTATAGACATATGAATCTTTTAGCACCTCTATTATAACACATTTTTTCCAATTATGCAAAAAAGCGATTATGTGAATTTACATAATCGCTCAGCTTTCTATTTCGTTAAAATATTCTTCTATTTTTAACTTTAATTCTTCTTTTACTTCTTCTATTGTTTTATCTTCTACTTGGGCTCCTGCAAGTGTCATATGACCTCCTCCACCCATTTTTTCTAGTATAACTTGTACATTTATGTCTCCAATAGAGCGTCCACTAATTGTTATTTTTTCTCCATTATTTCCAAGCACAAATGATGCTGTTATATTTCCTATTGATAATAATTCGTCTGCAGATTTTGCACAAATTATATTTGCATTTTTATCAATTTGAGAATATAATGCAATTCCTATTGTGTCATTTATTACCTCTGTTGTTTTTATTATTTCTGTTATTTTATTATACGTTTCTAAATCACTTTGGAACCATTTTTTCACTTTTATTATGTCTACTCCGCATTTTCTTAAATATGCTGCTGCTTCAAATGTACGTACTCCTGTTTTAAATGTGAAATTTTTTGTGTCCATCATTATTCCTGCATATAATGTTTCTGCTTCAATCTTTTTTAATTTTGTTGTTATTTGTGTATATTGTAATAGTTCTGTTACAAGTTCTGCTGCTGATGAAGCATAAACTTCATGGAATGTTAATATGCTTTTATTTATAAAGTCTGGGCTTCTTCTATGATGGTCTATTATTGCTACTTGATTTGTTTTTTCTAGTAATAGTGGATCTTCTACATATCCTGTTTTGTGTGTATCTACTATAATTAATAGTGTTTTGTCTGTTATTTTTTCTTCAGCTATTTCTTTATTTATTATAACTTCTTTGTATTCTGCATCTTCATCTAAGCTTTTTTTTACGTTTTCTAGTGCCATTGTATTTGTATTTGCAACTATATATGATGGTTTTCCTAAGTTGGTTGCAAGTCTATACATTCCAATTGCTGAACCAAGTGCATCTATATCTGGATTTGCATGTCCCATTATCATTACTTGTTCATTTTCTAGTATTAATTCTTCTAGTGCATGAGCTACTATTCTTGCTTTTACTTTTGTTCTCTTTTCTACTTCTTGTGCTCTTCCTCCAAAGAATTGATATTTTTCATTTTGTCTTATTGCTGCTTGGTCTCCTCCACGCCCAAGTACTACATCCATTGTGTTCATTGCTGATTGGTATTTTTCTTTGTCTGTTTCTCCCTCATTTGATATTGCAATACTTAGTGTAAGCTGTGCTCTTCCTTTTATATCTATATCTTTTATTGCATCTAGTATGCTAAATTTATTTTCTTTTATTTTATCTAAATATTTTTGCTCAAAGAAATATACAAATCTATCTCTATCTGCTTTTACAACGATTCCATCTGTTTCGTTTGTCCATTCATATATTGACTTTTCTATTTCAGCTATAATTTGAGGTCTTGCGTCTATGTCTATTAATTGCATAGTTTCCTCATAGTTGTCTATCATTATTATTCCTACACAGCTTTTTGAATCATTGTATTCTTTTTGAAGTTTTAAGTTGTCTGTTTCATCAATAAAGTATAGTATCATCATGTATTTTTTTTCTTTTTTTCTGTCATGATTCCCTGATTTTACAAATTCTCCAAGTATCTTGTATGTTTTATTTTCTACTTTTAGATTTCTTATTATTGATTTGTCTTTTTGGTCTTCTCTACCATTGATTTCTACATTTATATTTTCTAGTAGTTCGCTTATATAATTGTTTATATCTATATTTGCAAATTCAGATACAAATTTTGTGCTTCTCCATATTATGTTTCCATCTGTTTCTACTATTATTAATGGTATTGGTGAATATATTAAGCTGTTTTTTGCTGCTGAATTAACATTTAAAGTTAAATCTTGTAAATGCTGTGATATTTCACTTTTTCTTTTGTTGTTTGCAAAATATGTATATCCAAGTATTACTATAAATATTATTATTGATGATAGTATAAATTGTGGTTTTAGTATACATATTGCTATTAATAAGATAAATATAATTACAAGATAAATTTTTGTTCTAGATACTAAACTATCAAATAATTTTCTATTACTACTTTGCAAGTTAATTTCTCCTTTATTTTCTAATAGGTCTATTTTAACTCATATTGGTCATTTTGTCAAATTGGTGTTTTCTCACAAAAATTGATTTATTCATGGTTTTATTGATTTTTTTCTATTTTTTCCTCCACCATTTTAGTAATCCCATCAATACTTCTCCAAGTATTTGCTAAAACCTGTGTTGGCTGAACTTCTATATCGTACTTATCTTCTAGCTCTGAAATTAACTGAATAAAAGCTAAAGAATCTAATATATCCTCTTCTACTAAATCTACATTTATATTATTTCTTAAATCTTCATATCCTGTTAATTTTATAATTAGTTCTAATATTTCCTCTTTCATTTCTACTAACATTCCTTTCAAGGCACAAAATCTAATTTAAAATATTGTATTTTACATTTTTTTTAAATCTCCATTTCTAAAAGTTTTTTTGTATCTATTTTCCCATTAATATTTAATGGAATTTGTTTTATAATTCTAATTACAGGTATCATATACTCAGGCAAGTATTTTTTTATAATTTGCTTAATTTCTTTAGAATTTTTAGTACAATTTTCGTTTTCTTTAATAAAAGCTATAATTTTATTTACTTTTCCATTATCATTTGCATCTGCTACTACAACTGCCTTTTCAATAAATTCTATTTTATTTAATATATTTTCTATTTCTGATATTTCTATTCTATATCCTTTATATTTTATTTGCTTGTCTTTTCTTCCCAAACAATAAAACTTTCCATTATTTTTATATCCTAAATCTCCTGTTAAATATGATTTTTTTCCTTTATATTCTATAAATACTTCTTTGCTAAGCTCGCTATTTAGATACCCATTTCCTACACTTTCTCCAGAAATTAGAATTTCGCCAATTTCGTTTTCTTTAACTTCTTGTAATTTGTCATTTACAATAAAAATTTGTACATCATTTTTAGGAATACCTATTGATATTTTTTCATTCTTTTTTACTTTATCAGATGTTACTGCAAATGTACATTCTGTTGGACCATAGCAATTTATTATTTCTAGATTATCAAATCTATTTAAAAGTTTAGATACTGTCTTTTCGCCTAGTTTTTCGCCACAAAACAGTATCTTTTTTAGGCTTGGCATTAAATTTTTGTCAAAAGATTTATCAATTAATAATAAATCTGCAAATGAAGGCGTAATTACCATTAATTCTGCATTACTTTTATTTAGTTCTTTAAATAATTCTATATAATTTTTTAAAGTTTCTCTTTCTAAAATATAGTGCTTACTTCTTGTTAACAAACTTAAATATAAATCTGCTACAGATAAATCAAATGAAAAATTTGCTTGGTTTAATATAACACTTTGCTTTATATCACATATTTTTTCTACCCAAGACATACAACTTTTTAAATTTTTATATGTAATTTGAACTCCTTTTGGTTCTCCTGTGGTTCCTGATGTAAATATTATATAATATAAGTCGTCATCTTTCATATATCTATTTTCTACATCTTTTGGATTATCTTTTTCCATAATTTTTTCTATTGTTTTATCTATTATTAAATCTGGATTTATTTGTTTTATTATTTTTCTTGTTCTTTCTTCTGGTGCATCTTCGTCTATTGGAACATAAGCAAATCCAGCTATTGAACAAGCTAAAAAACTTGCCAACATGTATATTTGTTTTTGTCCTTTTACTATAACTGGTTTTCTTTTTTTATTATTTATTAATAAATAATTATAAATATTACATATGTATTTATATAGATTTTTATTTTTGTAAATCTTATCTTTTATTTGATAACATTCATCATCTGGATATTTTTTTAAATTTAGTAGTATTTTATTTAACATCTCTTATTTCCTCTGCTGGAATTAAATTATAATCATACATTACTTTTGAGTGATTATCTAATATTAATTCTTTTTTTATTTCTTTTTTAGTTTCTTTATCGGTTATTATTCTATATACTTTGCTATTTCTATAAAAAATACCATCATTATCTTTTGCGTAATGATTGTCTTCTTCTATAATTTTGTATTTTTTATTTAAAGGTACTGTACTTCTTATTTCTCCATATAACATTGTATCATCTAACCACACTCGTATTTGCACAGAATTTTCTGTTGTATTTTTAAATCTGTAATCTAGTGCTTTATAACTAATTGATGTTCCTGTTCCAAAAGGTACTCTTCTTTTTTCATCCGGAAATAATGCATCTGAATGATGATGTAATTCAGTTACTTCAAGTGGAGTATGTAGTACTAGCCAGTGTATCATATTGGCCATTTGGCATAGTCCTCCACCAACTCCTTTTTTCATTTGGCTATTGCTTATTACTAACCCTTCTTTGTAGCCTTTTGCTTTTGTCGCATTTCCAACTAAATTCCAAAATGAAAACTCTTCTCCTGGATTTATAATAATTCCATCTATTTTTTTACTTGCAAGCTGTAAATTTATTATTTTATTTTTTTGTAAATCCATATCTACGCCATGTAATTTGCGAAGTAGTATTTTTGTATCTCCTTTCCAGATATATTCTAAATTTTCTTTGTTTATTTTTTTTGCAAATTTTTTTCCTGCTTTTAAGTCTTTTATGTCTTTCTTTTTTGCTTCTTTAAATAAAGATATTTTATAACATATTGGTCCATATTCACAAAATAATTTTCTTTTCATTTTTTCCCCTTTTTTTCTTTTTTCGACATTTTTAAATTTATTCTAACATATAATATAATTTTGTCAAATAAATGGACTAAAAAAAGAGTTATTAGTTTCAAGTTTAAATTGACAAAAATATAAGTATTATCATATAATTACTATTATAAAATCTCTTTATTTGAAAGGAGTATGTGTTATGAATAATAAAGTTTATAAATTAGCTATTGTTGGTGCAACAGGTTTAGTTGGAAGAACTGCATTAAAAGTTTTAGAGGAAAAGAATTTACCAAACTTTTCTTATAAATTATTTTGTTCTAAAAAATCAGCAGGAAGCACAATTAAGTTTATGGGAAAAGATTATTTAACTTATGAACTTACTGAAAATTCATTTGACGAAGGTTTTGATTTTGCTATTTTTTCTGCTGGTGGTGATACCTCTAAAAAATATGCCCCAATTGCAGCTAAAAAAGGATGTATTGTAATAGATAACAGTAGTGCATTTAGAATGGATGAAGATGTTCCTCTTGTTGTTCCAGAGGTTAATCCAGAATGTATAAAATTAAATAAAGGAATTATTGCAAACCCTAATTGTTCTACTATTCAAGCTGTTGTTTTATTAAAACCTCTTGATGATAAATATAAAATCAAAAGAATTGTATATTCAACTTACCAAGCCGTTTCTGGAGCAGGTAAAAATGGTTTGGAAGATCTTTTAACTAAATCTTCTTATGAGAATTTAAAAAAGTTTTCTCACCCAATTTACAATAACTGCCTACCACATATTGATGTTTTTATGGATGATGGTTATACAAAAGAAGAACATAAAATGATTAATGAAACGAGAAAAATACTTGGAAATCCAAATTTAAAAATTACTGCAACAACTGTAAGAGTTCCTGTAGAAAACTGCCATGGCGAATCTATTAATATTGAATTTGAAAATGATTTTGATTTAGATGATGTTAAATTATTATTAAAAAATTCTCCTGGTATTACATTATATGATAATCCAAAAGAAAATATCTACCCTATTGCAACAGTTGCGAGCGGAAAAGATGAAGTTTATGTTGGTAGAATTAGAAGAGATTTTAGCCAAGATAATACATTAAATATTTGGTGTGTTGCAGATAATATTAGAAAAGGTGCTGCTTCAAATGCAATTCAAATTATGGAGAAACTTTTGTAATAAAAATGTAATACAAAAGTAATATAAAAGTTATCTTTTTTTGCAAAATTTGGAGTATAATATATGTGTATTTTTATGAGAAAATATTGAAAGGAACTAACTTTTATGAACATAGAAAAAGACTTAGTAAAAGATGGAATTATAGTTACAGAAAAAGTTGATACAGATGTAATTTTAAATATTACTCAAAGTATTTCAAAAAAAATCGTTTCTACTTTTCCTAATTTTAACTTAAATGCTGATGAAATTTTTTCTAAATTATTTAGCTTAAATATGTATAAAGCAAATATGCCTGAAGGAATGGCTGAAGCTAATTATTGTTATAAAAATTCTTCTATATATTTTAATTCTCATATTGCAAATGAGGATTTAGAAGAGTTTGCTATTCACGAATGTTTACATTTTTTACAAGAAGTTAAAGATGAAAATGATAATATTTTAAAAATGGGATTGTCTACTTATCATAAACACAGGGTTGTTGGTACTGGTCTTAACGAGGCTGCTGTACAATATATTTCTGCTAAAATAATTGGGGTTGAACCTGATTTTGAAAAATATTATGATATAAATATTTTTACACCAAGTCCTTCATATTACCCAATTGAATGTGCTTTACTTAATGAACTTATTTTTTTAATTGGTGAAGACACTCTATTTAAAAGTACATATTTTTCATCTGATGACTTTAAGGATGCTATAATTCAAAGTACTTCTAAAAGAACATTTAATAAAATACAATTATCATTTGATAAAATCTTGAAATATGAGGAGCATATAATTGTTTTAAATAATAAACTTTTAGAAAGTAATGGAAATGCAGATAATATTCAAAATTCAGTTTCTAAATATAGAGAAAAAATTAAAAAAACTTTTATTAATTGCCAAAATCTTATTATTACTGAATTTTTTAATAAAGAATTTAAATATGTTGATAATCTCCAAAAAGTAGAAGATTTTAGAAAGCGTTTAACAAAATTTGATAAATATGTAGGCAAAATTTCTGGTTATAGTTTTTACGAAAATTATTTTATTGAAATGATGAATAAATTAGAGCATAAATCTAATATGATAGAAAATGGTGGTGTAGAAACTTCTTTAGTTACTCAAAATAATTTTGTAATTAAGTTTTTTAATAAACTTTCTTCATTTTTTACTTTTAAATCTTTTGGAGAAAGCAAAAAATAGTCATGTTTAATTTAAAATGAACCCAAATTATTAAACTTTTTTATTTAATAATTTGGGTTTATTTTAATCTACATGGCTATTTTTATTTACTTTCTCTAGTTATTCCAAGTTTTTCTAGTACATATTCTTCTTTTGGTCTCATAATGACTTTGTCTTCTTCTTTTATGTGATCATATCCCATTAAGTGATAAAAACTATGTACTACCATATAGCTAAGTTCTCTTTCAAAACTATGTCCGTATTCTACAGCTTGTTTTTTCACTTGTTCTATTGATATTACCATATCTCCTAATATGTCATTATATTCCCATTTGCTTTCTTTTATCATTTCGTCTAGTTCTTCTTTTTCAAACATTGGAAATGATAATACATCGGTTTCTTTGTCTATATTTCTATATTCTTTGTTTAGTTTTCTTATGTTTTCTGGATTTGTAAGTGTTATACTTACTAATAGTTTTTCATCTGGTAAATTTTCTACATTAAAACATTCTTCTAATACTTTAGAAATTGTTTTTTCATATTCACTATTTTCTTCTATATCCAAAAATTCTATTTTATACACTAATTATAAACCTCCGTTTTTTGTTTTTTGTAACTTCCACAAGATACACATTTTTGAATTTCTCTCATAACTCCATAATCTACTAATTTTCTTTTGTAATATTTTTCTAGTTTTGAATAATCAAATTTTTCTTGTTGCAATTTTTTTATATCATCTTTCATAAATAGTACTTCTTTTTGTTTTACATATTCTATAAAATCTACATCTTTAAGTTTGCATATTGTTTGATATTTGTTCCAGAATTTTTTGAATTCATCTCTTTGGCTCATGTTCTCCCAATATACTTTTGTTGATAATAATTTTATATTATAATCTTCAATTAGACTCATTAGCATGTTAAATGCTTTTTCTCTTTTTGTTGCTATTTTGGTATCTTGCACTAGACATCTTGCGTCTTTAAGTAGTTTATTATAACATTGTTCTGCAACTGTAAGTGGCAAGCTATGTGTAAATAGTTTTCTACTTATTCCAAGTAATAACATATTTTTTTCTATATTGTCTCTTTGGTCTAATTTTCCTACCTCAAAAGCTTCGTAATTTTGATATTCTTTTTCGATTTCTTCAAATTTTCTTTTTTCTTGTTTTTTGTTTTCTTCTATTTTTAATGATAGTATATTTTCTATATATTCTTTTAATGTACTAAATATTTTTAAATATACTAGTTCTTTTGTAGCATCATATCTTTGGCTTGAATCTGCTAATTTTATTGAATAGTTTTTTAATATTCCTTTATATAGCCAATCCATTTTTTGAATGTAGAATTTATTATATTTTTCTTGTATTTTTTCTTTTCCAGAATCTTTTACATGTTCATAATCTAATTCTATCAAAAATTTTTGTTTTCTGAATTTATATTCCACATATTCGTTTTCTTTTAATGATATTACTCCATAGTATTTTGATAAAGCATTTTTTTCGAACTCTGTTGCAGTATTATTTTTTACTTTTTTATATATTGAATCCATTACATATTTATCTAGTGTTTCTAAATAGGCTTCATAACTTTCATCATATTTTTTTTCGTAATTTTCTTTGTCTTCCTCCTCTAAATTATAATGTTCAAACGCTTTTATCATGGAATTTCTTTTTACTGTGATTAACATTCCATTAATACCTAATTTTGTTGGTATTAATATTTTAGAAATTGTGTTTGTAAGTTTGTTTAAAAACGATTTATTTGCTCCTGTTATTTTTAAACTTGTGTCTTCCATGTGCATCTTCCTTTCTTAATGTTTTTTCTGTTGTTCATTATCCAAATTTTTCCATTTGAATGTTGCTAAAACTATTCTATACCAAAAGAAAAAAAATATCAATATAAACTATTGATATTTTTTATTTTTTTATTCTATTTTTTGATTTTCACCTATATTTTCTAAAACATTATATTTAACAGTTACAATTGCTGTTTCATTATATTCTTCTATTTGTACATCTTTGTCTATTATTTCTTCTTTATTTTTTATGTTTTCTTCTATTTTAGGGCTTAATTCATCTTCACACATCTTTTTTATTTCTTCTGCTGTAAAAGTTTTATTTTGGACATTTTGTTCTTTTAAAGTTATTTTGGTAATTGTTATTGGTAAATATATATTTCCAAAAATTTTTAATTTGTTTTCTTCTTTTTGTACTTCATATGTATCAAATTTAGTTAGATTTTTATATAGCTTTATATTTAAATTATTTAATGTTATTTCATATCTTTTTTCTTCCCTTCCAGTAAAATTATATATTTTTTGATTATATTCCATTGCTTTTGATTCCTCGTAGCAAATAACTGCATATACTTCTCCTAGACTATGTACATATCTGTTTTCTGTATATTTGCCTTCCATGTATCCTGCAATTAAAACATCTCCTTTTTGTACAAAGTCTCCAACTTTTACTACAGCTGTACCATTTTGAGCTGTTATTTTTTTTATTGTTCCTGATTTTTTCGCAATTATATTACAATAATCCGAATTTTTTACTAGTTCTGGTGACTTATCTGCTTTTACTATATTTACCTTTACATTTGTTCCTTCTATGTCTATTCCGTACCCATGCTATGTCATCTCTTTTAAGCCTTAATTCATTTATAATCTTTTCTGTATCTATTTCTTTTTTTAGTATTCCTTTTTTTATTCCTAATTCTGATATATCTTTTTCTATATTTTCTAATTGATAATTATCTTTTACTGAAATTTCTACATTCCATACATATTTAGAACTTATAATAATCGAAATAATGCTTATTGCTAAAAAGATAACAAAGATTTTTCTTTTTTTGTATTTATTTAATAAAAATGGTACTCCCTTCTTTTTTAAAATTTTCACTTTGCAATTTGTTTTTCTTGTAATTTCGCTTAGTTTTTTAAAGTCTCCTATACCTATATTTAAATATAATTTTACTCCCTTTTCTCTTTTCAAATTCCAAATTAAAATTTTCTTATTTGTACATATGTTTATAAATCTTTCTATATAGTACCCTTCAACTTCTATTCTTACATAACCTAAAAGTAATCTTAATAATAACTTTATATACATATGTCCTCCTAAAATATTTAGTTATCTATTGTTCTTTCTAATTCAATTGATTCTATTTTTCCGTTTATTTTAATATTGTCTTCTGTCATTTTTTCTAGTTTTAAATTTATCCCGTGAATATTTACTATTCCAATATATGTGTTTACTCTTACAAAATATTCTTCATATTCTAATATTCCCTTGTAATTTTCTATTATCATTTCTTCAAAACCTGTTATAATAAAATTTGGGATATTACTATATATTTCTTTTGGTATTTCTAAAATATCATTAAATCGGCGCTTTTTTTTCATACTAGGTTGTTAGAAATTTTACTTCTAAACTCCTCCTTTACCTAAATTCATCTAAACTTTTTATTTCAAATCCTTCTTTTCTAATTTCATCTACCATATCTGCCATTATTTCTGAATTTGTTTTAGATGTTGCATGTAATAACATTATTTCTCCATTATGAAGATTAGATATTATTTTTTTCATTGCTTCGTCTTTTGCTGGTTGTTTGTCATCTATCCAATCTACATAGGCAAAACTCCACATTACTGTTTTAAATCCTAAGTTTTCTGTTAGGCTTAAAGTTCTTTCGCTATATTCTCCTTTTGGTGGTCTCATATATTTCATTTCATATCCAAATTTTTCGTATACAGCTTGATTTAAATCCATTAGTTCTTTTTTTATTTCGTCATCAGATATTTCTGGCATGCTTTTATGATTAACTGTATGGTTTCCAACAATATGACCTTCATCTATCATTCTTTTAACTAAATCATTTGCTGTATTTAAATAATGGGCTGTAATAAAAAATGTTGCTTTTACATTTTTTTCTTTTAAATCATCTAAAATTTTTGCTGTATAACCTGCTTCGTAGCCTAAATCAAATGTTAAATATATGTTTTTATCGTCATTGTTTCCCATTGCTATTCCATTATATTTCTCAATTAAATTTTTGTTTTCTGTTCCTAAATCTGGCTGAGTATGATTGTCATTTCTTTTTATTCCCCATCCTATTTTTTTGTTACTTAAAGTACTTGTTGTAGCTACTGTTTGTTTAGTATCTTCTGGATTTATTACAACTGATAATGTTCCTATTAGCAAAACCAAACATATTGCGATAATTATTCTTGATGCTTTTCTATTTAACTTTTGTATTGGATTAATTCCGTAACTTTTTAGATTCAATCTTTTTCTTAGTTCCGCTCGTTTTTTGTCGTTTTATATAACATAATAATCTCTCCTTTAGCTTTTTTATAATTTTATGTTTATATCTTTAGATTATTACTTTTATTATAATTTCTTATTTTTATAATCTAAAATCATCTATTTATTTCATTTTTACATATTGCTTTCAATTTTATACACCATTAGTAGTTCATATATCTATAAAATTATGTCAACATGGATTGACTTATTTTTTATTCTGAATTATCATTAATGGTAGACGACAAATTTTATTTATGAGAGGTGATATCTATGTTAAATTTTGTTATATGTGATGATAATGAAAACGTCTTAAATAAATTGTCACATATGTTCGAATCTGTATTTATGAAACATGACTTAAAAGCACAAATAGCTTTTAAAACAACCAACACTACTCAACTATTATCCTATGTAAACGAAAATCCCACAGATGTACTTGTATTGGATATCAATTTAAACTCTAAGCTAAATGGTATAGAAATTGCAAATAAACTCAGAAAAGCTCATAAAAAATGCTATATTATTTTTACTACTGCTCATAGCGAATTTGTATTTCTTGCCTTTAAGTGCAAAACATTTGATTTTTTGTGTAAACCTATTGCTAAAGAAAGATTAGAAGAAACTGTATTAAGATTATTTGAAGACATAAAAAATAACTCTTCTAATAAAAACTACATAAGATTAGATAATAAGAACACAATTATTGATGGAAATGAGGTTAAGTACATAAAACGTGAGGGTATGAAAGTTATTTTCTGCACTAACTCCCGTAATTATGAAATTTATAGTTCATTTGCTAAACTTCAAGAATTACTACCCAAAAACTTTTTAAGATGTCATAAATCTTTTATAGTAAATATTAACAATATTGTTAAACTTGAACCAGCCGCCAACTTGGTTTATTTTAAGGATAATGATTTTTGTAACATCGGACCTAAATATAAAAGTGATTTTGTGAAGGGAGTGAATTTAAATGGAAACCTTACATAGTATTTTCAACCTTTTACTTACTGAGAATTTACTTGTAACACAAATTATTACCGCTCCAACAGTATTTATTGAGGCTTTTATTGCATATTTACTTATAACAATTACCTTTAAAGCACATTATAGTAAAACTCAAAAATATTTTTATATATTTTTTCTATCATATGTTTCTATTTTTACTGAATTTTATATTCCAGAGCCATTTGATGCTTTTATAAATTACTTTGCAATGTTTATTTTCATAAAAATATTATTTAGAGAAAATTATATGAAAAGTATTTTATACACTATTTATCCAACAATAATCTTTGCACTTACAAATATTCTAGTTTTAAAACCATTTTTAATGTTTTTTGATATAACTTATTCCAAAATTAATGTTACACCACTTTATAGATTGATTTACTTATTTTTGGTGTATTTTTTGACCTTTTTAGTTCTTTCTATATTAAGTTCAAAGAAATTATCCATTAATTTTAAGGAAAATATTACCCCAAAAGATAAAAAGTTAATTTTAACTAACTTATTACTTGGTTTCTTTACATTATATGTACAAATCATTATTACGGTATTTTATATAGATGTACTACCTATTTGGATTAACTTTTTGAATTTTATTTCTCTTACTGCATATTTTTTCTTAAGTTTTTACAGTTTGGTAAAAACTATGAAATTACAAATAACAACTAAAGATTTGGAAACTGCAGAAAATTATAATAAAACTCTTTCTATATTATATGATGATGTTAAAGCATTTAAACATGATTTTGATAATATGATTTTCACAATAGGTGGATTTGTTAACACAAATGATATTGATGGACTGAAACAATATTATAGTAGCTTGGAAAAAGAGTGCCAATCTGTTAATAATGTTTCTTTATTAAATCCAACTTTAATTAATAATCCTGGTATTTATAATTTACTTATTGCTAAATATAAAAAAGCAAAAGAAGTAAATGTAGAAATCCAATTAGAATTCTTTTTTGATTTAACTAAATTACATATGCCTATTTATGACTTCTCAAGAATGCTTGGAATTTTACTTGATAATGCTATTGAAGCTGCAGCTACATCTAATGAAAAAATTTTACGAATTTCTTTTCGTGATTCTAATTATAATAAAGTACAAATTGTTGAAATAGAAAATTCATATGTAAATAAAAATATTGATAAAGATAAAATTTTTGAAAAGGGTATAACCGAAAAGGACAATCACTTAGGTATGGGATTGTGGGAAGTAAAACAAATTATTAATAGAAACAATAATATAAATTTAATTACAGAACCCAATGATTTATACTTTAAGCAACTTCTTGAAATATATTATTAATCCTGAGCTTTTTAGTAGCTCAGGATTTTTTATTAGTCTTTTTTCATTAAAGATACTGGCATTTTTGGTTGATGTAATACCCAAAAGATATGACATGCAGTATTTGTTGATTTTGCATATTTTTCTGAAATCTTAGCTAAAAATTTTAACATAATTAATTCCTCCCTTTTATGTACAAAATTTTATATAATAAAAGATATTGCCGGCTTATATCTTGTTATTATTCTATGTTTTTAAGGTACAGTCTTCATTATATACTTCATAACCATACTTATTTTTTGTTAATCTATAAGCGAATTTGGTAATTGTTATACTCTGAATAAGGTATCCAAATATTAAAATGTTTGAGATTTCATTATTTGGTATGATACATGCAATTAAAAGTGCTATGCTTAAAAATATGTAAGATTGTATTTTCTTTTGTTTTCTTTCTTTTTTTGATAGTATTGGAACATTTTCTGTATCTGCTGGGGCGTATAAATGTATCATTATCATTCCGAATATCCAGACTGATAATATTATTATATATTTAATAATTTGGTTGTAAAAAATGATATAACTTGAAATTTTTGCTACACCGCAGTAAATAAGTGTTGTTCCTACAATACATCCTATATGTGTTTTTAAATGAAATCCTCCGGAACTTGCCCTGTATGGCATTAATAAAAGTACAGTTAGTAAAGTTAGTTTAAATACTCCTAATAAATATGATAATCCCAATATAATAAAAGTTTTAGGTAGTTCCCCTATAAGTAGGTGCAAACCATACTCTATTATCTCTGCTCTTTCATCATCTACTTCAGGCATTTCTTTTCGTATCTTATTGGTCAAGAATATACAGAGTTTATCTATCATTCTTATCACCTCGCTTTTCTTAAGCTTGTCTGTATTTTAACATAAATTTTTTCGTTTGGATTATATGTTTTATGAAACGGGCATTTTTTTATACGAAAATGTTATTTTGGCTTTTTTGTATATTATTATATAATTTTTTTGTAATGTGATTAATAAATTATTATATGGCGAAAAAAAACTCTTACCAATAGGTAAGAGAAAGATACATCTTTTTTATTATCTTACTGTACGCTTACAATGTAAACGTTATTTCTTGTTGTAACTTTAAATACTTGGCCACCAATTAATTCAACCTTTCTTACACAACTCGTAACAAGGTATTGGCTAAGCTCATATTTTCCATTAATGGTTTCAATTCTCCGGCAAACATACTCTTCTCCAATCTTAGGAATATGTTTTCATGTCATTTTCATCAGATATTCCAGAACGATACTCTATATCTTCCATAAATGGAAAAATTTCTTTAACTCTTTTTAATGTTAGCATTGTAGTTTTAGGATGAGGACTTTTGCTGTTATCTGTAATAAGTTTTTGTGTATAACAATTTTTAGCTGTTCTAAATAACAAGTACCTATTTCTAACATATGTGTAATAAATTTGATATCCATTTCTTAAGTCTTCATACATCATTTCAAAAGTGTAGTCTTCCATATAAAAATATTCCTTTCTTTAATTTTATTTAATCATTTCTAAAAATTGATCTTCTGTTAATATTTCTGTTCCAATTGTTCTTGCTTTTTCTAACTTGCTTCCAGCATCTTCTCCTGCTATTAAATATGATGTTTTTTTAGATACAGAGCTAGAAACTTTTCCTCCAAATTTTTCTATAATATTTCCTGCTTCTTCACGTGTAAATTTTTCTAAACTTCCTGTAAGTACAAATGTTTTTCCATCAAATCTGCTATCTATATTTTCTTCTTCGTCTTGTGCTTTAGTATTTACTCCTGCATCTTTTAGTCTTTGAATTAAATCCTTAGTTTGACTTTGTGAGAAAAATTCTACAATACTTTTTGCCATAATTGGTCCTATGTCGTCAATATTTGAAAGTTCTTCTATACTTGCTTTTGAAAGATTGTCTATGTTTTTAAATTTTTTTGCTAGAACTTTTGATGCTTTTCCTCCAATGTGCATTATTCCTAAAGCTGTAATTAGCCTATATAAATCATTTTGTTTACTATTTTCTATTGCATTTACTAAATTTGTTGCAAACTTTGCTCCATTTTTCTTTAATGATTTTATATCATCAAATGTTAAATTATATATATCTGCCACATTTGTAATTAGCTTTTTATCCATTAACTTATCTATTATATTTTCACCTAATCCATCTATGTTCATTGCTTCTCTTGATACAAAATGTACTAAATTTCTATATAATTTTGCAGGACATTCTATTCCT
Source organism: uncultured Clostridia bacterium (assembly GCA_934141475.1). Classification (GTDB taxonomy): domain Bacteria; phylum Bacillota; class Clostridia; order TANB77; family CAG-508; genus CAG-269. Next base: position 47,161 of record CAKPCG010000008.1, read on the forward strand.
GTACATCTAAGAGCTGATTCTCCTTCTTCTCTAATTGTTGGTGCTCCACATACAGGACATATTTGTGGCATTTTAAATTCTTTTTCTGAGCCATTTCTATCTTCTTTTATAACTTGTACTATTTCTGGTATAACATCTCCTGCTTTTTGTATTACAACTGTATCTCCTATTTTTATTTCCTTTTCTTTTATAAAATCTTCATTGTGAAGAGTTGTTTTTGATATTGTAGAACCTGCAACTTGAACTGGCTCTAGTATTGCAAGCGGTGTTATTACTCCTGTCCTTCCAACATTACATACTATGTCTATCAATTTTGTTTTTTTCTGTTCTGGTGGATATTTATATGCTATTTGCCATCTTGGATTTTTTGCTGTTGTTCCTAGTATTTCTCTAAAGTTTAAGTCATCTACTTTTATAACTGCTCCATCTATTCCAAATGTTAAATCATCTCTTTTTTCACCAATTTCTTTTATTGCACTATTTACTTCTTCTGCACTTTTGCAAAAAATCTTTATAGGATTTATGTTAAATCCTAATTTTTCTAAATATTTTAGTCCTTCATAATGTGATGAAATTTCTTTTCCTTCTATTTTTTGAATATTATATACATATATATCTAATGGTCTTTTTTTGGTAATTTTACTATCTAATTGTCTTAAAGAACCTGCTGCTGCATTACGAGCGTTTGCAAATAATTCTTCTTTTTTTTCTTCTCTTTCTTTATTCATTTTTTCAAAGTCTTTACTACTTATAAATACTTCTCCACGTACAGTTATAGTTACTTTTTCTGTTAGCTCTTGTGGAATATTTTTTATAGTTTTTAAATTTTCTGTAACATCTTCTCCAACTAAACCATTTCCTCTTGTTGAACCTCTTACAAATATTCCATCTTTATATTCTAGTGCTGCTGTTAATCCATCTATTTTTGTTTCTACCACAAAATTTTTGTTTTCTATTTTATTTTCTTCTGCTTGTTTTTGAATTTTATTTACATATTCATCTATTTCTTCTATATTAAAAATATCTTGCATACTTAATAATGGTACTTCGTGTTCTACCTTACTAAATCCTGATTTTACATTTCCTCCAACATGCTGTGTGTATGATTCTTTTTTTATAAATTCTGGATATTTATTTTCTAAATCTCTCAATTCTAGCATTAACATATCATATTCAAAATCACTTATTTCTGGGCTATCATCGTTGTAATATTTTTCTGCATAATGTGATGTCTTTTTAGTTAATTCTTCTATTCTTTGTTTTGCTTCTGTTTCATTCATAGCTTTACCTCCATTTTTGTTATTATATACGATAGGTAAAAAAAAATAAAGGAATTTTTTAAATTCCTTTAAATTATTATTTTATTCTGCTTTTGCTTCTATAATAAGTCTTTGTGATGTGTCATCTGTACATGTTGATAATGTTATTTCTCTTCCACCATTTGTATCTCTGTTGTAGAATGTTGTGTCATTTTCTTCTGCTTGGAAGATATTATATATTACATATGATACTTTATTTCCATATAAGTCTGTTATATATATTTTATCTCCTGTTGATAATTTTTTGTTGTCTGAAAAGAATAGACCATTTCTGTAGTTATGTCCAGATATTACAACATTTCCTTCAGTGTTTAGCACTGCATTTTGTGGGTATAATGCTACAACTGATGTATCTAATTTTTTTACAGTAGGTGGTCCTTCTAAAACAGGATAATTTGCTTTTGTTTTTGGGATTTCTATTGTTCCAATTACATTAAATCCTTTATATGTTTTTTCTTGTTTTCCATTATTAGAATTTGCTTCAGAGGCTGCTATATTTTCTGCAATTCCTCCTGATGTAACATTGTCACCTGTTGTGTTTTGAACTTCTTCAGCAAATGTTGATACATATTTGCTTGAATCAGTTCCTGTTTTATAGTTATTATAATAATTATATCCTAAATATAAACCCAATCCTACTATTGCTAGCATTATTACTACTAATAGTACTGTTAAAACTTTACTATATTTGGTTTCAAACATATTTCATCCCTCCGTTTCCTCAATTACTTATATTATATCATATTTTTAGATTATTGTACATATTTTTTGTATTTTTATTGGATTTGTTTGTTTTTTTCTAACATATTGTACAATTTTATCTTCATTTTGAATATTTTATTTTCTTTTATTACTATATACCATAAATATATCAATATTAGTACTAATGCTATATTTTTTATGGCATATGTTAAGATGCTAAATAAAAATGTTATTAAAAACAATGTTATATTAGATATTTTATTACTTATAATTATTGCATTTTTTCTACCAATATATATACATAATATAGATTTTATTATTCTTCCACCATCTAATGGATAGATTGGCAGTAAATTAAATATTGCTATTAAGAAATTGGAATATATAATCATATTTTTTAGTTCATATTGGATATTTAAATTTGATGCTACTAAACATATTATTAAATTTATTAATGGTCCTGCTATTGCAATAACAATTCTTTTTATTTCCAAAATATTTGATTTTAAGATTTTTTTATTGTAGTTTTCCTCTGATACTGCAAATTCGACTGAAAAACCTAATGGCATTATTGAAATTCTTTTTACTTTCATTTTTAATAATATTCCTGCTAAAAGATGAGTTAACTCATGTATAAAAGCGAAAAACATTATTACTAAATATATTTCTATTTGCTTAGATAAATAAAATATTATAAAAAACATAAATATTTTCAAATCTATTTTTAATATCATAATTTTAAATATTTAAAATTAGTTGTGGATCCACTAATCTTCCCTCTCTTCTTATTTCAAAGTGCAGATGAGGTCCTGTTGAATTACCAGTTGACCCTACTTCTGCTATTTCTTGCCCTCTTGTTACCTCGTCTCCCTCTTTTAAATATAGTTTACTACAATGAGCATATATTATTATTATGTCTTCTGTTTGTATTTTGTAATGATTTCCATAGTCTCCTTTACTTGATGCAAGTATTACTTTTCCTTTTGTTGCTGATTTTATAACTGTTCCCGTATTTGCAGCTATATCAAGGCCTGTGTGGTATTTTGGAACTGTAACAGTTGTAGGGCTTCTCCATCCAAATGTTGAACTTATTCTTCCATTTATTGGTGTTTCAAATTGTATTTTATTTTTTATTTCTTCTACATCTTTTTCTTCTTGTGTTTTTTCACTATTTTCAATTTCTTCTATTGCCCCTCCTATATTTAGTTCAATATTTTGGTCTTCATTTTGGCTTACTTGGTTTACTTGTTCTTGATTTGTTTTATCTTGATTAGTCTGATTCTGATTCGTTTGATCTGGGTTTGCTTGATCTTGGTTTGTTTCTTGTTGATTTTCACTTTCTTGTGTTTGACTATTTCCATTATCTATCCAAGGTATATATTTTTTTAAGTAATCTGTTATTTTATAATATGCATTTTTAGTTACTTCATTTTGACTTGCATATTGCTCAACTTTTGTTTGAAATTCTTTAGACATATAATATTGCCTATTTGTTACTACATAAAATATTCCATATATTATAAAACATATTACAATCTGTTTTAGCATTCTTGTAATTAGACTTGGACCTTTTTTTCTTTGATTTTCTAAATGTGAATATGTATAATTTGAGCCATTTCTTCTGCTATATATTTCTTCTGCTCTTCTTATCTTTTCTTCAACTGATATTGTTTTTTCCATTTTTCTCCTCGCTTCCTTTGTTTTTCTGTTTAATTTATATGTTGTTAATTTTTATTTATTACAGCCAAAAAATAAAAAAATACTAAAGTAAGTTTTTCCCTTACTTTAGTATTTTTTTAATTTTGCATTTTTATTTGTTCATCTTTTATTAATTTATAACTTATTAGTTCACTTGTATCTAAGTTTTCTTTTCTCATATCTACTGCTGTTATTTGGTGATTGTCATATGTTGTATAATAATATATTCCTTTGTTTAAATTACAACAAGATGTATATATTGTTATTTCATATTTTCCATTTTCTAATTCACAGCATCCTCTTGGTTGTTCTACAGAATTTAATATATGGAAAAATTGACTTACACTTTCTAGCTCAGAATCGTTAGATTTTGAATTCATTTTTACAAATGATGCCCTTATAAATCTTGACATGGATGATAAATCTCCTGGTAAACCAATTGCTCCCATTCCCCTACTATATGTTTTTAAATCTAATTTTTCTGAGAATGTATTTTTAGGATTTTTTGTTGATAAATTTTGATAATTATTTAGTTCAAATAATTGTTTATCAAATGTAGGGTTATTTGTTAAAATACCCACTGGGTTATCATATATTTTTAGACCATCTTTTGTTTGCTCTACTGTTATAGCATCTTTAGTATCAGAAATTAACCAGTGTAAATTTGCAAGTGGCAAGTCTTTATTAAATGGTATGTTTGTTATGTTTATTTTTTCTATTAGTTTTTTTGTTTCTTTTATATTTGCACACTTACTTAGTACCCAAGGAATAAATTCAAATTGAGCAATATTTTCTTTATTAGGATTTGGATCATTATAAAAAGCATTTCCAACAAAGTTTAGTCCTGCTATTGCTAGTCCTTTTTCATTTATTGCATCATAATATAATGGGTAGTTTTGTAATATATATGCCATTCCTATTATTGCATAATGGCTTTGTATTTTTTCTTGGTTTTTTAAATTAAATGTATAATTTCTTGGAGTTATTGTTATTTCTTCTTGATATGAGTATTCATAGTCTAAAGTCCTTCCAAAGTAAGAGTCTTTTGTTTTATAGGTTGCTGCTGTGCACATTTTTAGCCTCCTTTCTGTTTATCAGATATTATCATATTTTTTTGAAAAAGTCTATTGGTTGTGTTGGGATAATAGGGAAAAAAAAAATTTTTTTTATTTTATTAGATTTTTTGTGGGGTTGTATTTATTGCGTTTTGCTTTTCTTTTATATCATATATTTTCTTATTTATTCTATTTATTTTGCATCTATATAAAAAAACTCCTTTATTGTATCACAATGTGAAATTTGTGTATAAAATTATTTTAAAATAGACAAAACGTAAAAAAAGAAAAATTGAAGTTTGAAGAATAGTCTGGTGTTAAGATAGATATTGGACACGAAAGCGTGGAGATGATATAATGGATTTATACGCTTAGGAAGGAGTGTTCAAAATGGCAAAAAATAAAAGTTATGATGAAGAGTTTATGTATGAACTTTTTGGTGAAATTCAAAAAGATATTTCTAATCCTTTATCTGATGAAAATTTTTTAATAAATACTATGACAAAAAATGATCCTAATGGTGAAAAAATAGTTGGCAATAAATATAATTTTAAAACTAATAATTTATCTGC